>PMCF01000160.1:594-25229 GCA_003154115.1 Anaerolineae bacterium
GAACAAAAACGGACACCATTAGCAGAGAGTCCTTGACCCTCGTTTCATCGGCCCAGGGTAATCCTGACAGGCATGATTGCGCTTCGATTCCGGCGATGTTTCACCGGCCCTGTTGCGCCTATGACGTGGCTACTCTTGATCCTTGGGGGTGTGCGCTGGCTGAACTCGTTCATGATCGGCGCTGCTTCTGCTTTTAGGATTGACTCAACGGTTTTTCTGGTCATTGGTGCTACACTACCGACAGTATTCGCAATCGTCGCCATTAGTCTGTCAAACAGAATCAAGCGGCTCACGCAAGGGTGACAACGCAAGATCGGCTCACAGCGCCATCCCCGACGCGGGCTGTCGCCGCCGAGGACGGCGGCTTGAGCGCAACATTGCGCTGTAATAGTAATCAGCGCATGGATGACCCAACATGCAAATAGATACCCATCCTCATTACCCAGGAACTCCGCAACATCAAGCCATCCTGCGCGCGATCGCGGCCCACTACGAAAACGATCCGCGCATCCTCGCCGTGGCCGCGTTTGGATCGTTTGTGTTTGACCTTCAGGCCGCTGGGCGAGATTGGCGTAGACAGTCGCATCAACCGGGAACTGGTGTTGCCGCCGCCTTCTGCGGAAAGTGTTTTGCAGGTATACGAGTTGAGTCACGTCAGCTGGGCGCGGTGAACTAACCGGGAAGCAAGCCGGCAGGCATTGAGCTTTATTTGGAATATGGAGGTTGTCCTATGGCTCCAACGCGCATCGAACACGATTTGCTTGGCGAGCGCGAGGTACCCGCCGAGCGCTACTATGGCATCCAGACGTTGCGAGCGCTGGAGAACTTTGCCATTACGGGCATTCCAATTTCCCACACGCCACGGCTGATCAACTCACTGGCCTGTATCAAAAAAGCCGCCGCGTTGGCGAACCGCGACCTGGGCCTGTTGTCTGCGCAGCTGGCGGAGGCCATCGCCCACGCTTGCGATGACATCATCGCCGGACAACTCCACGGCGAATTCGTCGTGGACGTGATTCAGGGCGGAGCCGGAACCTCGACCAATATGAACGCCAACGAGGTGATTGCCAATCGCGCCCTCGAAATCCTGGGCTACGACAAGGGCCGCTATGACATCATCCACCCGCTCAACCACGTTAATCTATCCCAATCCACCAACGATGTGTACCCGACCGCGTTGCGCCTGACGCTCAGCCAGAAGATGGATGGCTTGATGGGAGAGATGGAAAACCTGCGGAAGATGCTCGACTTGAAAGCGGCCGAGTTTGCCGACGTGATCAAGATGGGTCGCACTCAATTGCAGGATGCGGTGCCGATGACGCTGGGGCAGGAATTTGAGGCGTGGGCCATCATGGTCGGCGAGGACATCCAGCGAGTGCAGGAAGCCCAGATGTTGATCCGCGAGATCAACATGGGCGCGACCGCCATCGGCACCGGCCTGAACGCGCATCCCGATTATGCCCCGCTGGTCACGACCCGGCTCCGGGAATTGAGCGGCGTACCGGTGATCATGTCTCAAAACTTGGTGGAGGCCACTCAGGACGCAGGAGCGTATGTCCAACTATCGGGTGTGCTCAAGCGCGTGGCCGTCAAGCTCTCCAAGATCTGCAACGACCTGCGCCTGCTGTCCTCCGGGCCGCGCGCCGGCCTGCACGAGATCAATCTTCCGCCGATGGCGCCTGGCTCATCGATCATGCCCGGCAAAGTCAACCCCATCATCCCTGAAGTCGTGAATCAAGTCGCATTCGAAGTCATCGGCAACGACCTGACGGTGACACTGGCCGCCGAGGCCGGGCAGCTCGAACTCAACGTGATGGAACCGGTGATCGCCTATAACCTTTTCACTTCGCTCGATATGCTCGGCCGCGCCTGTCGCACACTGACCGAGCGCTGCATCCAGGGCATCACGGCCAATCGTGAGGTCTGCCGCCGGATGGTGGAGAACAGCATCGGGCTAGTGACAGCGCTCAACCCCTTGCTGGGATACGAGAAGTCTACCGAGATCGCCCGGGAAGCAATCGCCACCGGACGCTCGGTGTACGAGATTGTGCTCGACAAGAAGTATCTCACCAAAGCCGAGCTGGACGATGTGCTTTCTCCTGAGAACATGACCCGCCGCCCCCGCTACATTCACAAACGGGCGGACATGCCAAAATAGAGTGACTGACGCTCGCCCTGTGGGGGCGCGGGGCGTGCCCAGCTGCGTGAGCTAGGCGTCGATTTTGACGGCGAGGCGGTTAGTCGCATTCTTAATCAAGGCTTGGATGATCCAGCATGCAAATAGATACCCATCCTCATTACCCAGGAACTCCGCAACATCAAGCCATCCTGCGCGCGATCGTGGCCCACTACGAAAACGATCCACGCATCCTCGCCGTGGCCGTGTTTGGATCGTTAGGACGTGGCAACTGGGATCAATACTCGGACGTTGACCTCGATGTGGTGATTGCCGATCAGGTCAGCCTCAATGCGGTTGAAGAGCTAACCCAATTGTGTTTGACCTTCGGGCCACTGGGCGAACACACCGCCGTGATCATCCCGGATGGTGTTGATTCAGGTGATGTCGTGTTTGAGTCCTTGCTGCAGCTATCGGTGCGGTATCATCCGTTAGCGACCACTCATCCGAACATTGTGGAGAGTCTGCACGTCTTACTGGGGCGCATTGATCACAGCGTCATTGCCGCCGCTGGTACTGCGAACCGGCGACCGCGCCGGCCTAGCGAAGAAGCGCTAAGCGAGTGCGTGCGCTATGCCGCCGTCGTCGACGTCGACTTGCAACGACAGCGGCTCTGGGAAGCCGTTGAGGCGCTGCAAGATATGCGCTATCTGCTGATGGAGTTGTACACGCTGACGCACGGCGGCCAGCGACCGGTGCAGTTCTTCCAGGCCAACGCCGGTGCGGAATTGCAGGAGAAGCTAGGCCACACCTTGCCCCTGGGTAGTCTGGTGTCGGTGCAAGAATCATTGCAGCGCTGCCTTGATATTTTGGAAAATGATCTGGGGCCCCTCACGAACGAGCAAATCCAACTACCAGACGCTTATCAAAAGGTACTAAATGCCGTGCGTGCCAGGCAAGCGCACCTTAAGTTCGGAAGCTGACACCAGGGCCGTTGGGCGACCCGCTGATGAACTGGGCAACAAGACGAAAGTGGGATATGAAACCCAAACGCATCATATTGGTTCGACATGGAAAATCGGAAGGCAACGCTGATAAAAATCAGTATGAAACTGTGCCAGATTACGCTCTAAACTTGACATCAGAGGGGATTGAGCAAGCACGACAAGCCGGCCAAGACATCAAGCGCATTATTGGCGCTGAAACGGTCCATGTCTATTTGTCTCCCTTTTATCGAACGCGCCAAACCTATCACTATATCCACGAAAGTATCGAAGCCAATGTAGTGAAAGCTTTTGAAGATCCGCGAATTCGGGAACAAGATTGGGGACATTTACGAAGCCCCGAAGTGAATGAAGGAATCATTCGGGAGCGAGATACTTTCAGTTCTTTTTATTACCGGATACCCGATGGGGAATCGGGGGCAGATGTCTATGACCGAGTCAACACGTTTCTGGAAACGTTATATCGAGATTTTAGCCAGCCAGGCTATCCACAAAATGCGTTGGTGGTGACGCACGGTATGACAATGCGCTTGTTCTTGATGCGGTGGTTTCATTGGAGCGTCGAAGAGTTTGAGAATTTGCGCAATCCACGAAACTGCCAAGTAGTCGTAATGGAGCAAGAATCTAATGGGCGCTATACGCTGACAACTGAATTAGCCAAGAGAAGGTGAAAATAAGGCTGCCCATTCGGGCGATGTTCTACCAAGATTGACTTACTCCATGCTAGAAAAACCCGATCTCCCTGACGAAAAAATCAGCGCTTGCTTGCAGGCTGAATACGGATTGCGTGCCGCCATGATCGCTTTTCTGCCTCTCGGCGCGGATTTGAACACAGCTGTTTATCGCGTCATCGCCGGAGATGAAACGGCCTACTTTTTGAAGTTGCGCAGCGGCATCTTCGATGAAACGTCCGTGACGCTGCCCAAATTTCTCAGCGACCAGGGCATTGCGCAGGTCATCGCGCCGCTGGCGACGTCAAGTGGGCAACTGTGGGCGAACCTCGACACCTTCAAGGTGATCCTCTATCTGTTTGTCGCAGGCCGCAACGGCTACGAGGTTGATCTATCAGATCGCCACTGGATCGAATTTGGCGCGGCCCTCAAACGCATTCACACTGTGACCGTGCCGCCCGCGCTGATCGATCGCATTCAGCACGAGACCTACTCGCCGCAGTGGCGCGAGATCGTCAAGAAATCCCTGGCACGCCTCAAAACTGAGACCTTTGATGATCCTGTTGCAGTAGAACTCGCGGCGTATTTGCGGGCCAAACGCGCCGAGATTCTCGATCTTGTCGCGCGGGCTGAACGGCTCGCGCAGACGTTGCTGGTTCAACCGCCGGAAGGTGTGGTATGCCACGCGGATCTGCACGCCGGCAACATCCTGATCGATGCCAGTGGCGCTTTCTATCTCATCGATTGGGACAATCCCATTCTGGCGCCTAAAGAGCGCGATCTGATGTACGCCGGTGGAGGTCAGTTTGGCGACGCGCGTACGCCACAAGCAGAAGAGGCCCTGTTCTATCGAGGTTACGGTCAGACGCCGATCGATCAGCGTGCGCTGGCGTACTATCGCTATGAACGCATCATCGACGACATTGCGGTCGAATGCGAGCAAATATTCTTGGCAGCGGGAGGCGGTGACGATCGCGAACAAGCGCTGCGCTATTTCATGTCCAACTTTCAACCGAACGGCGTTTTGGAAATAGCCTGTCAGTCAGATAAGACACGAGAGAAGGAGGATTCCCCATGACACTCGATCGATCGTTTATCGAACTCAATCGCGCTTCAACCAATCGCCTCCGCAACCTGGCCGCGCGCCTCAGCGATGAGGAAATGCAGCACCCGGTGGGCGAACATTGGACGGTAGCCATCGCCCTGGCGCATCTGGCCTTCTGGGATCGGCGCGTGCTGTATGTCCTGGACATGACCGAACGCGCTGGCAAGCTCTTCATCCCGGAGATCGACATTCTTGTGAACGATCTGTCGCTGCCGCTGTGGGCCGTCATCCCGCCGCGTGACGCCGCGCGGATCGCCATCGAGACTGCGGCCGCGCTGGACAGGCGGCTGGAAGATTACCCATCGGCTTTGCTCGAAGAAATCTACGTGTATAATAAGCGCTGGGTCGTGCGCGCCCTGCATCGCAGCGAACATCTGGATGAGGCCGATGCGGCGCTCAGGTAAGCGCCTGGCGCATCCATCACCGCGCAGCACGATCACGAAGAAATTCTTGCGCGACCATTGAAAGGACCCTCATGCCCAAATCTCCTGTCTCTCTCATCAAAGCCCTACCGGCCGCAGACGAACACTGGCTGGTGGTCATTCATCGCCTGCGCCTGTGGATCACCCCGCCCAACGAGCCGCCTACGCGGCCCTATGGCCTGTTTATTTTTGCGCTTGAGAACGGCCTTCTGGTGGGCAACGATCTAACACCGGAACTGCCCACGGCGGAACAGGTGCAGGCGGCGCTGTTCAAGACCATGCGCAAACCAGCGCCCATGGCCGGCTCCGCGCGCCGCCCGGCCGGCATCGCCCTCGTCGGTGAAACGCTGGCGCAGGCTCTGGGACCGGTGTTGAAAGAGATCGATGTGAAACTGGCGCTCGCGCCGGAATATCCGTTTGAAATGGACGCCATCCTGCGTGAATTTGAAGCGCACATGAACGGCAGCGAAGTACCGCCGGGCCTGTTGTCGGTCGAAGGGGTCACGCCGGAATTCGTCGGGGACTTGTTTGCCGCCGCCGCGGAATTCTATCGCGCCAGGCCGTGGATCGCCTTATCCAATGAGCAAACACTGGCCGTGCGTGTGCCGCCGGAACGCCAGCCGCGCTACGTGTCGATCATGGGCAATGGCGGCGTGGAATATGGCCTGGCAATTTACGAGAAGTGGGAAGATCTGGAACGACTCTTTGAGACCGCCGACGATCCAATGGAAACGCTGCCCGACAAAGGCGCGCATTCGTTCCTGTTTAATCCGATCACCTTTGTGCCCTTCGACGATCTGGATGCGATTGAACGGCATAGCTGGGAAGTAGTCAACTCTGAAGCTTATCCGGTTCCGATGGTGTATCACAAGGCCAGCGATACCATACGCCGCCCGTCCCTGAAAGATTTGCGCTGGGATGAAGCGGCGCTGCGCGCCATCCCGATCGCCCTGCGCGACTCCCTGAAACCCACCGGTCTGGGCGACTACGAGCCGTTTGAAACCACGCTGGAAGTGAACACCCACGGCGGGCCAGTGATGGTGGACGTGAAATATCCCGGCGGAAATCTGGAAGGACTCATGCGGCCCGGCCCCGGCCTCGATTGGCAGCACGGCGATCTCGACGACGCGGAAGAGAAAGACAAACTGCCCTTTTTCGATCGGCGCAGCATGGAAGGTATCATGCAGCAAGCGATCGCGCAACAGTTGGGCGCGCAGCCGGGCAGCGGCGATCCGCAACTGGATCAGGCGCAGCAGATCATGTATCAGGCGTGGGAAGAATCGAACCCCGGCAAGCGCCTCACGCTGGCCCACCAGGCCCTGGCGACCTCACCCGACTGCGCCGATGCTTACGTGCTGTTGGCCGAAGAAGAGGCCGACACGGTGGGCCGTGCGCTGGAATATTATCGACGAGGTGTAGAGGCGGGACGACGCGCTTTGGGCGAAGACTATTTCTCGGAGGCGGCGGGGGATTTCTGGGGCTTGCTGGAAACGCGACCTTACATGCGCGCCTTGCACGGCCAGGCCAGCATGCTGTGGCAATTGCGCCGCCACGAGGAAGCCCTCGCCATTTATCGCGAGATGCTGCGCCTCAATCCCGGCGACAATCAAGGCGTGCGCTACTCGCTGCTGCACTTGCTGCTGGAACTCGATCGGCGCGACGAAGCTCGCGCGCTGATCGCCCAATACGCCGACGAATATAGCGCTGCGTGGTTATACACGCAGGCGTTACTGGCTTTTCAGCAGGAGGGTGATTCTGACAACAGCCGGCGCGCCTTGAAAGAAGCCCTGAAGCAAAACCCCCACGTGCCCGCTTATCTGGCTGAAAAGAAGCGCATCCCTAATCTCTCGCCGGACTACATCAGTCCGGGCGAGGAAACCGAAGCCATCGATTATGCCACAGCCCATTTGAATGACTGGCGGCGCACACCCGGCGCTGTGGAGTGGATCGCGCCACACGCCTCGCCACCGCCCAAACGCAAAGCGCCGCGCAAGACGCGGCGATAGTTCCCTATCAAAATAGAAGTCCCGTCGGACCGTATGACCTGACGGGACTCTTCTTTCAATGATCACACCGCCACACGGGCAGCTCTACAACTCGATCAAGACGGCTTGCTCATCCAATACAGGCGTGACCCGCTGCACCCGCAGCGCCGTCGCTTGCTCGATTTCGTTTTTGAAGGCTTCGCCAGTTTGACGAATGGGACAGTATTTTTTGATCCCGCGCCCATATTGGATCAAGGCCACCAGCGCCGGGCGAGTCTGGCCGTTCTTATGCACAGGCACCGGCCGCGCAAAAGCCCTGGCCCAGGCACTGAAAGCTTGAAAGAACATAGGAATAGCCGCGACGCCAGTACTGCCATCGGGGGCACTTTGCTTGCGCTGCTTCACTTCATCATTCAGCCGATCCATGATCATGCGCGAGGGGTTGTATTTGGTGGTGGGTGCGATGACCAGCTTCAATGCATCGTGCTGAGCCGTGCCGAACAGCGCTTTCCACATGGCCGGCCGCAAATGATCGGCTACATACGATGCTCCGAAGGCCTGCGTGACGAGATCTGCTTTGCAGCCCAGGCGCGCGTGCAACAGCAACTCGACCTGTTCATACGTGGCATAGTCTTCCAAAATGCCCGCCAACACAAACAGGCGGCCTTCGACTAACAACTGACACAACACCGGCTGTTGTTGGGCATATTCGCGAAAAGGCAGCGACGGTTCCACCAGCACGACGTAGACGCGACTCAAGTCAAAGCCTTCCGCTTGGAGGCGCTGCAATGCGCCGTTCACGAAGGAAGCCGGACCGGCCGCATAATCAATCCACACGATCGGTTGTTGACTTCCATCGCTCAGCCTGGCGCGCAGATGCGTTAGGGCGCGCTCTTCCACCGCCAGAAACGTGTCGCGCATAAAGGCGTTGGGAATAGCGCCTGCCTGCGGGCCGGCCATTTCGTCCAGATAAAAATGCTGAGATTCCCAGAAGCCACGCTGAGCTTGTTCAAGTTCGGCGGCGATCTGTCGATGATGTTCCGGCTCAAAGGCGGGCGCCAGTAGCGCCGCTTTGATCGGCTTCAATCTCAGGCCGTTCCAGGTTTCTCCCCGGATCAGTGCCATCACATCGGCCGCGGTTAAGCCAATGTCTTGCGCCGTGATCGTCATAGTCGAGTCGGTGATCACGAACGAGGCGACGACTTCGTCTTTGCCACAGGGCAAAGCGGAAAGTTTCGGCAAACGGCTGTAAGCCTCTTCGCCGCGCTGTACCAATTCTTGCACAGCCTGTTTCTTGCGTGTCATGTGATTCCTTTCGGCGCAACAGAATGAGGAAGTGATCTGATACTCACCAGCAGGAAGGTAGCCTTACCGATCGGTCGGCTTCAACCCGCGCGCTTCGGTGAGGCGTCCCGCCGGCACGAAGGGCTGGGCTTTACCCGCAAACACATCCGCATATGCTGTGCGGATTCCTTCGAGCGTGTTGGGATAGGCAGGTTGATAGCCCAACAGCTTGTGGGCTTTTTCAATATCCAGCAGCCAGCTGCCGGAGAGTACTCGGATCATGTCCGGCACAAACGCCGGCTCTTTGTGTTGCAGGTCGGCGATCTTCTCCACGAACCAGGCGTAGGTTAAGGCCATGCCGATCGGGATCCGGCGCGGCCGCGGCACGCCAAAGGAATCAGCGACCAGATCGAAGATTTCACCTTGTGTCACATGAATGTCGGCCGATGATACATTCAAAATCAAGTTCTGCTGGGCCTGTTCGATCACCAGGCGGGTGGCCTGCGCTACATCGTCCACATGCACGAGGCCCACGCGATTCCGGCCCGAGCCGGGCAGCGGCAGTTGACCGCGCCGGAGGCCGTCCAGCACCACCCAGTCAAAACTCGATCCACTGCTGCCGTAAACCTGGCCGATGCGCAAGATGACCCACGGCAAACCCGATTGCTGAAACATCTGCTCGACGAGCAATTTGTTGCGGCCATGTGCGGTGTTGGGTCGGCAGGGAAACTCTTCGGTCGGCACGGTGGTCAGGCCGGCATCTGCCAGCACCAGACAGTTGCCCAGATCGATGAGCTGACTCAAGTGCTGACAACCGCGCGCAAAGGCGGCGATTTCTTGTCCGGCCCGGATCGTCAAGCTTTCCGATCGGGTGGGTTCCAGAAACGAGCACACGCCGTGCACAATCACTTCATACGGCGCGGCATCCACCCGCGCCATGAGATCGCCCGGCCGGGATAGATCGGCATACAAAACATTGACCCCGGCCGCTTCGAGTTGGCGCACGCGTTCGCTGGTGGTCGCACCGTGTTGCGGTCCGCGCGCCACCACATCAACTTGATGTCCGTGCTTGACCAAATCGGCGGCGATGTGCGATCCGATATAGCCAGTGCCGCCCGTAATGAGGGTTTTCATCGTTTTCTCCGAAATGAAATCGAATCACAACGCGCTATAGTATACGCGATGCAACGCTTGCTGTAAATAGCATAAGGTCGATTGCTTGTGGCAGACGTGACAATGTCTGAAATTTGTCGTATACTGAGTACCAAAGTACTCTGCCTTTAAGGAAGTGGGGCATGAAATCACAGTGGATCACCTACAAGGGCAAGCGCATACTCCACATCGACTTGTCGAACTTCAAGGAAGACCTCAAGGCGTTTGAAGTAGAGCTTACGGCTTCGGTCACGACGATCGGGCAGGAGATATATCAGCGGCCATCGCATTCTGTGCTGGTGCTGGTCGATCTGCGCAACACGACGATGACGCAAGCAGCGCAGAAACTTCTTATGGAGCGCATCAAGGATACACGGGAATATATACAGAAAACGGCGGTGGTTGGGATGACAGGGCTGCGCCGCATGTTTCTGGATTTTTTCGCGCATTTGGCCGATTCTGAAACCGCGCCGTTTGACGATCCCGACTCCGCTAAAGAATGGCTGACGAAGGTCAAGTAGCCCAACGCGTTCAAATAAAAAGTCCCGCCGGTCATCTGACCTGACGGGACTTTTGCTTTTGCCACTGACTACCTGACTATCGACCACGTGACTATCGACTATTCAATCTTCCCTCGCAGCGCCGCCATCTTCACCTCGGCAATCGCTTTGGTGATGTCGATACCACGCGGGCAGGCCTCCACGCAGTTGAATGCGGTGCGGCAGCGCCACACGCCCATCTCATCGCTCATGATCGAGATGCGCTCCTGGTCGCCATGATCGCGGCTGTCGAACATGAAGCGATGCGACTGCACGATGGCCGCCGGGCCGATGTACTCGCCGTTGGCCGCCCAGAACGACGGGCACGAGGTGGTGCAGGCTGCGCACAAAATGCACTTGGTTGTATCGTCAAACCTCGCGCGATCTTCCACGCTTTGCAGTCGTTCGCGTTCCGGCTCCGGCTCGTCGTTGATCAGGTACGGCTTCACCGATCGATACTTGGCGAAAAAGCCTTCCATGTTCACCACCAGATCTTTGACGATCGGCAGGCCCATCAGCGGCTGCACGGTGATCTTCTTGCCCACGTCCTTGATCAGCACCTTGCAGGCCAACCGATTACGCCCGTTGATGCGCAGCGCGTCCGATCCGCAGATGCCGTGCGCGCACGAGCGTCGATAAGTCAGCGCGCCGTCCTGAAACCACTTCACCTGATTGAGTGCGTCCAACACCCGATCGGCTGGCTCCGCCTCGATGTCGTGTTCGCTCCACCAGGGTTCTTTGTCCGTCTCAGGGTTGAAGCGTTGAATCTTGAGATGTACTTGCATCGTCGCCTCTTTCAATAGGACACGGATGAACACAGATTCCACAGATAGAAATTCTAATCTGTGTTCATCCGTGTAATCTGTGTCCTAGTATTTCCGTTCCTTTGGCTCGAACTTCGTGAGCGTCACCGGCTTGTAACTGAGTTCCTGCCTGCCGTTCTTCAACGTCACGAAGGTGTGCTTCAGCCAGTTCACATCATCGCGCTTGGGGAAGTCTTCACGCCAATGCGCGCCGCGGCTTTCCGTGCGATTCAACGCCGAGAGCGCCGTGACTTCTGCCAAATCGAGCAGGCAGCCCAGTTCCCACGCTTCCAGGATGTCCGTGTTGAACGTCGCGCTCGCATCCTGCACACTGATGTTCTTATAGCGCTGTTGCAATTCGCGCACCGTATCCAGCGCCTTCTGCACGTTAGGCCCTTCACGGAACACGCCCACCCAATCCATCATTACCTTCTGCATCTCCACGCGAATCTTGCCCGGCAGTTCTTGGCCCTGGCCCGCACGGATGCGATTGATCTGCGCGACCGTGCTGGCTTCAGGGTCTTTGGGCCGCGGGGCATAATCGGCGTGTTGGACGAACTCCGCCATCGCCTTGCCGCCGCGTCGCCCGAAGACGATCAGATCGACCAGCGAATTGGTGCCCAAGCGATTGGCTCCATGTACCGACACGCACGCGCATTCGCCCGCCGCGAACAACCCCGTCACGATCGATCCAGTGGCCTCCGCCAGGACGCGCGTCTGCAGATCGGTGGGAATGCCCCCCATCGCGTAGTGGGCCGTCGGCTGGATGGGAATGCCTTCCTTCAACGGCTCAACGCCCAGATAAACGCGCGCCATTTCAAACACGTCGGGCAGGACATGCTCCAGATGCTCGGCAGTCACTTCCTTGCCGCCGGGGCCGCTCTTGTATTTGTTGATGGTCGCCGGCGTCGCATCGATAAACACGTAATCCTTGCCCTTGATGCCGCGTCCTTCGCGTATTTCCAGATAGATGCTGCGCGAACTGACATCGCGCGAAGCGAGATCTTTCATGTTGGGCGCGTAACGCTCCATGAAGCGCTCGCCCTTGTCATTGATGAACACCGCGCCCTCGCCGCGCAGCGCTTCAGAGAGCAGCACACCCATCTTGTAGATGCCGGTAGGATGAAACTGGAAGAACTCCATGTCTTCCAGCGGCAGACCGTGTCGATAGATCGTTGCCACGGTATCGCCCGTCAGCGAATGCGCATTCGACGTGACCGACCACACGCGCCCGAAGCCGCCGACGGCAAGCAGCGTTGCCTTGGAATGAAAGACGTGCACTTCACCGGTGAGAATCTGAATCGCCACCACGCCGCGACACACCTTGTCCTCGATGATCAGATCGATCACCTGGTATTCGTCGAAGAACTGCACGTTCTGCTTGATGCACTGCTGATACAACGTTTGCAAGATCATGTGCCCGGTGCGATCGGCTGCCTTGCACGATCGCATCACGGGCGCTTCGCCGAAGTTGCGGGTGTGGCCGCCAAAGCGCCGTTGTTCAATTTTGCCATCGGGCGTGCGATCGAACGGCAAGCCCATGTGTTCCAGTTCGATCACCGCATCGCTTGATTCCTTGGCCAACACCTCGGCGGCATCTTGATCGACCAGATAATCGCCGCCTTTCACGGTGTCGTACATGTACCATTCCCAATTGTCTTCTTCCATGTTGCCCAGCGGCGCGGCAACGCCGCCCTGCGCGGTGCCCGTATGCGACCGCGTCGGATAGAGTTTGCTGATCACCGCCGTATTCTTCACCGTCTTGGAACAATACAGCGCGGCCATCAGTCCCGCGCCGCCTGCGCCTACGACGAGTGCTTCAAATTGATGATGAGTCGTCATTTCATCAACGCTCCTGCGTTTTGTTGAACATAGAACAACACGCTCGCGCCCAGCCCAAACCACGCCAGGCCGAACAGCCCGACGCAGGCCAGCACTACCTTGCGCCCTGTGCCACGCCGGACGTAATCAGTCAGCACAATGCGCAGGCCGTTCAGGCCGTGCAGCCACGCACAGAACAAAATCGCCAGATCGATCCACGCCCAGGCGGGCAGCGCGGCGAAGCGGCCATACACAAACTGGCCGGTGATCTGCTCAATGTCGTTGATGAAGTGCATGATCGTGATATGCATGAAGACCAGGATGATCATGATGAAGCCCGACAGGCGCATGAACGACCACATGAGCCGCTCGAACTGATTGGCCATCGGTGCGGGGCGGCTGTTGGTGGAAGACACGATCATCGGACCGGTGGCCAACCCCGATCCGCGCCAGGCCAGATAGAGCACGGGCAGGGCCACGGGCAGCACGATCACCAGGGCGTAGATCAACGAACTGGTGCTCTTCACCGCGAAGATGTCGCCCAGCGGCATGCCAAACAATGGACGCAGCATCACCACGCTGATCGCCAGCGCGATCAACACGAAGATCGCCGCGCCGATCATAAACACTTTGCGATGATGTTTCGTCGTCCTGGGGAAGAGATCAAACATCGAGACGCGCAGGCCGTTGAGCGCGTGATAGGTGACGGCCAGAATCAGCGCCACCTCAAACGGACGGAACCACGGCTGCTTGTAAGCGGCGGTGGCCTCGTTATACGCGGCCGGGCCGCCGAACAACTGCAGGGCTTCATAGATGTGCAGCGTGAGGAAATAAACGACGGCGATACCGCTGATGCGATGGAGCAACCACGTTAGCATACCGGTCCCGCCCAGATAAATCGTGCCGCGCTTGGCGGACGCTTTAGGACGGGTTGCTGCTGTCGACGACATAGCGCCTCCCTTGAAATGTTTTCTTACAGCCAAATTGTCGGCTGGACGTGCTGGGGTGTGAATGAAGTGATGGACACGGCGAGGGGGCCGTTGAGCATCACCGCTTGGCTTCACAGAAAATTATACTGCGTTTGACGCGCCGTGGCAAAAGAAAAACGCCCGATCGATTTGCGAACCGATCGGGCGTTGCCAACAAAACAGGATCAAGCGCGAGTTGTGACCATCTAATCTGTCTTCAACGTTGGTTCTGGCCCCCGCTGCTCAGCTCATCGATAACGGAACGTTCACCGGATTCAGATCAGCCGCGGGGTGCGGATTAGTGAACGGGTGGCGATCGTCTTGCACCTGACGCGCTAACAACCGTTCGCGCACACCTACCGGATCGAAGCGCATTTCATTTTGCTGGTGCACCACTGCAGTTTGAGCGCGGCGCTGCGCCAAATACGCCTGGACCTCAGTCGAATGGCGCAAGCAATAACCCAACACGGAATAGACATCGGCCAAATTCAGCACGGGATATTGCGGAGAGATTTCTTCAGCGGTGGCGCCAGCTGCGAAAGCGGCAAAAACCGTATCCAGCGGGACGCGCGTCCCGCTAACGCGAATGACACCATCCGCATCGGTATGCAGCGGAATTAATTCGGTGATTGATGCGATAGCCAGCGTAACACCTCCCCCAGCATTCTGCTGCGCTAAGTTATGCTTTGGCCGGAGTACGCTTCCCGCTGCGCTGAACTTTGGTCAGCTGCATGACCAGACGCAGTGCCTCATTCACTTCTTTTTCAGTGGGAAAGGCTTTGGCCACATCAGGCTCCAGCAACACAAGATTTGTACCCGTCTGATAACGCGCAGCGTATTTACCCCGAACCCCGTCCTTAAGCAATTTGTGCAAATCGTATTCTGGACGCAGTTCATCGGTCATCTCGGATTTAGGTTTCTTGCTCATAGGTCTCTCGCTCCACGCGTGTTAATTCGCGTGCACTGCTGATTCGAATACGATCGCCATGTTCAGCTTGAGCCACCATCAATAGACGCTGACGGTTTGACCAGCCGATGATGATACAGCGTTCCTCTCGGCTCGAGTGATCGGGATCCTCAACGGTCATGCTCAATGGATCTGCAAATACCGTCGCCGCCTCTGCAAACGATACGCCATGTTTGCGTGCGTTCCGTGCAGCCTGGCGGGGATCCCATTCAAATTCCATATGGTAAGTTTAGCCTCATTTCTGCGGAGTGTCCAGCGAAAACACAACGAGGAATCTTCTTGACAATCGCAGAGATTCCTCGCCGCCTGATCACCGTGCCCCAACTTTACCGCATCTCACTCAGGGCGCGGCCCAACGGCCGGCTTCACCCGCCGCCGTCATCCCGCCCACTGACTTCACCACAGCACGTGGATTATTCACGGCGAGTTTATTGAAATATAAGCAACTGGTGCAAAACTAACATACACGCGAGGATTTCCCTTCTATTTTCCGCCGAAAATTCGATATGCCACTTGGCATTTGTATGTTAGTTTTGCACCTACGGAATATAAGAGATGTTGTCAACCGATAGACCACCTTGAGCGTTTTCGGCACATGAGAGGATAAACTCTTTTGGATAACCTTTGCGTATCACGATTCCGACAAAACCTCTTCTCCCCCCTGGTATAGTGATGACAGAGTCATTGAAAGTTAATTGCCATGTTTCTGATGGCTGATAATCAAAGCCAAAAGCGCTTACCGCTGTATCGTTAGGAAAAACAAATGCTAATCCCTTCCCCCAAGCGCGGAAGTGTATTAAATTCCCACTGTTTAAAGGGGTTTCGTCTCTCAGGATTTGAGCTGCGCTCTGTCCTTTAAGGAGGAACCCTTTCTCCGTAAATAGGGATAACTGATCTCGCCGTAATCAGCCTCATCTTTCTCAAAGTCTTCGGTAACCACACTTCCACTAACCGCGCTTTCCCATAGTGCGCGTTTCCAATACACGGTATATGTAGGGCGCTCATTCACATTTAGTGCTACATACGTAGGTGAGAAGGTGGGCGTAGGCGATGGCATGATAGAAATCGCGGGCGGGATTTGTGGAATGCCCGGTAAGCGAAGAAACAAGCCGCACATAAATGAGACCACACCCGTAACGATAATCAGAGCGAGCGTACTGGGACGTAACAATGATCGTTTGTTCATCATGGTTTGGAATCTGCTATCGCCAAAGTCTTCCTGGTATGACAACGTCGCTGCAGGCCGCCGAACGGCTGGGTGTCAGCTGCCTGCCACCAACACGCTCGACAACCGTCAAAATTAACGCCTAACTGACGCAGCCGGGCAGGTCGGCTGCATCTCCACATCAATCGCAGAAATTCCTCACTCGGAATGACGCTCCTGGCCTTATCTACTTGTTTGCCGCGCAGCGCCCTTGAAGCGCAGAGGGTTGCCTACATGCTTTTAATCACCGCATCGCCGAATTCGCTGCACTTCACTTCGGTCGCACCTTCCATTTGTCGCGCGAAGTCGTACGTCACGGTCTTGCTGCCGATGGCGCCATCCATGCCTTTGATGATCAAATCCGCCGCTTCGATCCAACCCAGGTAACGCAGCATCATCTCGCCCGAAAGAATTACTGAACCCGGATTGACTTTGTCGAGATTGGCGTACTTGGGCGCGGTGCCGTGCGTCGCTTCGAAGACGGCGTGGCCGGTAACGTAGTTAATGTTGCCGCCCGGCGCAATGCCGATGCCGCCGACCTGCGCGGCCAGCGCGTCCGACAGATAATCGCCGTTGAGGTTCATCGTGGCGATCACGTCGAATTCGTCGGGGCGCGTGAGCACTTGCTGGAAGGCGATGTCCGCAATCGCATCCTTGATCAGAACCTTGCCCTTGGCGAGTTCGGCCTTCTGCTCTTCGTTGGCCACCTTCTCGCCGGACACGCGCTTGGTGCGCTCCCACTGATCCCACGNNACTTCATGATGTTGCCCTTGTGCACAAAGGTCACGCTCTTGCGTTTGTTGGCGATGGCATACTGAATCGCCGCGCGAACCAGGCGCTCGGTGCCTTCGCGTGACACCGATTTGATACCGATGCCGGTCGAGTCCGGGAAACGAATCTTGCCGTATTCTTTGGGGAAGGCTTCCTTGAACAGCGCCAGGAATTTCTGGTTCGCGGCAGAACCCTGCTCAAATTCGATGCCGGCGTAAATGTCTTCCGTGTTCTCGCGAAAGATCACCATGTCGATCTTCTCGGGATGCTTCACGGGCGACGGCACACCTTTGAACCAGCGCACCGGCCGCAGGCATACATACAGATCGAGCAGCTGCCGTAAAGCGACGTTGAGCGATCGGATGCCACCACCGATCGGGGTGGTCAACGGCCCCTTGATGCCCACGAGGTATTCGCGGAACGCGTCGACGGTCTCATCGGGCAGCCAGTTGTTGACCATGTTGAACGCCTTCTCGCCGGCCAGCACTTCCTTCCACTCGATCTTGCGCGCACTCCGATAGGCTTTCTCAACAGCCGCATCGAAGACACGCACGCTGGCGCGCCAGATGTCCAGACCGGTACCATCGCCTTCGATGAAGGGTAGCACTGGATTGTTCGGCACAATCAATTTGCCGTTGTCGATCGTAATCTTCTGTCCCGCGGTAGTCATGGTGAAGTCTCCTCTGGTGAAATGATGTCGGTGCTGATCGAGATTATAGCATGGCGATCACGGTTGTCTCAAATCACAGCATCACTGCCGCAGCACGGGCAGGAACACGGCCCGACCGTTGATCATGGCGAGCGAGACCAGATTAACCGATTGGGTGTCGGGCGCAGTGATTTCGATCGGGGTGGTGAGGAGATACGGGATCGTGATCGCCGAGGTCACCTGTACCGAGAAGCGCGCGCTCAACGTCTGAGCCGAAGTCAGTACACCAGACCAATAGACGTGATCGGCATCGAACGTCAGGCCGCTGTCCACCGCCTGAATCGCGACTTCTACCGGCAACGTCGCCATCAAAGCAAACGTATTGGCCTGCGTCCCCACGTTGCGGACGTTGACGGTGTAGGTCAGCCATTCACCGGCCCGCACTACGGCCGGAGCCGTGCTCACCGACGACAAGGCCAACGACGAGCGGCGCGTGAGACGCTGGATCGGGCCGGAGAGATAGCCGCCGCCTTCGGAATAATAGAGCGCGCCAGCGGGACCCGTCAACACATCGGTGCGGCATTGAATCGGCTGATGATTGATCGTGTCACTCAAAATGGTGTGCGACACAATCGCCGTGCGCGTCGCGTTCAACTTGAAGTGATGCAGGGCCGTGGAAAAATTCTTGTAGGCGCACATGAAAAGATCATTCTTCCATTCGGGAATCACATCACCCGTGTAGAACGCGAGGCCCGTCGGCGCCATCGACGGCGTCCAGTGGTACAACGGCGGGATGGTGTTGTAGCGCGGATCGGGACCCGCATCGTCGTCGCAGGGCAAGGGTGTTTGCGGATAATGGATCCGCCAGCCATAGTTGTAGCCGGGACGAATGAGGTTGATTTCGTCATCGCATTTGTCACCGTTGTCCGTGGCAAACAGCTGCTGGCTGACCGGATCGAACGCGAAATCGAACGGATTGCGCAGCCCGTACGCATAGTTGCTTTTATCGGTGTTGGGCCAGCTGGCAAACGGGTTATCCGCCGGAGCGCTTAGCGGCATGGTCGGGTTGTAACGGTGCAGCTTGCCCAACGGCGACGCCAGATTTTGCGCCGGCTCGATCGGATCGTTGATCTCTTCGTTGCTGTTACCGACGCCGATATACAACTTGCCATCCGGGCCGAAGTGCAAGTTGCCGCCATTGTGAATGGTCACGTAGTAGCCGGGCGCCGGTTGATTGACGGGAAAACATCCGGCCGTTTGCGGATCTTCGGTAACGGTGTTGTCGTCGTTAAGCGTAATGCGCACGACACGATTCTTGACTTTGCCGCCGCAATCAGTCGAGTAGAGTGTTTCTTTGGTGAAATAGACCCACACCGAGTGATTCGTCGCAAAGTTAGGATCGACGGCCACGCCCAATAAACCACGTTCGCCTTCGGTCAACACCGGAAACGTATAAGCCGTTACGGGCGCTTGCCCGTTGGCGACTACTTGAAGATTGCCGGTGCGTTCGGTGTATAGCAGACGACCGTCGGGAGTGAAGTCCATGGCGACGAGTTGATTCGCATTCGGCACAACCGTTTCGATCACGACGTCGGGGGGCAGTGGCTCGATCGGGACTTCGTCGGGCGCGGCGGGCTTGGCTGCGCTCGGCAGGTAGGATGTCACCACCAACAATCCCACGCACAACACTAACCAGAAGATGATCTGACGGAGTGTCAAAGTAAATTCTGCTTTCTGATCGGCTGATCGCGAATCAGCTGAACACATCCAACAGTTTGTAATACAACGCGCCGAACGGCCTAAACGATTTTCCGTAGTAGAACGGCAGCGGATCGAACGGCAAATCTTTGAAGGGGTTCTTGCTCGGCGCGCCGCACATGATGTTCGCGATTTGCCCGCCCAGATAGGTGGCCATCGCTACCCCATGCCCGGCATAACCGAGCGCGTAATAGATGCCATCATGCTGTCCCATGCGCGGGAAGAAGTCGCGCGTGACACAGATGTTGCCGCTCCAGGCGTATTCGATCGGGACCTCTTTCAATTCAGGAAAAACCTTCACCATACCGCGCCGCAAAATCTTGGCGCTCTGGCGCGTACTTTCCGCTGTGGGCGATTGGTAATCGGCGCGCCCACCGAACAGCATCCGGTTGTCGGAAGATAAGCGGAAGTAATAGAGGTACTGTTTTGAATCGAAGACGACGCGGCGGTGCGGAATCAATTTCGCGGCGAGGTCAGCCGGCAGCGGCTCAGTGGCGATCATGTACGAGCCTAACGGAAAAACGCGCTGGCCAATCTCACGTGCGGCCTCGTCGGTATAACCATTGGTCGCCACGAGGACATTGTCCGCCGTGATGGTGCCCTGCGGCGTCACAACGGCGTACTGCGGGCCCGTGCGCATGATCTTCGTCGCGGGTGTATTCTCAAATAACAGCGCGCCCGAACCCGAGGCGCAAATCGCCAGGCCGCGCGCATACCGGGCAGGATGCAGGGCGCCGCTGTCTTCATCGACCAGCAGGCCGTGATAACGTTGGGAGCCGAGTTCGCTGGGTTGGTCCTGCCGATCAATCAGCTTCACTTGATGATTGAACTCGCGCGCCAACACCTCTTGCTCGTGCTGATAGTGCTGGAAGTGGCTGCCCTTCCACGCAGCTTCCAGATGCCCCGATCGGGTGTACTCGCACCCGATGTTTTCTTCGGCAATCAGGTCTTCCAGATATTTCGTCGAGGCCAGTGAGGCGGCGTACAATTCCTTCGCGCGCGTCAGCCCCACTTTCTCAATCAGCGCGCTGGGTCCCCATTTAAGGCCCGTCAATACCTGCCCGCCGTTGCGCGAACTGGCCCCCCAGCCGAAGGTTTCCTTTTCCAGCACCACGACATTGACGCCGCGCAAAGCCAAAATGCGCGCCGCCGACAGACCGGTGTATCCGCTGCCAATCACGACCACATCGGCGTTGGCAGGCAAGGATCGTATAGCCAAATTCGGCAGGGTGGGCGCGGTGTCCCACCAGTAAGGAATGTCTTTGAGCATAAGTCTCGCACGCTTTTCATTTTGATCAATGCTATGTCCGGAGTAGGGGCTTGCCCGTATCCGCCGCAATGCGGCGGCGGGCCGCTAGGCGTAGCCGGAATCATTCGATCACGCTCAGTCCGGCTAAAGCCTCGAATCCGGAAGGTAGATTTTTGGGGGAACCCGCTTTAGTCGATCAGCGTGACATCCATCCACTTCCGCACCGAATTGATCAAATACACCCGGCGGGCCGCTCGCCACATCCCGATCGTGATCACCCGCTCCACGATCTGTCCCTGCTCCAGCAGTTCACTGCGGAATGTCCCACCCAACAACCCACTCTCGATCGGCGGGGTGATCAACTCACCGTTCAGATCGATCACGACATTGGCGCTGCATGATTCGGTGATCTCGCCGCGTTCGTTCCACAGAATCACATCGTCGCAGCCGGGTCGCTCGGCGCGGGCCCGCTCATAGACCGTTCGGCGGCTGGTCTTGTGATACAGGAAAACGTCATGGCTGTCAATGGGATTTCGGGCTAAGGCCACGCACTGTACTGGCGGACGCGGAATGTCACTCACTGCAGCGGTTGTGATCGAGAGGGCGCCCGATCGAGCCAGCGCCACGCGCACCTTGTGATCGACGGCGGGCAGAGACCGGCGCACTTCCTCCAACCGATCGATCAACGCCGCCCGCTCGAACGGAAAACCAAAGTAATCCGCCGCATCCGTCAGGCGCGCCACATGCCGATCGAGCAGGAAGTAGCCTGCGACGGGCGTCCCGTCTATGACGGGCGTCCACAGCAGCGCTTCGAGCAGCTCAAACTCGATCGGTGAGCTGGTCAACACGCGCGTTTTGATCTCGCACTCGCGGTACTCATCGGCCGCGTCCGAATCCCACACGATGCCGCCGCCCACACCGTACTCGGCTTGCCCTGCCGCGCGATCGATCGTCACCGTGCGAATGGCGACGTTGAACTGCGCGGTCCGCAATGCGGCGCGATCGGGCGCCAGATAACCAATCGCGCCGGTGTACACTCCGCGCGGCGTCGTTTCCAGATCGGCGATGATACGCATGGTGCGGATTTTGGGCGCGCCGGTGATCGACGCGCAGGGGAACAACGCGGACACGATCTGCGTGAACGAGGCCGCGGTCTGCGCGATCACCGTCGAGGTCATGTGCAGCACGGTAGGGTAACGCTCGATCTCAAACAGCTGCGGCACCTGCACCGATCCGATCTCTGCGAGGCGACCCAGCTCGTTGCGGATCATATCGACGATCATGACGTTCTCCGCGCGATTTTTTTCCGAGTCATGCAGCCACGCCATGTTGGCGCGATCGTCACTCAGCGTCTTGCCCCGTGGAGCCGTGCCTTTCATCGGTTTGGAAAGCACCGTGTGGCCGTTTAGGCGGAAAAACAGTTCCGGCGAAGCCGAACAAATGAGGTGTGATCCAATATCGAGGTAAGCCGCATAACCGATCGGTTGTTTACGCGCCAAGGTCATAAAGAACGACCACGGATCGCCGCTAAAGGGCGCGCGCAACCGATAGGTGTAGTTAACTTGATACGTCCGCCCGTCAGCAAAGCGCAGCCAACCTGTTGGAGACTGAGGTTGCACTACCACCTCGCCACGCATATTATCAGCTTGCGGGAAGAGGCCGACCGCGCCGGGTCGGCACGTGGTTAAGCCCGGGATGCGGGGCGCACGGCAATGAGTTTTTCGACCGCTTGCTTGACGGTGTATGTGCCTTCAGCGGCCATTTCCTCCAGGGTCACATCCTGCGTGGTGGTCAGCGGATAACCCTGATCCATCTCGATGGCCATGCGCACATCGTTGGGATAGCGCGTATCGGGGCGGACTTTCTTCTTGCCATTCTTGATCTTCAACATGCTCAAACCCTCGCTCCGCGTCGAAGTTAAGTTCGCGCCTATTATAGCCGATCTTAGTTGTTGGTAGCTGGTGGCCGGTGGTTGGTCATCTCATGTAACCGTTGGTAAGTCGTTGCATCCAACTACACGCACCACGCACCACGTTTTACGTTTCACATTTCACGCGTTATAATTTATTTGCAAGTGACACATTGCACAACTCGCGCGCTAAGCGCAACGATACCCTTGAAGAGGATTCCATCATGTTAAGCGACAAGATTCAAGCTGCATTCAATACGCAAGTAGGGCAAGAGTTTTCCAACTCCATTCAGTACATCGCCGTAGCGAATTACTTTGCAGGCGAGAACCTGAAAGGGCTGGCGAAGATGTTCTACCAGCAAGCCGCGGAAGAACACGAGCACGCCATGAAATTCACCAAATTTCTGCTGGACACCGGCAGCGCCGTGAAGATTCCAGCCATCGCCGCGCCGCAGAACGAGTTTGCCTCGGCCGAGGCCGCCGCGCAGTCGGTGCTGGATGCGGAAATCCGCACCACCAACCAGATCAATGATCTGTTAACGCTGGCGCTGGCGGAGAAGAACTATGCCGCGCAAAACTTCCTGCAATGGTTCGTCAACGAGCAGGTGGAAGAAATCGCCACGGCGACGGCCAACTTGGACATCATCAAGAAGGCCGGACCCAACGTGCTGATGGTGGAAGCGTACCTGGCGCACTTGAGCAAGTAGGCCGCTCCTGCGCTCAACAAAACAGCGGGACTCGATCACGTGATCGAGTCCCGCTGTTCACTAACAAGCAAGTCACCTTACAACATCTTAACGAACTCATCCACCGTCAACCCGGCTTTGCGAATCTGATCGCGCAGCAACCCTGGTCCCAGTACCTCATGCAGCGGAATTGAAAGCGCAAAAATTGATCCTGGCTTGGTCAAAGCCACATGGCTGCCCCGCTGTCGCGCCACTTCCCAGCCGGCCCGTTGAAAGGCCTTCACTGCTTCCTGCCCGGAAATACGCGGCAGTTTAGGCCTACGCCGGAACCTCGACCTCGCGGCTCTGAATGGTTAATGGCAGCTGCTTCTCGCGCCGTACTTCAAGGCACAATTGAATGGCCTCTTGAATGTTTTTTAACGCCTCGGTTTCGGTTTCACCCTGACTCATGCAACCGGGAATGATGGGACATTCAACCACGTACCAACCTTCTTCATCTTGATAGAGCGTTACCGGGTATTTCATCGTTCCACCTCCCTCAATGATCGTACCACATCACGCTTCTTTGACCAGTTTCCTCAGCACCATGTGCAAGATGCCACCGTTCCGATAATACTCCACCTCAATCGGCGTATCGATGCGTACCGTCGCTTTGAATTCCACGATCGATCCGTCGTCCTTCTGCGCTTTCACCAGCACATCCTGACGCGGCTTGAGGTCATCGCCCAGCCCGACAATCTCGATCACTTCCTTGCCCGTCAAGCCGAGCGATTCCACATTCTGCCCATCCTTGAATTGCAGCGGCAGAATGCCCATGCCCACCAGATTGCTGCGATGGATGCGCTCGAATGATTCTGCGATCACCGCGCGCACGCCCTGCAGATAAGGGCCTTTCGCCGCATAGTCGCGGCTCGATCCGGTGCCGTACTCTTTGCCCGCCAGCACCACTGAATAGATGCCCGCGTTCTTGTACTTCAGACCCGCGTCGTAGATACTCATGCGCTCGCCATCAGGCAGATGGATCGTCACACCGCCTTCGACGCCGGGCACCATCAGGTTCTTGATGCGGATGTTGGCGAACGTGCCGCGCGTCATCACCTGATCGTTGCCGCGCCGCGTGCCGTATTGATTGAAGTCCTTCTTCGGAACCCCCTTCGAGATCAAATACTGTCCCGCCGGGCTCTGTTCCGCGATGTTACCCGCGGGCGAGATGTGGTCCGTCGTCACCGAATCGCCGAAGATCGCCAGCACGCGCAGGTTGCTTAATGGTTTGATCGACGGCACATCCAGCGTCATCTCGCTAAAGAACGGCGGATGTTGAATGTAGGTTGAAGTTTCATTCCACTGATACAAGTCGCCGCCCGTCACCGGGATCGCATTCCACTGCGGGTTGCCGTCGAACACGTTGCCATACGACTTCGCAAACATCTCCGGCTTGATCGAACTGGCGATCAGATCCGACACTTCCTGCTGCGTCGGCCAGAGATCCTTCAACATCACCGGCTGACCGGCCTTATCCGTGCCGATCGGTTCACTGGCGAAATCGATATCGACCGTGCCCGCCAGCGCATA
>PMCF01000160.1:25246-26495 GCA_003154115.1 Anaerolineae bacterium
TGCCGATGCACGTCGTGCAGCCGTAGGCCACTACATCGAAACCGATCTGTTCCAGATACGGCAGCACGCCCGCTTCCTTCAAGTACTCGGTCACCACTTTCGATCCGGGCGCCAGCGTGGTCTTCACATACGTGGGCGGTTTCAAACCGCGCTCGACCGCTTTCTTCGCGACGAGACCCGCGGCCAACAACACCGATGGATTCGAGGTGTTGGTGCAGGAAGTGATTGCCGCAATCACCACCGCGCCATGGCCGATTTCTGATTGTTGATTTTTGATTGCTGATTTTTGATTGAGATCGCTTTCGGCTAAACCAAATCCGCGATCTTTGACGGGCGCCAGTAGCGCTGCTTCAAACGACTTCTTCATGTCCGAGAGTGCCACGCGATCCTGCGGGCGCTTAGGCCCGGCGAGGCTGGGCACCACATCGGCCAAGTTGAGTTCCAGTGTTTCGGTGAATTCGGGATCGGGCGTCTCATCGGTGCGGAAGAGCCCTTGCGCCTTGGCATATCGTTCGACCAGCATGATTTCAGCGGCGCTGCGACCGGTGCGGCGCAGGAAGTTGAGCGTCTCCGCATCGATCGGGAAGTAGCCCATCGTCGCGCCGTATTCGGGCGCCATGTTCGCAATCGTTGCGCGATCGGCCAGCGACATCTGGCTGAGGCCCGCACCGTAAAACTCGACGAACTTCTCCACGACGCCATGCTTCCGAAGAATCTGCGTCACCGTCAAGGCGAGGTCGGTCGCTGTCACGCCTTCGCGCAGGTGGCCCGTCAACCTCATACCAACGACCTTCGGTGTGAGGATATACAACGGCTGGCCCAGCATCACGGCCTCGGCCTCAATGCCGCCCACACCCCAGCCCACGACACCCAGACCATTGATCATCGTCGTATGGCTGTCGGTACCAACCAATGTATCGGGGATTGCCACGCCGTCGCGCAGGGTTACCACTTTCGCCAGAAATTCCAGATTCACCTGATGGATGATGCCCGTCGCCGGCGGCACTACGCGGAAGTTGCTGAAAGCCTGCTGTCCCCAGCGCAGAAATTCGTAGCGCTCTTGATTGCGCTCGAACTCCACATCCGCGTTCAACTTCAGTGCGTCCAGCGTGCCAAAGTAATCGACCTGCACCGAGTGATCGATCACCAGATCGACCGGGATGAGCGGATTGATCTTCTTGGGATCGCCGCCCAGCCGTTTGGCCGCCGCGCGCATCGCCGCCAGATCGACCACGGCGGGCACGCCGGT
>PMCF01000348.1 GCA_003154115.1 Anaerolineae bacterium
CAAGACCAGGCCAAGAGCGGTTTTACGGGGCTGGTCTTGAGCATTAGTGCGATGGTGTCCACCACCACCCTCGAGATCATCCACCAAGCCTTGGAAACCGTTTCCACCAAACAGGTCTTGGCTTGGTGTAAAGAGAAGTTTGGACGATCAGTTCAATCCAAGCGCCGAGAAGTGTTTGCCGCCTTGGGCGGATCGGAACAAAAACGGACACCACTGGCAGAGGGTCCTTGACCCTCGTTTCATCGGCCCAGCTCCGCAGTACAGGCGCTCATCAACATGAGGCCCAGCGTGAGGCCGGCCAGGCCGATCGGTATCCAAACTCTATTTTGCATACCAGGGACTTCTTGTTTGTTACTACTCAGCCGTCATTGCGACCCCGCCAACGACGCGGGGCAGGTGAGCGCTGTCGCCTAGGAGTGTGATGAAGAACCCCTCTGTGTGAAAGAATCAGGTCCGGTCGAGTCGATGTGACTCGGCCAGTGATGAAAAGTGCGGCTACGCCGACGGGCCGCCTTCCTATCCTTCGCAGTTAGGGTCCCAAGTTACGCTACCGATTCAACTGGATTTTAGCGCAGCGCCATCAAAACCTGCCGCATCCGCGGTAGGTCGCCCTGGAAGAGTTTGAACAGTCGCTTGAGATTGATCACGGCGCCCGTCCACTGGGCTTGCAGCCGGTTTTTGAGTTGGCCCAGATAGCGGGCCTGTTTCGCCCCGTGCTCACTCGACTCCGCGATCTTGCGTTCGACCGCGGGCCGCTGCCGGTAGAGCGCTTTGAACTCATCCGTGGCTTGTCGCTGGCGAGCAGATTGAAGCAAGGCTTCGTGATAATGCACCCCAATCGAACGGCCCTGAGTTTTGCTATGGACACAGCGCGCGAACAGCGGGCAGGCCTCACAGGTTTTTCGCTCAAAGACAAAGGTCTTGACCGGCCGACGCTGATCGTCCTTCTCCGCCGTAAAGGTGGTCGTCGTGTGACCCTGCGGGCAGGTGACGGTGTGGGCGGCCAGATCGATCGTAAAAGCAGTCTTGGCGACATCCGGATTATGAGGCATAGCCAAGGGCGAAACCAAATCGGTTCTGCGGGCGATACAGTTGGCCCGATTATCCGCCGTGCCATAGGCTCCATCCGCGATCACCCGTTCAACTGTGACGTGGGCCTGGTCTTCGACGTGTTCAATCACGGCCAGCAGATCGCGGCCATCGCCCACATTGGCGGGCACCGGTTCGACCGCGACCAACAATTCACTGTTGGGCTCTTCGGCCACTTGCCACTTGCGCCCATCGAAGCGTTGCGACGCACTCTTGCGGCCATGCTGCATCTCGAGATCGGTCAGGCTGACAATGCGATCCGGCGCCGTGCCCTCCGCGATCTGCGGCTCGCCGGCTTCATCCGTGGTCACGTCGTCGCCCAACATCTTGGTCAGCAACCACGCCGCCGCCCGCACCTCGGGCTCGTCGGCCTGCTCCAGGGCCAAGTCCAAGACCGCTTCGGCATCTTGCGCCAAGACTTTCAACTGCGCGGCCCGCGCCGCCGGGTCGGCCCAATCGATCTCCGCCTTGTGATCGCTCTCGAGATACGCCGCCAGGTTGACGGCCAGGCCGCGACGCTTGAGCGGCACCTGATACCCCGCCAGTTTCAACACACGTCGAATGCCTTGGCGAATCAAGGTGTAGGTGTCTTGCACCGCCCCCGCCCCGTGCTGCGACAACGTGTCGACCAAGATCGTGATCTTCTTGGGCAGGAAACCCGCGGTACGACCCACTTGAATCAAGCGATTGAAGGCATAGCGCTCCTGCCCGTGATCCACCAACCGTTTCCGAAACACGCTCAACGACGAAGCATTCGGCGGGGTAAAGTCCAACGGCAAGTTCAACGCCACTTTCCAGCGCAGATCGAAGTTCAGCCGGGCGATGGCCTCCTGATCACTCACCTCATCATAGAACTGCAACAAGGTGATGCCGCTCATCAGCGACGGCGGCAGGCTGGGCCGCCCGTTATCCGGGCAGTACGCTCCGGCCAAATCGTCATCAGCGAACAGCACGTCATTCACCATGCCCATCCGGGCGTAAAACGAATCGTCCGGCACACGATGTGGCCAGGCTTGCGCTTCAAACAAACTGCGTTGCGGATCACGGCGTCCAAGCATAGGAGGCTCTCCTCAGATCAAGTTCAGTCTGACAGTGACAACCCCACCGACCCGCACAAGATAGCTCCCGCTGAGAAATTGGGAGACTTTTTCATCACTCTCCTAGGTCAATGCTCACCGTCAGCGTCGGCGCAAAGGACACATGGCACATCCCACCAAACATGCTGCCAGTCAGTGCTCGTTAGCGGTAATGTCATCGTTAAGGTTTCCGCTGGCCCGTAAACGTTAACCGTCATCATACTCCTTACAGGATTCATGGCCGCAGCCCGATATAAGGAGCCTTATCTTAATAGTATTGCTTTTAGCGACGACTCACCGCACCGATCTCAAACAAACGCGCCGCGCCTCTTGATCCATGCGCTCAAGTCCGTGGCGCGGCCACCAGTTCTATTCAATTGTCCGCCCGCGTTACTACTCAGCCACCGTCACTGCGAGCGCTGTTCGCCTAGCGCGCCCCCGCCGCAAAGCAGCGGACAGGGCGTGCGAAGCAGTCTCCCGCGTCAAGCCGAGATTGCTTCGTCGCACGCCCTGCCGAAGGGACGTTGTGCGCGGGGGCGGGCTCGCCTGGCGCGTCGCCAGCGCACAGCGCGCTGGGTACGACGTGGCGCAACGCTCACCTGCCCCGCGCCGTTGGCGGGGTCGCAATGACGACGGTTGAGTAGTTATCTTAAGCCTTGCCATTATCTGCAATAGCGCTGCCCCGTCGCCGTGATTGAGTCTTGCCGCCCTCGCTCTGGGCGTCATAATAGTGGTAATAGTACGTGTAGTGATAACCGCCGCGCCGGGTCGTCAACTTATTCATGACCACGCCGATGACGCGCGCCCCGGCCTGCTCCAGCTGCTGCCGGGCCTGGGTGGTCGCACCGGATCGCGTGGTGTCCGAATCCACCACCAGCGCCACGCCGTCCACCACGGCCGACAACACCAGCGCATCCGTCACGGGCAACAGCGGCGCGGTGTCGATGAGCACCACGTCAAACTGCTCTTTGAGATTCGCCAGTAAGTGTTGCATGCGCTGCGAGCCGAGCAGTTCCGACGGATTCGGCGGCAGCGGCCCGCTGGTCATGACGGATAAATTGGGGACGTCCGTGGCCTGCACCGCGCCCTCCAGCGCCACCGGCCCCGGCGGCTGCAGCATCAAATCGGTCAAGCCCAACTGACCCGCGCCTGCTCGGTTGAACAAGCGCTGCTGGGCCGGTCGCCGCAGGTCCGCATCCACCACCACCACCCGCAGGCCGGCCTGCGCCATCACCACCCCCAGATTAGCCGTGATCGTCGACTTGCCTTCCGCCGGCCCCGGGCTGGTGATGAGCAGGGTGCGCACCGGCTCGTCGACCCCCGCAAACTGGATGTTGGTGCGCAGCGCCCGAAAAGCCTCCACGATCGGCGAACGCGGCTCCTGGATCGTAACGAGCGTCGTCTCGACACCTTCGGCGGAGTTGAGGCGTTTGCCCTTACCGCTGCCATTCATGCGCGCATTATTCATGCGCGCAATCAGCCCGATCACGGGCGCATTGGCCAGGCGCTGCGCCTGATCCGGCGACCGCACCCGATCATCCAGAAACTCCAGCAGGCTCACCAGCCCGATGGCGAGAATTAGCCCGGCCAGCCCGGCTGTTAGCGTGTTTTGCAGCGTGCGGGGCCGCACGGGAACGGTCGGCACTTGGGCAGGTTCCGTCACCACGATGTTGCTCGTCGATTGTGCCTCGGCCAGCTGGATGGTCTCATAGCTCTGGCGCAGGCTGGCATAACTCTGGCGCAGTTGCACCAGTTCGGTTTGCAACCGATCCCGTTCAGACAGCGGCACGCCCAGCGCCGTGCTGTCGGCCTGCGTGCGCTCGATTTGCTGGCTCAGGGAATCAAGGTCCCGGGTCAAATTCGCCTTGGAATCCGCATAACGTTGGGCCTGCAAGTCGGCATTCTGCTGGCGAAAGACATCAGGGATCGTATTGGCGATAGCCGCCGCCTGGGCGGGATCCTCACTCTCCACCGTCAAGCGCAGCAGCTGCGTGCCTTTCACAATCTCCACCTGGATGGCACTCGCCAGCTGCCCGAAAGATAAGTTCAGCCCCAACGTACCGATCACCTTGTCCAACACCGGCTGTTGGACCATCATGTCGGAGTAGGTCTGTCCCAGCCGATCGCTATTGATCAAGATCGAGGCCGAGTCAGTCGAGCTAGGCTTGGGGGCCTCATTGACGAGCAGCTTGGTTGAAGCGGAGTACACGGGCGGCGTCAACCGGCTGCTGACGTAAGCCGAAGCCGCCGTTAGCGCGGTACCGATGACGATCAGCCACGCCCAGTGCCATAGGATACCGGCCATTCTTCTGATCTGGTCTTCCATATACCTCTCATCCCGTTATTACTCAGTTGTCATTCCCGCCGCGCATGCGTGCCGCCAGGCTCCGGTGGAGCCTGGGTACGGCAAGGCGGGACCTTCGGCAGCCGCCGACAGTGGATTCCCGCCTTCGCGGCGCGGAGCGTGACTTTGCACAGTCCGGCGTTCTAGCCGAGTAGTTACTTACTATATACCCGACTGACATCAACGTCAATCGTATTTATACGCATTCTCCCCTAACGTTTGTCATGTTGTCCGCACTTTCGACGCTCCCGCCGGATTGCAAATCCGGCGCTGCGGACTGGATGTTCCATCCAGCCCAGAGCAACCTGCGGAATTGTTCTTTGACGGCTGAGTAGTAACTCCTAAAGAACGGTCGCACCGGACATGCTGTTACGGACTGCTCTTCGGCGGCGCGACGAGCACATCACCCTCCGCGAGACCCGCCTTCACCTCGATCTGGTTCAAATCGTACCGCCCGGTCACAATTTCAGTTTCTTCCACCTGGCCGCCGCGCTGCACATACACGTATGTTCTGCCTGTGCTGCGATCCGTGCGGATCGCCCATCTCGGGATGACCAGCACGTTATCGCTCGCACCCACGATGATGGCGATTTCGGCGCTCATGCCGCTGCGCACAGGCGCGTCGGTCTTGTCCAGACTGACGATCACGGGGTAGCCCGTTACACCGGCCGTCTCCGTCGCTATTGACGCGATGCTCTTCACCCGACCCGTTAGCGTTTGAGTGGGGAGCGTCGCTAACGCCACCACGGCCGGCTGCTGGTTGGCCAGCAGGCCCACACTGGCTTCGTCGGCGACGAACGCGACGTTAAACGCCGAGATGTCGCTGACCACCGCGACCGGGCCGTCGCCGACCCGATCGCCGAGGGAGAGCGTTAAGCTGGAGAGAGCACCATCGATGGGTGACACGAGCTGCGCACTTTCCAAACGCCGCTGGGCGGCCAGCACATCCAGTTCGGCCTGCTTCAACGGCACGGCGGCTAAGGCCCGCTGGCGATCATCGGTCAGGAATAGTTTATCCAACTGGGCCTGGGCTTGAGCAACCTGCGCGGTCGCCGCCGCAATCTGCGCCTCCGTGCTGCCTCTTTGCGCCAGCTCGTACTGCAATTCCGCGATCTGGGCCTGCTCCGGTGTCACCAAGCGCCCGCGATTAGCCATTGCCAATTGCAGGCGCGCAATCTCCGCCTGTTTCGGATCGGGCAGGCTCTGCAGGTAGGCCAGGCTGGCCGTGGCGCTGGCTAACGCCGCTCTGGCCGCCGACACCTCGGCCCTGGTCGGCGTGATGACCAGGCTATACGCCAACCGCTGATTTGCCAGGGCTTGCCGGGCCACGTTCACAGCCAGTTCTAACTCGCCGGTATCCAGGCGGGCCAACACCTCGCCCGCTTTCACGGGCTGGCCCTCATCGACCAGGATATCCTTGACGGTACCCGGCACGCCGAAGCTGAGTTTGATTTCCTTGACCGGCTCAAGTTTTCCGCTGACATTGACGGCGGTCTGAATGGCGCCGCGCTGTACGATGGCGGTGCGGTCATCCGCCGGCGCCGTTGGAATTTTAACCAGCCGGGTCGGTTGCAGCGTGGGCGGTTGACCGACCAGCGTCGTTTGCAACGTTGGCGCTTTAACAACCGGGGTTGGCTCCGCAGTACAGGCGCTCATCAACATCAGGCCCAACGTGAGGCCGGCCAGGCCGATCAGCAGCCAAATTCTATTTCGCATACCAGGACTCCTTGTTCTATACTGTGCGCGGGCATAAACTACGCTTTTTGATCCGCGAACACGTGCGGTGCAGTGCGGCGGGGGCGCGCTCGCCCAGCGCGTCGCCGGTGCAGTGCACCGGGTACGACGAGGCGTGTGTTCGCGGATCAGATTTTTCCGCAATCTGTGGCCGTTCGTAGTATAGTAAGTCGGGGCAGGAAGATATTCACGCCAACGACGCATCATTTGGGCAGCAATTCTCCATTTGGCTTCGTAGTAACGACCGTAGTAACGACTTCAGTCGTGACTTGCGGCCAACAAGCGACTGAAGTCGCAACTACTGGCGTCAATCGTTTTCATATTGAGAATTGCTGTCATTTAAGCACGGCCCACACGGTTTGCAACAGGATCAGCAAGTCAAGTCGCAGCGATTGCCGATCGAGATACTCCAAATCCAAGGCCAACTTCTGCGGCATCACCTGGGTCCGGTACACCGCGTCAACCTGATCGGCGCTGAGCAGTTGTTCTTCGTGCCGATACTGGATCGACGCCCAGCTGGTGATGCCGGGCCGCACGCTCAAGACCCGCCGCTGATCGGCTGTGTACAGGGCCACATAGCACGGGTCTTCGGGACGCGGGCCGACCAAACTCATGTCCCCTTTGATCACATTGATCAACTGCGGCAGTTCGTCCAACTTGGTGCGGCGCAGCACGCGCCCGATCGGCGTGATGCGCGGATCGTCCTGCGCCGTGAGGCCGCCTCCCGCGCGATCGGCATGCACCACCATCGAGCGGAATTTGTACAACGTGAAGAGCCGGCCCTGGACGCCGACCCGGCGGGCGCGATGCACGATCGGACCCGGTGAAGATCGCTTTACCAGGATCGCCACCAGCACCAGCAGCGGCGACAAGATCACCAGCCCCAGCAGGGAGGCGCTGACGTCAAATACCCGTTTCATCAGGCAAGGTTAACCGGTCAGCCTTCACGGCAGGTCGCTTTTTTCGGCTCAGCGGACTTCGGTGGGACGCCGAACGTACCGCAGTAAGATGGCCACTCATTTTGCTTTGTACACATCGTGGATCACACCAGGGCAAGAGGTAGAGCAAGACCGACGTATCGCAGACTAAATTTGACCGGGCCACGCGGCCAACTCCTGCTGAAGATCAGCCGCCGTCAAGTTGGACACGGGCAGGCCATCGAACTACAAAACTTCTGCCGTAGCCACAACGTCCGAGGCTTCTACCAGATGACTTCCACCGCATAACGCGCGATCTGCGGATCAGCACTCACAATGGGCAACTGCTCGACCTGACTCTGGGCGATCAGCAGGCGATCGAACGGATCACGATGGTGAGCCGCCAACGTGGCGACGTGAAGCGCATGCACCAGACGGACGGGCAACTCCGTAAAGGCATTTATCGCAAGTTGTTCGAGCGTGAATTTCAGCGGATCGTCCGGTAACTCAATCTTGCCCAACTGCGCCTTGATGGCGATCTCCCAGCAGCGCCCTCATTGCTCAAATGACTCCAACACTTCGGGCGGGAGAGGCACGTCAAAATCAGCATGCACGACCACCTGCCCGGCCGCAGAACCGGGCCGCCGCCGCGCCACGCCCCCCGAAGCAGGGACAACCCGCGCCACCGGGTGACCGTCCTCGGCAATGATCACTTCTGCCCCCTGGCTGACCTGGGCCAGAACTTTCGAGAAATCACCCTGCGCCTCACGCACCGTCATCGTAATCGACATCGGCCTTGCCTCCTGCCCCAATTTTAGCACGCTTTCAGCGCCGCGGCCCGGTCATCCAACCACCCGTTGCCCATCTCCCCGCGCCATTTGCGAAGTGGGCCGCCTTCCGTCTTCTTCATCCTTGCCTATGTCTCCGCGTTCTTTGCAGAGTGGGCCGCCCAGCGCGCCTCCGCCGCATTGCGGCGGGTAAGGCGTAAGCACGCTTCGCGGGGCATGCCGGCTGAGTAGTAACGTCGCCAGTTCAAAAACCTTACCGGGTAAGCTGATTAAGAAACCATTCGATCAAAGCGGGGCTCAAGCGGATACCGGCAGCGGTGAAGGCCGACACCGCGCGGTGACAATCTTCGGACGGAAAGCGTCCGGCGAAATGCGCCGCCAACAGTACTCCGAGTGTGCCCTTGACAGGCAGGCGCATCGCCCGGGCGACCCGGCGACCCAATTTCTCGTCAATCACCACCCAATCCGCGTTGATTTCGCGCGCCAAAAGCAGGACCTGCAATTCACCTTGATCTAGTCCAAGCAGCACCGGCTCTACGGCGGGCGAAAGCGCCGGAGACACCACGCGCAACCAGCGCTCACGCACCGCCATGGCTATCCCCGGGCGTTCGTGTCCACTGTGGACGACCTCAGTGTAGACTGCCGTTGGAACCAGCACCGTCTCAAAGACCAGCGGCAGCAGATCAAGCCGATCAATTACCGACAGGGCCATGAGCGGCGTGGCGTTGACGACCGCGCTCATGGCGGCGTGATCCGTTCGGCTAATTTGCGGCTGGAAACCACTTCGTCATTCAGTTCAGCGGGCGCGTAGTCGATGACGCTAAATCCATATTCACTCAGCAGATGATAGAACGCCAGCCGGTCACATCCCAACACGTGAGCAGCCACGCCGGACGAAATGCGGCCCTGGCTGTACAGATGCCCTAACGTGAAGATCATCACTTGCCGCGAGAAGACGTCAGGCTCTTCCCGAGTTGCAACCAACAGTTCATCAGGAAATTCGACTCGTACGCTCATGGGTGGCTCCTTCCAGCACAATCTACCTCGTTACCCAATTATACTCGACGCCCGCTCAAAGGCTTCATTCATTCCCGCGACGCCTTACCCGCCGCAATGCGGCGGGTAAGGCGTAAGCACGCTTCGCGGGGCATGCCGGCTGAGTAGTAACGTCCACTTGCTCTTCCGTCATCACGCCCGAAAACGGCAGCGCCAACGACACATCACCAAGGTATTCGGTCACGGGGAAATCGCCGCGTCGATACAGGTTATACTGAACCCTTATGGCTCAGTCCGAGGATGCTTGGCCTGGCACTTGAATCGGATCGTCTGAAGGCGGATGCCGTCCGAGCGCCCGATCGACTGCCCTGATACGGACCGCCCAGTCCCGATTCAGGTCCAGGGCCGTGATGGTCGCTTGACCCAGCGGCGTCAAGCCGACGACCAACAATCCATCTATCAACCAAACGAAATGCTCATGCCAGGCGTCGCGGCGTGGATTAAACAGCCGAATGGGGGCTGAGACACAGAGACTGGGCTCGTTCGCGAACCTGCTGCCGGACCGCAGCGGGCAGCTTGCGCCGACCGGACATGGATCGCCGCCTACGCTTCTTGAGCGCCCTGGCTGTGATACAGGTTACGCACCACACGGTTCAGAAAACTCAAATAGTCATCGACCGCCTCGTATCGATCGAGCTCCTGTTCCTCGGCGGGGCTCAAGGTTGAGTCGTGTTGCTCGGACAATAAGGCTTCGATGCGGGTCTGCACCGCAGCCGAGGCTCGAAACACTGGCACCCCCTCTTCCAACTCAATCCGAACGGCGTTTTCAGCCGACAACGTGGCCGGCAGACTCTGTAGCCTGGGCAAGGACTGAACGGTCACTGTTGACATGATATATCACCTCCAGCCTGGTTAATCTGCACACAAACGCTAATCCATGACAGCCTGATTATACCCGCAATCCTGAGTGACGAGTACTTTTGCGAATGGACGTAGTTTCACCGCCAAGGCGGCAGAGTCTTCCAGGCGATCCCTGGATTCTCAGTTCCAAGCCGCGGAATCTACGGTCATCCGTGTCCAGGCCATTGCTTCTCCTCAGTCTTGACGCGACGTTCTCACACTCGCTTGTAATTCCCGGCACACATAGTCCACTTGCTCTTCCGTCATCACGCCAGAGAAGGGCAGCGCCAGTGAGACATCGCCCAAATATTCGGTCACAGGAAAATCGCCGCGCTGGTAGCCGAATTTGTCGCGGTAAAACGGTTGGAGGTGAATGGGCGTGAAATAGGGACGGCTGGGCACGCCGCGTTCGTACCGGATGCTGTTTGCCGAGGCGATGAACGAGAACGGCGTGGTGATGACCAGATCGCCGGGCTGCACATCGGCGGCGATGACCCCCAGATGCAGTCCCGCCGTGCCAGAGTTAACGCCCACGCCAAACTTCGTCAGACGTTGAGCGTCGGACAACAACTGCCCCACCGGGTCACGGGCATCCGTCATGGTGCGGAATTTGTTACTACTTAGCCTCACCCCGGCCCCTCTCCTGAGAACGAGAAGCAGTTCTCAGAAGAGGGGAGGAGGCGGCTCCCCCTCTCCCGAAATCATTTTTTTATTTTGGGAGAGGGGGTCGGGGGGTGAGGCTGAGTAGTAACCGGAATTTGTAAAGAGTCAGAGACGTTTAATGATCGCCGAGAACAATTGCCAGTACCTCTTCCAGGCGAGTTTCGAACGATGGCTGCAAGTCCGCTCTCTGTCCAACGTGCTTGTGATGGGGAAAGTTTGCCAGGCGAGTATGGTGAGGCGCGTTGTCCCAGCCGATCTTCAATTTGTCTGTAGCGGTGAGCCAATAGTAGCTGTAACGCTTGAGCGTGTTCCCCTCCCATTGTTCCGCAACCCGCACATTCGCTCCGTCTTGCAGGTACAGGACGAGCCGCAAGGTCTCGCCATCCAGTTCAAGCGGAACAATTCTCTGAACGCCCTGGCCCACTGCTGCTTCAATCTCGAGCAGCCGCTCAGTCGCCAGCATCGGGCGTTCCTCCCAAGTAAAGGCCGTACCGCGCGATATCCTCCAGAGAGGCAATGTCCGGCTTAATCTTGTCGGCAACTTCGACCCAATGATGCCACATCACGTAGTCCTCGTGCAGCCTGTGATCGGCATTGTCGGGCAGACCTTCAGCCTCTAATTGAGTCAGAGTAACGCCGTATTGCTCCTCAAAGTGCTGCACCTTGCTCTCGGCAAGAAAGAGCCGCTTTCTTAAATACGATAACCGGAGGGTCGTTCCCAGGCTGATGATCGCCTCCCGATCCTCTCCAGACAGCGCTAGAAAAGATTGCTCGACCTGCGTTTTAACGTCCATCGCGCGTACCCCCTATCCCGTTTTCAGTCGGACCATTTGCCGTTTCGCTACACACTCGATTATACACACAACTTTCCTGGCAATCAACTTGTCGCTTTCGGTGTGTGCACTCAAACGCTTCGCGTGTCAGGCAATTTGTCAGCCGCATCCCGCCCAGCGCGCCCTGCCCGCTGCTGTGCATCGGGCAGGGCGTGAGCGGAGCAGCGGGCGCGTTCTTCGACTACGTTGCACTCCGCTCACGCCATGTCCGCGGCAGAGCCGAGGTGGCGCGCCAGGCGGAATGCGCCCGCTGCGGAGTCGAAGGAGCGGCTGACAACTTTTGCGTGCACACACTTCCCTATCTCCGGTACTTCTCCACCACGGCCTGCACCGCCTCGATCACATCCGTCACATCCTGGTCACTCATCCGCGGATACAACGGCAGCGAGACCAGGCGCATATATTCGCGCTGGGCCACCGGATAATCGGCGAATTGATAACCATACTTGTTGGCATAGTACGGCTGCATGTGCAAAGGAATGAAGTGCACGCTGGCGCCGATGTTCAGCGCCTTCAACTCCTCGATGAACTGCGCCCGGTGGATCGTCAGCCGGTCGAGGTTCAGCCGCAAGGCGTACAACTGCCAGGCCGACTCCACCTCCGCGCGCTCGGTCGGCGCCTCCAGTTCGGGCAGCGCCCCAAATGCGACCTGATAGCGCGCCACAATCTCGTGCCGCCGTATTTGAAAGGCGGGCAACTTTTCAAGTTGCCGGATACCCAGCGACGCTTCAATATCCGCCATATTGCACTTATAGCCCGGCAGCACCACTTCGTAATACCACGAGCCTTCCGCGTTGTACCGGTTATAGGCGTCGTGGCTCATGCCGTGCAGACTCCACAACCGCGCCTGATCGATCAGGTCGGGGGCGCCCGTTAACATGCCGCCTTCCCCCGTCGTCATGTTCTTGGTGGCGTAAAAACTAAAGGCGGTCAGAACCCTCACCCCCACGCCTTCGGCAGCCTCTCCCGCAGCACAGGCGAGGGGAGCACTGCCTATCAGGCGGCCCTTGTAGCGCGCGGGCAGGGCATGTGCGGCGTCTTCCACGATGTGCAGGTGATGCCGCTGCGCGATGTCCAGCAGTTCGTCCATGGCGCAGGGATGGCCGTACAGGTGCACGGGCAGCAGCGCCTTGGTGCGCGCCGTCACTGCCCGCTCTACCTGCTCCGGATCGATCGTCAACGTGTCCGGCAGCACATCCACCAGGACGGGCCGCGCACCGCTGTGCTCGATCACGTGCACCGTGGAGCAGAACGTCATCGGCGTGGTAATGACCTCATCACCCGCCCCGATGCCCAACGTAGCCAGGCCCACGCGCATCGCGCTGGTCGCCGAGTTCACGGCCAGCGCCGCGGGCGCACCGACAAATTCGGCGAACTCGCTTTCAAAGCGCTTGGTCTTGGGCCCGGTCGTAATCCAGTCGGACCGCAGCGTGTCGATGACTTCTTCGATTTCTTCTTCGCCGATTGACGGCGGGGAAAACGGTAGAAAAGTTGTACGCATATTTTATCCTTCATCGTCTGCCACATGGCGCAGGACTTGGTCGGCCCACTGCTTCGCCTGCACGGCCAGCAGGCTGCGCTGGAGCGGGCTGTTCTGCGCCTCGGGCCAGGCCAGACGCCAGAGCGCCAGCAGCACTTGCAGGTTGACCAACTCCTCGGCCAGTTCAGCCGGTGCTTCGGCTGCCGTCCATTCGATAAAGTACTGGCTCTCCTCCAGCATGGCGGCGGCCGCCGCGCCCCCCGTCGCACGCCGGGCCGAAGACGCGACCCGGCCCAGGTCGGCTGCCAGTCCGGCCAGGCGCATGGGCAACGCATCTCTGAGGTAGCGTTCGCGCAGGCGATCACTATTTTTCACTGGACACCTCCCAGTAGGTCGCGGGTGATGGCGGCGACTTGGCGCCGGAGGTCATCGTCCTGGATGATGATGCTGCGATTGCCCAGCCGAGGACTCGGTTTCCGATGTTGATCAACGACTCGAATTCGAGGTGCTGCTCGGCCGGATACCAATTGGCCCCCCACAGGTCATCCTGCTCGCTGCCCGCAAGCAGCAACTGGCTCTCACAATACCCGGAAAAGCGGGGCAGGCTCTCAGCATGCATCTCGCCGCCGCCAGCCAGCAGGTGGCGACGGATATCCACCACGATCTTGACCAGGAGCGGGTAGACCTCCAACATCTCCTGGACTTGTTGCGGCGTCGCTGGGTGGTCGAGCAAGTGGATCACCTATGCCTCCTGACTGGGAAAAGACTTGTCCCTGGGACACCCTTAAGGGGTGTTGCAAGGACGCTTTCAAAGCGCTTGGTCTTAGAGCCTGTTTATGAAATCGG
>PMCF01000456.1 GCA_003154115.1 Anaerolineae bacterium
CAAGTGCTGCCGGTGGGCGGCATCAAAGAAAAAGTGCTGGCCGCGCATCGCGCCGGATTGAAGACCATCATTCTGCCGAATCGCAATGAGAAAGACCTGGAAGACCTGCCGCAAGAAGTGCGCAATTCGATGAAATTCATTTTGGTTGAGAAGGTCGATCAAGTCTTTGAGGCCGCGCTCACGACCCAGGACAAGCCGCGCCGCAATGGGCACGCTGCGACTAAGAAGGCAAAAACCAGCGGGAAAGCGCTGAAGAAAAAGTAGATGTCGGTAATCTAGCGCGACTGTCACGTCATTCCCGCGTGCTTCCAGCGGGAATCCAGTAGTCCGGCCCGCGCCAATTGCCAATCGTCACGCTGGATGCCCGATAGAAACACGCTTCGCGGGGCATGACGGTTGAACAGTTATCAGAAAAAGTAGACCACCAGCATCCGTCTGGGAGTTAAAGACTGTGGAAAAGATTCTAATTGTTGACGATGACCGCGCAACGTCCACGTTGCTGCGCACCCTGTTTGAGATTGAAGGTTTCGTCGGTGTCGTCTGCCCGAAGCCGGAAGATGTGTTGAATACCTTGCGGCGTGAGAGACCCGATGTGGTCTTGATGGACGTCCACCTGGCCGAGGTGGATTCGATCCACATTTTGCGGGCGATTCGCGTGGATGCCGAATTGCAGGCCGTGCCGGTGGTGATGACCTCGGGCCTGGATGTGCGTGAAAAGTGCGAGGCGAACGGAGCCAGCGCCTTCATGCAGAAACCGTTCAAGCCCAGCGAATTGGTGGCGCTGGTGAAGCGGCAGCTGGCGCCCGCTAGCTTATAGCGACGATAGACCTGGCAGGTTTCGCGCAGCGCCCCGCAGCGAAAAACCTGCCGGGTCTTTCACAACATTGAGATTGATTGCGGCCGGCTGCGCGCCGGCCGATATTGCGTGACTCTCACGCGGATTTCACAAGGATATTTATTCATGGCACAACGCAAAAAACGTGAGGTGCAGAACCAGCGCCAGTGGCGGCGAATTGATCTTCATCTTCACACCCCGGCGTCTTCCGATTTTCAAGAACCCTCCATCACGTTCCTCGATATTCTCAAGAAGGCCGAAGCGCGCGGACTCGATCTGATCGCGTTCACCGATCACAACAGCGTGGCCGGCTACGCGCAGTTCCTGCGCGAGATCGAGCAATTGGAGTGGCTGGAAAAACTCAAGCGCATTCTGCCGGACGAAAAGCGCAGGCTGGAAGAGTATCAGCGTTTGCGCGAGAAAATTCTGGTGCTGCCCGGTTTTGAGTTCACGGCCACATTTGGCTTTCACATTCTCGGCATCTTTTCCGAGACCACGCCCGTGCGGGTGATCGAGCACTTGCTGCTCAACCTCAACATCCCGGCGGATAAACTCGATCTGGGCGCGACGGAATGCGGCGCGACGGAAGATGTGCTGACAGCCTATCAGTTGATCGATGAAGCGGGCGGCATCGCCATCGCCGCGCACGTCAATTCCAGTCATGGCGTCGCCATGCGCGGCCTCGATTTTGGCGGGCAGACGAAGATCGCTTACACGCAAGACCCGCATCTGCACGCGCTGGAGGTCACCGACCTCGACAGCAAGAGCAAGCGCAGCACCGCCTCGTTCTTTAGCGGCATCAAGCCGGAATATCCGCGCCGCATGCACTGCATTCAGTCTTCGGACTCCCATCGGTTGAACCGCGACTCAAAAAATTCCAAGAACCTGGGCGCGTTCGATCGGGTGACGGAAGTCATGCTGCCGCAGGCCAGTTTCGCCGCCTTGAAGCAGGTTTTCCTCAGCAGCGATTTTACGGCGACGCGCCCGTATAGCGGGAAAGCCAGCAGCGAACCGTATGACATCGTCAAAGCCGCGCGCGAAGTCGGCGCGAACATCGTGCAGTCCTTCCATGAAGGGCACAGTCAACGCGGCGGCAAACTGCGCGGGGTGATTGCCGACATCTGCGCGTTTGCCAATACGAACGGCGGCGCGATCTACGTCGGTGTGCCGGCGGATCCACACAAACCCCCGATCGGGGTGGCGGCGCCTAAATCGGCCATGGACTCGCTGCGCAAAGCGGTGCAGAAGCAGATCACGCCGCCCATCGAGGTGACGTTCGCGGTGCACGATTCCAACAAGGTGAAGGTGCTGCAAATCAATGTGCCGCGCGGCCCGGATTTGCCCTATGCCGTGGACGAAAACAAAATCTACGTGCGCAACGAGAGTGAAACGGTGCAGGCCGTGCGCGACGAGATTGTGGACATTATCCGGCGGCAAACGATCGGCGAGGTGGAGCAGAAGCCGATCGAGCCAGCTAAATCGATCGAGCCGGCACGCGCCGCGCCGATCGAGCTGGTCGCCCCAGCCGAAATGGCGGAGCTCACGATCGCGCCGCCCAAGGTCGGCGTAGAAATCGTCGACAGTGCCAGGCGCGCGGGCACCGTGTATCACACGGTACGCGATCTGCGGAATGGCAGCGTGGTGCGCAACGTCTCACGTAAATCGGCGCGCAAGTTGTGGCATTACGCCATTACCCAGTACGAGCAGCATCCGGCGGACAAGGCCGACATTAAGTGGGTGGGGCCGTTGGGTCTGTTGAGCGCCTCGAAGCGCGCGGGCGCGCAGCGCTATGATTTTGTGCAGCGGCTGCCCGATGGCCAGCTGCGCGTGTATTACGGCGTGACGGAAGACGGCATTCATGGCGAGTGGCAGAAGGTGGCGGAACTAGCGCCGGTGTTAGAAGCTGCGCCTGCCGCTGATCCGACGAGTGAGCCTGAGCTAGCTAACGGTGAATCTGTTCAAGCGCAACCCTCCGACTGAAGAAAAGACGGCCACCGATCCCGCGCTGGTGCGCGCGCTTAACCGGCTGATCGAATTGCCGCGCGCCGAGTTCGAAGAGGTGATCGTGGGGCTGTATGGCGCGTTGGGCCACGCGGCAAAACGCATCGGCGGATCGGGCGATCGCGCTTTCGATATTGTGGTGGTGGCGAAGTCCGGGCAGCACTGGATCGTGCAGTGCAAGCAGTGGCGCGGTGCGGTCGGCGAGTCGGTGGTGCGCGAGTTCTTCGGCGCGATGTCGCGCGAGCACGCGGCGCAGGGCGCGATCATCACGACGACGCGCTTTACGCCGAAAGCCATCCAGTGGGCGCAGGGCAAGCCGATTCATTTGTATGACGGCCCGGCGCTGGTGCAGGCCTTGCAGCGTATCAAGGGAACTGCGGTGTTGGACACGGATGGACACGGATGAACACGGAGGCAAGAGGCAGGATGCAAGAGGCAGGAGGCAAGAAGCAGGATGCAAGAAGCAAGATGCAAGAAGTTATAGTATCTGTGTGAATCCGTGAAATCCGTGTCCGATTGATCTATTGATGGACAACCCTCGTATCGGAATCCTCACGATTAGCGATCGCAGTGCGCGCGGTGAACGGCCTGATGCCAGCGGCCCGGTGATGCGCGCTTTTGTGGAAGAGCACTGGTCGTGGGTCATTGCCGAGGTTCGCATCGTGCCCGATGAGCGCGAGACCATCCGTGCGACGCTAATCGAGTGGTGTGATCTTCTGCACCTCAATTTGATCCTCACCACGGGCGGCACCGGTTTCGCGCCGCGCGACGTCACCCCCGAAGCGACGCGCGACGTGATCGAGCGTGACGCGCCCGGGCTGGCCGAGGCGATGCGCGCGGACAGTCTGAAGAAAACACCGCATGCCATGCTGTCGCGCGCCGTGTGTGGCCTGCGCGGTCGCACGTTGATCGTCAATCTGCCGGGCAGTCCCAAGGCCGTGCGAGAGAATCTGGAAACGATCGCGCCTGCGCTACCTCATGCGCTTGATTTGTTGAGGGAGGCGTCGGATTCGGAAGCGGGGCATCTCCGTGCCGCGTGATAACATGCTGCGTGACGAGTGAAAAGTGATGAGTGAATTGAATTCTGCTGATGTGAAAAAGGAGCAGGCCGCAGCGATGTGGGCTTTTGTGAAACGTTGTAGACAAGCTATGGCAACTGTCGCTGTAACTTGCGCTATCTTCATCGCAGTTATCTTGTTGATCGAAGGGATAAAACTAGAAACACTACCATTCATAGTTGTTATTTGGCTCGCAATGATAGCTTATCCATTTATCCAATCAATTTGGATTAAGTCCCGAACCGGATTGTGGTGGCATACGCTTAATGCCCAGGCTGGCTGGATTGGTATAGCAGGCATTATGGGGCTGTTGTTGATTATGCTGCTCTATTTTCTCGAGCCATTGTTTGAAGGTTTACCTATCTATGGTGCACGCATAGGCTATGAGCCACTTGTGTTGATTATCATCTTGCCACTTTTTCGAACGGCTTTCAAATCGTCTACTCGAATACGCGCTCGAGCTGAACGAACTCTGTATGGCCACCGCTGGCTAATCTTAGGCCGTCTAACTTTCTGGGACATTCTCCTTTTTCGCATTCCTCATGAACGCGCCTGATCGCGTATACACGCCACGCACCACGCACTACGCACCACGTTTTCTGCGTTACTCGTTACTTGTCGGTGTCCTTTTCCTCGCCGCTTACCTGCGCCTCAACCATCTCGAATGGACCGAGTTCAAGCTCGACGAAGCGCACCTCTCGCAGATCGCCTTCGATATGGCGCGGCATGGTCAGATTCCGTTGACGGGGATCGGATCGTCGGTGGGGATCGTAAATCCGCCGTTGGCGGCGTGGCTGCTGGCGATTCCCTATGCGTTGTCCTCCAGCCCGATGGCGGCGACGGCCTTTATCGCGCTGTTGAATGTGGTCGCGGTGGCGCTGTGCTATGCCCTCAGCCGCAAGATGTTTGCGCCGTTGGGCGATCGTGCGTGGTTCACGGCTCTGATCGCAGCGCTGTTGTTTGCGGTCGCGCCGTGGGCGGTGATTCATGCGCGCAAGGTCTGGGCGCAGGACTTGCTGCCGTTCTTCGTGCTGTTGTACGTGTGGTTCGGCTATCGCGCCTTCGTGCAGCGCAAAGCGTGGTCGCTGATCGGCCATGGCGTGGCGCTGGCGGCACTGATCCAGATTCACTACTCGGCGTTGTGGCTGATCCCCGTCAGCTTCGTGTGGTTGATCGCTTTTGCGCGACGAGTGCGACTCGCGCCGTTGATCGTCACTGCCTTGATCGGAGCTGCGGCCTTCGCGCCTTTCGTCATCGCCGATGGTCTGCGCGGCTGGCCGAGTGTGACGCGGCTGTTCGGCGTCGTTCAGCAGCCGGGTGTGACCGATACGTCGGCCATTCACCTCGCGTGGATCACGACGACGGGCGAAGAAATTCATTCGCTGGCCGGGCCGCAGGAGTTCGAGAATTACCGGGCGTTAGTGCCGTTCAACGATGGGGTGAGTGCCATCATCGGCTTGCTAGTGATCGGCGGCGTGATCGGCGCGGCGATCGATGTGTTGGCGGCGGTGCGACGGCGCAGGTGGGACGATCGATCGGTGGCGAGTTTTCTGCTGATGACGTGGCTCCTGCTGCCCGTGTTGGGACAACTCAGTCATCGCACGCCGCTGTACGTGCATTACTTTCTCATCGTGCTGCCCGCGCCCTTCATGTTGATGGGTTATCTTGTAGCGCGGTTGCCGTTTCCGTCATTGCGAGGAGCGTTGTGGGCGACGAAGCAATCTCATGCTCGACAGGAGATTGCCTCCTCCCAGGCAGAGACTACGCATCCGCATCCTTCGACTGCATTCCGCTCGGGATGCTTCCTTGCAATGATGACACTCCTTGTGATCATCGCTGTGGCACAAGCCTATCAAGTGATCACGCTGCAACAGTTTGTCGCGACGCGCCCGACGCCCGGCGGGATGAGTGTGCCGATCGGGTATTACGAACAACTGGTGAGTCAAGCCAGAGACGCGTTGAGGCACAGCGGCGGCGCGGAGATCATCGTCAACACGCACGGATCAAATCCCAACGTCGATGAGGCTCCGGCGATTTTTGATTTCTTGCTAAACGATGTGCCCCATCGCTTTGTGGATGTGGGTCAAGCGATGCAATTGTATCCGGCGCTTTCGCATATACAGATTGACTATGCCCCGGATGGGACGCTACCGGCCACTGATGGGCGACGTGAATTATTGTCGCAGGTTACGCTACGCGCAACGGAATCGCCGGCGGCGATCTATCGAGTAGAGGGTGTGGCAAATTCACCGTGTGAAGTGCTGGCGCGCCAACAAGATGGCGCGACGACACCTGCTCGTTGGTCAAATGGTGTATCACTGCTCTCGACGCAGATCGATCCGATGAAGCCTGGAGAGAAAGCCGCGCTGCGCGTGTGCCTCAAGATCGTTCAACTAGTGCGGACTCGCCCGGCGGCGGAGGAGTATCATTGGACGGCGCAGTTGTGGGACAAGGCGGGCCGCCGTTGGGCACAGGTGGACGACAACGGTTATCCCTCGCGTTACTGGCGTGCGGGTGATGTGATCATTCAGCTGTTGACGCTGGATGTGCCATCTGATGTGCCTGCCGGTGACTACGTGCTGCGTGTCGGTCAGTATACGTGGCCGGATGTGAAGCCGGTGCTCACAATCGATGTGCTGGGCAATCCGCAATCCGACGCGGCTGAAATCCCTGTACGTGTTTCACCGTAAACTGTAAATGGCTAACGCAGATCGTTCCTCAACCTTCACTCGTCACTCGTCACTCATCACTCCCTTCTGGCGTGATCTATCGGCCTTCGCCTTTCTCGGCCTGCTCACGGTTCTTTTCTTCTGGCCCGTTTTCTTCGCCGGCTATTGGCTTCCCCGTGGCGGCGGTGATCTGGTTTCGTTCCTGTGGCCGCAGTATTCGTTTGCGGGTGAAGCCATTCGCAGCGGATCGATCCCTTTGTGGAATCCGTATCTGTATTCCGGTGCGCCGTTTCTGGCGGACAATCAAGCGGGCGTGCTGTATCCGATCAATCTTCTCGCCTTTCTGGTCTTTCCGCAGCTGTCCTATCAAGTCATGGAAGGGCTGGTGATCTTTCACATTTGGTTGGCGGGCGCGGCGATGTATGTGGGGTTGAGAATATGGCCTCTCCCCCTCACCCCCACGCCTGCGGCAGCCTCTCCCACTGGGCGAGGGGGGATCGCGCGCGCAGCCGCGTTGTTGGGTGCAATTGCGTTCATGTTCAACGACGTGTTGATCACGCACGTCGGCAACTTGAATTTGATCGCGGTGGCCGCGTGGCTGCCATTGATCCTGGCGTTGTACGCGCGCGGCTTGGGCGAGCGTCGAGCGAGTTGGATCATCGGATCGGGCGCGGTGTTTACAGTGGCGCTGCTGGCGGGTCACGCGCAGATGACGGCCATCACGCTGATCGGGTTGATGGCGATCGCGGTGTGGCAGATCATGATTGCTTCCGGTCAGCGCGTGCGCGTGCTGGGACTGGCCTTGTTGATGCCGCTGATCGCCGGGGGATTGTCGGCGGCGCAGTTGTTGCCTTCATTGGAGATGACGCGCTATTCGCTGCGGGCGGGATTGTCTTATGAGGAAGCGACGGCGTACAGCTTGCCGCCCGCCGCGTTGGCTTCCACCTTCTCGCCGTTGTTGTTCGGGCGCGGGGCGGCCGAATTCTGGGGGCCGTGGGAGCGCGTCGAGACGGCTTTCGTAGGTGTGGTGCCGTTGATGTTGGCGGGCTTTGCGTTTAGTTGGCCGCGTAAGCGCCGTCATTCTGAGACGCGGCCTTTCGCGTCGAAGAATCTCGCGCAGCCGGCCGAGATTCCTCGTCCCGGTGGGACTCGGAATGACACCTTTAACAGCGCGTGGTTCTTTTTCGCGCTGGGTCTGCTGGGCCTGCTGATTGCGCTGGGTCAATATACGCCGATCTATTCGTTGGTGCACTCGCTGCCGGTGCTGGGCGGATTGCGTGTGCCCGCGCGTTTCATCCTGCTAACCAACTTCTCGCTGGCGGCGCTGGCGGCGCTTGGCCTACAGCGCTTGATGACGGAATCGTTCTCGCTGAGGCGTGTGCTAGGGTGGGGCGGGGCAGTGATGATCGGCGGTGCGCTGGCGTTGATTCTGGCTTATCAATCGGCCGGCGCGATCGATCGCGGTAGTAACCTCGCCTCGTCTTTTTCATTCCTGCTCATCGCCGCCGTTGCACTTGGCATCATGGTACCGCGCTTGAAATCAACCATCAACAATCAGCAGTCAGCAATTCTTCTAGTTGGTCTATTATCTCTGGAGCTCGTTCTCCTTGGTTCCGGCGTCGAGATCGATCGCAACGATCCGACGTTGGGCTATCAACATCAGGCCGTGGCCGATTTTCTGAAGAATGATGGTGGTCCATTCCGCCTCGAGAATGCATCGAAGGCGTGGCAGCCTGACGCGGCGTTGAGGCAGCGTCTGTCCGACATCGGCGGTATCTTCAATCCGTTGGGATTGGCGAGTTACGAAACGTATCGCGGCGGAATGGGCAATCGCGGTTCGCCGCTGTACAACTTCCTCGGCACGAAGTACGTGCTGGCGAACAAGGATCAACCGCCGGGCGATGCGTCGTTCGTGCCGGTGTTCAACGGTGATCCGCAGATCGATGTGTATCTCAACACCAACGCGCTGCCGCGCGCGCAGTTGATCGACAAAGTGCAGATCGTCCGATCGGGCGAAGAGGCGTGGCAGGCCATTCACGCGGCGGATTTCGATCCATCGAAAGAAGTGGTCATCGAAAACGGGGAGGAACTGTCGGGCGCGGAGAATCAAGCGGGCGATAGAGCACTGGCGTTTGTGTCGATCTCGAATGAGTACGTGGAGTTGATCGCGCGCACGGCAGCGCCGGTGTATCTGGTCATGAGCGATATGTTCTATCCCGGCTGGACGGCGACGATCGACGATCAGCCGACGCCAGTGTATCCGGCGAACTTCGCGTTTCGCGCGGTGCTGCTGCCGCCGGGCGAGCATCGCGTGACATTCACCTTCGAGCCGCTGATGTGGCGGGTGGGATTAGGGATTAGTGCAATCATGCTGTTGGGGCTGATCGGTTATGCGGTCTGGCGCAGGCGGCGGCGCTTGACTTAGACTGCGTTGGGGATATACTCAATCTGGTTTTTCATCTTCCACAAAGGATTTCTTTCCATGCGCAACAATATCGTGTTCACGTTGACCGGACCGGATCGAATCGGTATCGTCGAAGAGGTTACTCAATTGCTGCTCGAACATGACGGCAATGTGGAGCTCAGTCGCATGGCGCGGCTGGGCGGCGAGTTTGCCATGTTGCTGCTGGTTTTCATCCCGGCGGAAGAGGTTGCCGGCTTGAGCAAGGCGGCCGAGTCTTTGATCGCGCAGGGTTACCAGGTAACGACCAGCCAGACCGATCAAACTTACGCCGATCAATATCGAGGCTGGCTGCCCTATCAGATCGAACTGCGAGGAGCGGATCACGAGGGCATCGTTCACGAGGTGGCCCACTATTTAGCGCAGCACGGCATCAACATCGAATCGATGGACACGGAGCTGGTTCGGGCTCCGATGAGCGGCGCGCCCTTGTTCACTATGACCGCGCTGGTGGTTGTCCCGCCCAGTCAGATCGATCAAGACTGGGAAGCGGCACTGCTGGATGTGGGGCGTCACTTGAATGTGGACATCAATGTGTCCGCTGTCAATTCGTAGTCAGCGGGTGATTATTCACATCTCGTATTTTGCTCTCAATCCGCACGGACGCGGGCGTGGCGCACTTGTAGAAGTGGGCCGCTGTTTCAGGTAGGCACGTTGGCGGCGCGCCCGATTTGTCTGGCGTCAAGGTTGATGCTAAAATTCCCATGTCGTCCGTTGGCAACCCATCTATTACATTGCTTTCAGGAGGGTCAAGATGTCACAACCGTCAGGTCGTAATGCACCAGATCATCGTCTCCGTTTTCTGCGCTATGGGTTGATGATCGTCGTCGCGGTCACGTTCGCCTTTGCGGCGGGCACCGGTTTGTTCAGTAACGCCGGCGACATTGGCGCCGCGTTGTTGCAGGGTGTCCTGTGGGCGGTGGGCGCCGCCATTGTCGCGGTGATCGTCTACCTCGTGTATAAGAAAGTCGTTGTGAAAGCCTAGTGCTGTTTACGGCTATCGCGGCAGGCCAGAGAACCTGCCGCGATTTTTTATGCCTGGGAATGACCACGTGCGAGGAGGTGGCATGCGGTATATCGAATGCCCGGATACTTATCAGGGAAAAGAACGCACGTTGTTTATGGCGGGCGGCATCACGGGCTGTGGAGATTGGCAGGCTGAGATGGCCGCGCTGTTGAGCGACACCGATTGGGTAATGTTGAATCCACGGCGCAAGAATTTTTCCCTGCACGATCCGGCCGCAGCCGAGCAGCAAATCAAGTGGGAGCACGATCACCTGCGCGCCGCGTCGGCCATTCTGTTCTGGTTTCCCAGTGAGACGTTGTGCCCGATTACGCTGTATGAACTGGGCACATGGTCGATGACGGACAAGCCGCTATTCATCGGCGTGCATCCCGATTATGCGCGGCGGCTCGATGTGGAAATTCAGACACGCCTGGTGCGGCCCGAGGTGAGGATTGTGTATTCGCTATCAGCGCTGGCCGCGATGGTTGCATGAGCACGATGCCTCCGTGTAATGTTCCGCTTCAGCCATCGCCGGTCACAAGGTTCTCACAAAGCCCATTTGCAAAAAAGCCAATTGTGCAGTTGTGGCCGGAAAAGTGTCACCCCGCCTAGCGCGCCGCCCAGCCTATGGCTGGGACACGGCGTGAGAGAAGCGTGAAGGTCTCGCGCGGCAGGCCGAGATGCTGAGCGCAGCGAAGCATGACGCCTGCCAGGACTTTGTGAGAGCCGTTGCTCGCTCAGAAGGACAATTTGAAAATTAGCGAAGGTGCTGTACAATAGAAAGAAATATCGGTCTGATGGAGGGAAACATGACACGTTTCGTCCGACAGACTCTCGCATGGATGTTGAGCTGCGCGTTGTTGACATTAGCGATCATGGCGGGTACGCTGATCAAACCGGGATATGCCATTGCCTCAACACAGACGCCCATGCCCGGCAACCTTCTGCCACCCCAAGCAGCCCCCACTCAGCCCGCAAACGGGCTCATGCCGCAAACATCCTATAACCTTTTCCTCCCGGTAATCGCCAGAAACTATTTCTTCACCAGCGAAACAATCGCCGTCGACGGATTTGCACGAGTCTACCAATTGCTCGGCGGGCGGCTGACCCTTACCTTCCCCAATAATGCGGTCTACGGACCACGCGAGTTGACGGTTACCAGTACCTCTAGCTTGGGCCCTGGCGAAGTAATGCATCTGGAATTTACCCTCTACAACCGCTACTCGGGCCAGATTGAAACGGGTCTCTACGCGCCAGTTGCCATCCAATTTAATTACGCCGGGCTGGATTTGTCGTTCATCCCTGAATCAGACCTGGCCGTTACATCTTACAGCTCAGTCCTGACTACCACGCTGGATACCGTCAAACATACCGCGACCGCTTCCACCCAACATTTATCGCCTTTCTCCCTGAGCTGGCCGGGCATGCAGCTCGTCGGCGCTTCCGGAATGGCCGCCGGAAAGGATGGAAGCATCTATGTCTTGGTCCCTCCCATCCTTTATCAGATACCGTCTGGCTCGACCACGCTGGTCAAGCGAGCGAACTTGAGGGAAATTGCGCCGCCAGGCGCCACCTGGGGCTCCGATAGCAAACTGGCTTACAACCCAACCAATGACAGCCTGTATCTGACCATTGGATCGCACAGCGTCGTCTATGCTCTGGAAGGCAACACCCTGCGAGCGATCTATACCACACCCAACCCCGGTGAGACGGTGGAAGCGCTGGCCTACCGCCGCAGCGACCACAGCCTGTTTGTGGCGACATCCGTTGATGCGGGATGGTGGGGCAGGTCGGGACGTATCCTGCAGATCGACCCGGCCACTGGGACATTGCTGAGTATCTATCAGGATAGTGGGGGATTTATCAACGATATCGCCGTAAACACTAGTGGGAAAGTCGCCCAATCCTCAAAATGGACCTGTGCCAACTTCGACGCCGATAACGATCCCTATGATGTGAACGGTCAGACGTATATCGGTGCCCGGTTCCTGGCCAGCGACGGGCAGGACAACATCTATGTGGCCAACTCTGGCGGCAATGCGATTTCGATCCTGTCCGGGCCTTCTTTGACCCTCAGTGGTATCATCCGCGTTTCCCACCCAACTGCACTGGCCGTGGCAGGTGGGCGGATCCTGGTTGTTTCTGATGGGCGCATCCTGGAAATCCCGGCTGGCAAGCGTGATCCAACCGGAGGCGGTGCAGTCTTGGTCCCCGGCGATACGTTGTCCGGCAAAGGCGCAATTATCACCGTGCAGGGGTCGGCGTTGGAACGCATCCCGGCCCACAACGTTCTCACCTATAATGGTCACCCCCTGGAGAAGCCGCCCATTACCTCCTGCGATCTTAAATCCCAGCCGCAAGTTTATCAATATGTGCTTCAGCCCTACTTACTCGACCCACTCCCCTACATTCCTGTCAACGCGCAGAAAGCCCATCTGGCCTTTTCCATCGGAGGCGCTCTTAAGGCTGAGGCAGATGTCGATGCTCCAGAGATGCCGCTGCGGGGGATCTCTCTAAGTAATTCCCCGATCATTACGCTGACGCGCGGCCAATGGGTAAAATGGGATACTGCAGTCGAGTCGCTGGACGGTCTATTCCCGTCGCAGGGCGCTGGCGGCCTCTACCAGTTCCGCAGCTACGGGACTTTTCATTTCAAGCTCACCGGAGGCGGCGAAACCAAGAATCTTGACATCGGCATTGCCCCCTTCTCCGCGCCGGAAACAAACAGCGCGCAGATCCAGAGTGCGATCGGCGGGGTGGTATGGGCCAGCGGGGCAGCCCTGGAAATTCCCGCGGGCGCTTTGCCGAACTATGGCGGGGTCTACACCGTCACCTTTAGCAGCACCCCGTATGCCAATCTCAGCCGGGATAACCCCACCGACCCCAGTCCGCTCTACAACTTCTCCTTCAGCCCGGAGCCAAGCCACCTGGACAAGGCGATCCTTCTGCATCTGCCCTTCAGGGAAGGAAGCAGCGAGCAGCCGAAGGTCGCTTTCTACGATCCCTTGACCCAGGATGCGATCGCACTGGATTCCCAGGCGGATACCACGCCCGGCTATTTGTTGTTCACCATCCCGGCTGGCAACTACCCGCCCGCCATGGGTGAAACCAGTTCTCCGCCGGGTGACGGATTAATCCAGGCACCCGACAGGCCTGCAGTTCCAAAACCGTCCCTGTTTCGTCGCTCGCTGAACTGGCTGGGCAGCACCGGGTTGTGGCACGCGGTTGGCCTGCCGAACATGAACCTGCAGACCGATAACTTCCAGGTGCTCTTCAATACCAAAGACTGCTCTGAAAGTTACGCTCAGACTTTGTTGGATGCTCTGGAAAAGACCTTGATAGAATTCACCAACCGCGGCTACCAGATTCCTTCCACCCAGGTGATTGTCAAGATTGCGCCCTGGGTCGCATCGAGAAGCACCCCGGGGGTTACACCAGGCATCGGCTCACTGTATAACTACTATATGTTTATCAACAACCAGCTCTCTACCGAGGACTTGCAGGACACCGCCGCCCATGAATACTTCCATGTCTTGCAAAAAGAGAACGCCACGGTGGCCGGGCGTTACCAGAATCCCGTCTGGTTTGAAGAGGCCACGGCCACCTGGGCGCAGTATGTAGTTTACCCCTCACATCAGGGATATTTCCCAGATGCCCTGGCGGGGATGGATTTTCCAAACATCCCTTTCAGCCAGTGGGACACGTTGGACTACCAGCAGCAGTACGCCGCTATGTCGCTGGCCGTTTACCTTGAGAAAGAAGCCGGGCAAGAAGCGGTCTTGCGGGTGATGAACAATCTGGGCACCATGGCTAACATCCAGGATGCGCTGGACCAGGTGACTGGAGGCTGGGCAATCTTTTACGGAAAGTTCGCCAAGGATTACTGGCTCCAGAAATTCTCCCCGGTGGACCAGTGGGCCGCCGTTGGGGCAGGTGCGATGCCGCTGAAGTTCACCCAAGCTTCGAACACCATGGACATCGGGGCGCCCGCTTTAAGCTCTGGAATCATCAAGGGGTATTGGGACGCCACGACCACTCCTACTCCGCCCGCCTCTTTCACTCAAGGGGTGGATAGCGCCGCCTATCTGCAAAACGCCACCAGTTGTGATGCGCGAGAGGTATGGATTTTTGATAAGACTAAAACGATCAAGGGCAGCTTTATTGGAACGGTGGCGCCGGATTTTGGGCAGCCGTTGAAAAAACTGGGCGACTACGTCAGCGGCGACCCGATTTATTTTCTGTACATCAACTATACCGGCGGTTCATCGAACAATAGTTGCGGGTTTAGATTGGTGGTTGACGATCCGACCATTACCAGCCTTTCCCCGCAAGCGGTGAAAGTGAATCAATCTTCCCAAATTACAATAAGCGGCGCTGGTTTCGGAACCAAAATGGGTGGGGTGTATGCGGGAGGCGTAACCTACACTCCAACAGACTGGGGGCCAGGCGGCGTTATATTCACACTGCCCGGCCAGCCCACTCAAGGGACGATCAGCGTGCGCGTACAACTTCCGACCGGGGCGTTGAGTAATCCGATGACGCTCACCCTTACTCCCTGAGAGGGTTGATTCTCAGTAATCCGTCATAGGTTTCTAGAAATGCGGAAGTGCAAAACGGAGGCAGGCCCATGCTGAGCAGCCAGTACCTTACGGGCCGCTTTCACAACATCGTCGATATTCGCCTGCAATTGGTTGGCACAGGCCAGGTTCTTGAGGTGCAACCATCCAGCCAGAGCAATTCCCATTGAAGTCGGAAGACCCCCTTTGGAATACCATGTTGAGCGATACCGACTGGGTGCTGTTGAATCCACGGCGTAAGAATTTTCCCCGGCACGATCCGGCCGCAGCCGAGCAGCAAATCAAGTGGGAGTACAATCACCTGCGTGTGGCGCCGGCCATTTTGTTTTGATTCCCCAGTGAGACGTTGTGCCCGATTACGCTGTATGAACTGGGCACATGGTTGATGACGGACAAGCCGCTGTTTGTGGGCGTCCATCCCGCTTATGCGCGGCGGCTCGACGTAGAGATTCAGACGCGCCTGGTGCGGCCCGAGGTGAAGATTGTGTATTCGCTGGCGGCGCTGGCGGAGTTGATAAAGACTGCGAACTAATATTGTAGGTCCGCTGGACCTCCTTGATATTGGGGTGAATTTGAGTTCGCTGTTCTCAATGTTACTCTATGCCAATTGGATACTTGTTTTTGAAGAGCTAAACCGTAACACGCTTGATGTATCAAAATTGTACTTTTTGATAAACCGATCGAGTGAACTGGAGTGATTATGAAATAGCACTACTCGACCGCCCCTCGAAGTGATGTCGCGCACGAATTCTGCAAGCGCATCCTCATCCGAATGGAAGGACCAGTCAGGAGTATCCACGCGGAGAATGGTCCGTGGCGCGGTTTTGGCGAGCATAGGGAGAGAATCGAGACCGGATTCTCTGGCTAGTGCGCCGGTCAGAACCAAATTGGCGGACTTAACTCTGTCAGTAAGACCCTCTACAAGATCGAAGTCTTCAGGTTTACAGAAGATGATACTTGCCATATTCGGTGGCAATTGCTTCAAAACGCTGGCCGAAAGGGGATAAAAGCGATTGCTCTCGGCGAAGTTGGCCGTGTGTGAACCGAGCTGTGCTTGGATGAAAGGATCGATTTCAGCCGGTGATCTTCTGATGACCGGCAGCCAAAGAGCACCAAGTGTTTTATAGAGGTCTTGTGTAAGGAGAATAGGAACATGAAGTTCTGGGGACCTAGTCAGTAAAAATGCCTGAAGATAGGAGTATATGAGGGGTTCCGGTAGTTTGTTGACAAAGAATACAGTTCTCTTGGATGCTGTCGTTGCGATATCCTTGAGTATATTTTCTGGACTATCAGTCGCTTCAATGCTATCTCTTTTTCGACCAGCGAACGTTGCATCAAGCATGACCCATCTGTTGGTCGCTTGAGGCGCAGTGACTATATCAAGGGCTTCTTGGCTGAAGTCGTGGAACCCATTACGAAGGCACAGGTCGCCAAAGTAAGTCACTGAAGTACCATATGTATCGTTGACTTGAATGCCGAGTGAGCCGGGGGAATGAAAAACTCTAAAGAAACGAGTCCCAGAGGACAACGGCGTAAGCCCTAGCAGTGATTTATCTGGGATGGCGGTAAGACGTGACAGGGCTTCTGTTGATGCAGCGTTATCAGAAAAGTTTGTAAGGAAAGCAACGGAAGTGCGCGAAAGAAAAATAGGCGAGTTGTCATTTCTTAAGGCGTTCCAGATTCCTATCGAATGGTCGCCGTGAGCATGTGAAAGAAACCGAAAAGCAAAATGATGCGACGAATTCGCAGAGGAGTCAGTTCCGAATCCGAAATCGAAGAGGGCATCCCCTTCAGCGCCATGCAGTAGGAAACTTGCCCCTGTTTCTCCACTGTTTGCGATGGCGTCAAGTCGTTCGAGTCGGCCTAGAGATGGAACCCATGCAACACTTGGCTTAACGAGGCGGGAAGGATGAGCTCGGCTTCCATGGACTACAGGGTACCAGCCAGTAGCACGAGTAATAGCCTCACGGTTTTCGAATATCATCCATCGAATTGTAGGGTCGGGAGCCAGATTCAGCACCGCGAGATTGAGGTCTCGAATACCTTCTTTGAATGAATAAAATCGAACCCATTCCAAAGCAAGATAGGCATTACGGTACTTTTTGGATTGCAGGTGGTCAAGGAAGCGTTCTGGCGCGACAGGGGGCGTATGGATGACATCAAAAGCACGTTTTGCATAGCTTCGGCTACCGGTGAAGCGACTGGTTGTTATTTCGTATCTGAAATGTTCTGCATTGCGGTGCTTGAGTCTATGGTTCATCTTCCGACACCTTGTTGTGTATGGTGGTGAATCAAGGTTGTCCTAAACTCAACCGCCCTGGTCACCGTCGCAGCCGCCTAGCGTTTCTGCGAGAAATTTACCGGGATGAATCGGCGGCAATTCACTCTTGAGCATATCAACGGGCGTACCTGCACGGGTCAGCTGCAAGCCGTGTTGGGCCGGTAACCATAAGACGTGGTTCCTTGCAAATGTCTATTGATAACTATGGAACTTCCAAATCAACTACGCCAAGGAAACTGTCGCGAGCGAATCGTTCTACTATCTTGTTCAAAAGATCAGCTGTGGCTTCGACATCATCAAAATATCGATCCTTTGCGGAAGTCAGGTCGTCACAGAAGTCCTCAGCATTTAGAATGATGTGCACAGCGCGGTGGGTCTTAAGGTGCAATTCAGGATGGCCGTGTATGAGCGCGTACTTTTTTCCCTTGATTGTAAACATATGTACCAATCCAGTGCGCAAACTGTCATACAAGCCATTGGCGTCATAGCGGCCCTTGGGGAAGTATTCGTTGATGAAACCGGTGTAGGCCTTTTCAACTTTCCCTTTAGTGCTCTTGCCCCACCAGAACCCTGCCAGGTAATCTATTGCACATGCCATGAAAATGAAGCCGACGAGGGCATCGGGAGAAGAGACTAATCTGTTGATNNTATATGTTAATTTTGCACCTGTTGCTTTATCTGCATGAGACGACGTTGTGCTTATACTCTCTAGTTTGCTCGACGGCAAAGTAGTCATAGATTTTACTCCTGTTAGAAATGTTACTAATAAAGCAGAAATCTGACTCTATCAAGAGTTTTACTAATCGACACTTTCTTGCTAGATTTATTACCAAACACTACAACATCAACGTCCACTGTATTTTGGGGCTTATTCCCCAATGCGGGTGGAATTTTAGCAAACAAACTTTCGCCAACTCGCAAAACAGACGTATCTTGTGGGTGTTCTATATCAATGATGTCGCCGAATTTTGAATAAAACTCCGTTACCTTATCTCTGTTAAGTTTGCCATCTATGTCAGTGTGCGACATCCATACTTCAACGCGTTCCATTGCTTCCGGTCCATCATTCTTGATCTCGACAAATTGTCCGGTAGACAAGATCGTAAATGATTCCTTGTTGATGTATTTTCGATTAACCTCTGATCGTAACGAAACAATATGAACCAATACGGATAACCCGAAAAAAAGTAATGCGATTACGACGATATATCTTTGATCGGCAGACAATACTTCTTTGGCATCCAAAGTCGTTGATATGGCAGCAAATAAAAATGTTCCAAGATCTACAACGCCCATGATTGCATCTTGTAAATTGCGTCTATCCCATTTCGACTGGGACTTCATATTTATCACTCCGATCGGCGCGTTCCCTTAATGGTAAGACTGCGCGCCCAACTGTTGCTTGAATGGACTCAATTCAGTATAACCTCAATCCCAGCCGAGGCAAGCGCCAGGGCGATCAGACCTCGAAGGTTTTCATCAGCCAGCTAGCAGTGTTTGCTGATCCATCGACTTGATAATCAGGCTTCGGTAGATCGTCGATCAAAACCTTTGAGGTCTTCCCTGATAAGCGGCAACCGCCCGGGCCACAGTCCGCAGATGCTTGCTGATCGCAATCTCGGTCTTTTTCAAGTCGTACTCAAGCATCTTGTAGTCGATCCTTATCTACGCCAGCACATTCCTCGCAATGACCAGCCGCTGAATTTCACTCGTCCCTTCGCCGATGGCCATCAGGCGCTGATCGCGATAGATGCGCTCAACAGGGAACTCCGCGCTGTAGCCGTAACCGCCGTGAATTTGAATGGCATTGAAGCACACTTTCTCGGCGGTTTCACTTGCAAACAGTTTCGCCATGGCAGCTTCTTTGGTGTAGGGCTTACCATTGGTCTTGAGAAACGCAGCTTTGTAGACGAGCAAACGCGCCGCCTCGATCTGCGTGGTCGCGTCGGCGATCATCCATTGAATGGCTTGATGCTGCGCGATGGGCACACCAAATGTGCGGCGCTCTTTCGCGTATGCGATCGCTGCCTCATACGCAGCCTGCGCCAACCCGATCGCTAACGCCCCAATCCCCACGCGTCCACCGTCAAGCACTTGCAACGTGTGATGCAGTCCGTAGCCTTCTTTGCCCACCAGATACTCATACGGCACGCGCATGTGGTCGTACGTCACCGCATGGGTAGGCGATCCTTTGAGGCCCATCTTTTTCTCTGCGGGCCCGATGATCAAGCCCGGCGTATTCGTCGGCACCAGAATCAACGACAGCGCCTTGCTGCCGCCCGATCGATCGGTGCGGCACAGCGTCACGATCGTATCGGCGATGCTGGCGTTGGTGCACCACATCTTATTGCCGTTGATGACCCACTCATCGCCATCGCGTTTGGCCGCCGTCTGTATGCCGCCCGACAGATCACTGCCTGCGCCGGATTCAGTCAACGCCAGTGCGCCCAACTTGCCCGATCCACTGGCGAGCGGTGGTAGAAATTTGCGCTTCAATTCTTCGGAGCCGAACAAAGCGATCGGGGCGCAGCCCAGGCCGTTATGCGCGGCGATGGCGAGACCGGTCGATCCGCAGCCGCGCCCGATCTCTTCAAGCGCGATCGCTGCGCTGATCGCATCGACACCCGCACCGCTATACTCTTCCGGCACGTTGAGACCCAACAAGCCGATCGGCCCCATCTTCTTCACGGCGGGCCAGTTGAACTCGGCGGCTTCGTCGGTGTGGCGCGCGCGCGGCTTCAATTCGGCTTCGGCGAAGTCACGCACCAGACGGCGGAACAGCTGCTGCTCTTCGGTGAGTTGAAAGTCCATCGGTTGAGCCTCCGTGGATGTGGATTTTAGCTAGGGCTCACGTTCGACCATCGAGTGCGGGCCGATGTTGCGAAAGATATACACATCTTCTTCGTAATGAAAGGTGAAACGATAGTGAATGTCAATGCGGCCTTCCCAGATATCAGGCATACCTTGCACGCGCTTGACTCCTAGTGAGGGATGACGAGGATTTTCTTTGAAGAGTTGAAAGGCTTTGCTGACTTTGGCTTGTATCTCAGGTGGAAGTTTGGCGTAGGCTTTTTTAAATCGTTCCGTACGCGCATAGTTCATGGCTGCTGCTCCAAATCAGCCAGCAGATCTTCCATGGAGCCGAAGACCTGGACACGGCCAGCCGCGACATCGGCTTCGGCTTCGCGCTCACCGGCTTGCCACTCTTCCGCCCAGAACCAGGCTTGATCTTCGACGACGGCCATTGTCTCGCGCAGATATTCGGCCAGGACATCAACCAGATCAGCCGGCACTTCCAGCGATTGCCGGGCGGCACTAGCCAGTTGCACTTGACGCGCTAAAGACCGCATTTGATTGAGTGGAATCATTACCATCTGCGCACCTCCGCCGCCTTGATTGTAGCATCATTTCACGCCGCGCGCCGAATTTCTTCCACAGCTTGCGAATTCTCCAGCGACGATGTATCAGCAGTTCTCAATTTGGATTCGTAGTAACGACTTCAGTCGTGGT
>PMCF01000319.1 GCA_003154115.1 Anaerolineae bacterium
CGCATCGGATGGAAAGAAGCAAAGAAGGGTGAAGGAGTAGCAATCTCATGTGGTCATTCCGTAACAACCGGCTGTTAGAACCGGTCGACGTCACTGTTGCCAACTTGATGGCCGCGTTGGGACGTTATCAAGGTCGGCAAACGCTGTATCAGCATCAGGCTCCGCAAATGCTAGAGACTTTGCGGCAGATCGCTGTCGTCGAATCGACCGAAGCCTCCAACCGTATCGAAGGAATCATCGTCCCACCCTCGCGGTTCAAAGCGTTGATGGCCGAGGCCATCCCGCAGACTCGCTCCGAAAGCGAAATCGCTGGCTATCGAAACGTACTGGCTCAAATTCATGCCGGACGGATCGGTCTGCCGCTTACGCCGGACAAGATTCGGGAAATGCACACTGGAATCTATGCCTACCTGGCTGGTGAAGGCGGCGAATGGAAACAGCGTGACAATGTCATTCGACAGACGTTACCCGATGGACGTGAAGCAGTACGTTTCGTGCCGGTCCCTGCCGATGAGACTCCGGCGGCAATGGAAGAACTGTGCCAGCTGTTTCAGACCATGTGGGCAGAAGACAAAGTTGATCGGCTGCTCCTGATTGATGCCTTCATTCTCGACTTCTTATGCATTCATCCATTCTCCGATGGCAACGGTCGCGTGGCGCGTTTGTTAAACTTGCTATTGCTGTACGCGGCCAGTTACGAAGTTGGGCGCTACATCAGCCTCGAACGAATCATCGAGAACACCAAGGAAACCTACTATGAAGCACTGCGGCTGTCGGGGCTGCAATGGGAAACCGGGCAACATGATTTGACNNGGCGAAGTGGCGATGGCAGCTGGCGGCAAAAGCCAGTCGGTAAGAAATGCGATCACCGCCTTCAAGCCGGGCGACACATTCACCATCGCCGATCTGGAGCGTATCTGTCCCGCCGTTAGCCGGGCGACAATTCGGCGTGTATTGGATACGCTGCGCGCCGATGGGAAAGTAGTTTGCCTGGGGAGCGGACGTAATGCCCAGTGGCGCCGATTAGAAACGTGATCATGATCACATTAAATGTGATCAATTCTCACACCATGAGTACGTTCAGAACGGCACGACAACAACCAATGAGGTTTTCCTTACGCAAGACAGATCTTTTTTCTTGAATTGGAGCTACTGCCATGCCATATCGTTCGCGTAAGAGTAGGAGCTTGGTAGGTGAGCTGTGGTCAGCCGCTGTAGGCCTTACGGTTCTCTGGGTCTTGATGATAGGACTCAATTCTGCTGTGCTATTTGATGCCTCGGCAATCAAATTGCCGGCCTTTGGCACCAGTACAAAAGAACAAACGCAATTGCTCTACTGGGGATTCACGCTATTAACGTTCACTATATGGGTGGCGGTCGGAGTGGCATTGGTGGCACGTCGCAATCAGCGCCAGCGTGAGATTGAGCAGGCGAAATCAATCAGCCAAATGCAAGCACTGGTGCCCAAGCGATTCGAACAGCTGGTCGCTGAGATGTTCAAGCAGAAAGGCTACAGCGCGACAGTAACTCCACTGCAGGGTGACCACGGGATAGATGTAGTCCTGCGCGCACCCAACGGCGAAAAAGAGGTCGTTCAGTGTAAGCGTTATCAAGGCCAAGTTGGTGAGCCGATCGTGCGGGATTTTTTCGGCGCGATGATGCACGAGAATGCCGTTCATGGATACATCGTAACCACGGGGGAGTTCACCCAACAAGCAAAGGACTGGGCGCGCGGTAAACCGATCGAACTCATCGACGGCGAACAATTGACCCATATGCGTCAATCGCGACCAGCGACTGCATCCCCTGTGGTTACAACAGCATCGGCTCCAGCTGTGTCTATGCCAATATGCCCAAGATGCGGATCCCCCATGGTGCTACGCATCGCGCGCCGTGGTGATCGCGCTGGTAAGCCTTTCTATGGATGTTCATCCTATCCGAAATGCCATGGAATAGTGAATGTTGATTAAATGCACCTTCTCGTGAAGTAACGACTTACTTGGTTTTCGCTATCGACCGGATCAGACTTGACGCGCACCATACGCGGCTATATTCGGCCTCACGCGGGATGAACTGCAATACGTGCTTGATCCGCGCGCGGAGTATGCTCGGATTTTCCGGGGAGACATTCCGTGTGTTGACAAAGTCCCCATCTTTTGGGGGAAGGAGAAGGAGAAGGAATAATTATGACGCATCCGGCTTTCAAACGCAGGGTGGGAAAGCGATCATGATCACGTTAAAGATGATCACGGGCATCACTATGATCATGTTTAGGATGGCAGAGCTTCAAAGGGTGCAGTATTTTGCGATGGAAGTGAGAAAATCTCATGACCAAAAAGAAGAACACCAGTAAAGCAACCTGGGCTGACGTTCAAGCGCGATGCGGACTCGACGAAGCAACCATTCAGATGGCCCAGCGATTAGGAATGAGTCCGCGAACTGTGTTGGCCAATCAGGCCAGCACTCGGCAAGAGCGATGGAAGGCACCCACGGCCAACTGGATTCAGGACCTGTACCGAAAGAGATTCGGGGATGCGAAGCTGGGCGAGGGATAACGTGGCCCGTCCGTACTGCCCATAAGGCTTGTAGCCTGTTTCCACGTACTCACCAAAATACAGCGAGGGAGAAGCAGATGCTTCCCCCTCGCTTGATCAGAACAGCGTCAACTGCTCGTCAGGCACGATCCCCTTGCGTACTAGCAACCGTCGCGGCATAGACAGAAGTTGCTCTCGCACTGCTGCTAACTCGGCAAGAGTCTTCAACTGCGGACTAGGCAGCGTGGGCGATCCGATCGGCGACGGCGTCTCCACCGGCCTATTCCCGATCGAGAAGATACCCTCGGCGCGACCGATGTTGAGCTTGCCCAGCGCCTTGCGCACGAGATCGCTCAGCAGATCACCGTCATCGAGATCATCCACCAGCGCGCCGCCCACGGCATCACCATAGAAGAGCTGCGCGGCCAGCATCTTGTGACCGAGCAAGTCCAGCGCACTTTCTTCGAGCGTGTCCTGATACACGGGAAAAAACAATTTCACTCGCTTGGACGCACCCGGCCGATACAGCCGGCGCATGAACTGCCAGAGCACATAGAGGCTCCACTCGCACTCGAATAGGATCGCCGTGTTGAACGTGGTGAGATTAAGCCCCACCTCAACTAAACGCGCATTGGTCAACAACACATCAAACTCGTGTGCGTGATGCTTGATCCAGGTCGCGCGCTTGGCCGGAGCCAAAGAGGGACGCAGGATGCCGGCGCGCAGTCCGGAGGCTTCCAACGCTTGCACGAGACGCGGTTGGATATCGCGTGTTCCGGTCTGACGCACGCCGATCAAAGTTTTGTATCCTTGATCGCGTTCGATCAGACACTGATGTGCCGTCCACATTTCTTTCGGCAACCATTCACCTGGACCGACGATTGGCGGCAGCGTCAGCACTGATTCTTCGCGCCGTATGGCAAAGCGCCCACGACCCGAGACCCGCGGATGAAAGACCACGTACTCGCCGCGGAACATCGCATCCGGCCGATTCAGCGCGGTGTTGAGCCACACGCTGATCGCGCCTTTACCATCCTCTTCCTGTTTCCGCGCCATCGCCCAACGGAACAAGCCCTCCGCTTCATCGGGCTGCCCGTCGGCTTGTTTCATCTGCGCCTTCATCGCGTCCGTCAGATCAAGACGCACGATCTCTTCCGAATAGTCGGGAAGCGGCAGCCCCACATCGTTCAGGCTGCTGAAGGTGCAATACTTCAAGCCGATACCCGCGATGGCCGGCGAGATGCCCGGCATTTCCGACACGGAGAGATATTCACGCGTGCCGGTGTAGGCGCCGTCTTCGGGAATCGCTTTCGGGTCCTCAACGTAAAACGTATTTTT
>PMCF01000390.1 GCA_003154115.1 Anaerolineae bacterium
ATCAAGCATCATATTGCGATGGCCTTGTATGATGCGGCCAAATCGCTGAACGAAGGGTTTTTCACGATTGTAGTGATCGTCCTATCGATTTATCTGGTCTCGCTGGGTCTTATTTCAAAAGGCGATATTTTAGTGTACGCCATCCTGTTCGCCAATATTACGGATCCACTGCGCGAGATTCACCGCATCCTGGATCAGGCTTCCGAGAACTCGATTCAAGTCAATGATCTCTATAATATTCTGCATCAGCCATTGGATGTTTCTTTCACCGAGCCAGACGCCACTTCAAAGATAAAAGAGAATGGCAATCAATCGGCCCTGTCAGTCAAGAACCTGTCTTTTGCTTATCAGGGTAATGAGGAAGTCACGACCCTGGACGATATCAATCTAACGATCAAAAAAGGCGAAAGCATCGGGATCGCCGGCGCTTCCGGCTGCGGCAAGACCACCTTTATTCACATTCTTTTGAAACTGATCCATGGTTATACCGGCGAGGTTGCCCTGTTTGATAAGAGGCTGCAGGCTATTTCCAGAGAAGAGCTGGCCGACCAGATTGCCTACGTCCCTCAAAAACCTTTCGTCTTTTCGGGCACAGTGAGAGACAATATGCTGTATGGCTGCCAGCCAGCAGTAACCGACGAGGCCCTGCTTGAAGCGGCCAGGAACGCCTGCATATTGGATGAAATCCAGGCAAGCCTGGGCGGCTTCGACGGCCCTGTTTCTGAAAACGGGAATAACCTGAGCGGCGGCCAGCGGCAACGACTCGCGCTGGCCCGTGTCATGCTGCAAACGCCGCAACTCATTATTTTTGATGAGGCGACCTCCGCCTTGGATAATACGAACGAAGCGATCATCCAGCAAAATATCGAACGGATCTTCAAGCAGAAGACGATCATCACGATTGCTCACCGGCTGAGCACGCTCAAAAATGCGGACCGCATACTCGTCTTTGATGCCGGAAAAATCGTTCAGGAGGGCACCTTCAAATCTTTGTCAGAAACAAAAGGTCTGTTTCAAGACTTCCTGCAACAAAGAAGCAAGCCCCTTGACCTGAAAGAATCCGGGAACGGTCAACCACTGGCCGATGCAGACGGCAGGGGCCCAGGGGTAACGGTCAAGCCCGTAGTTTCAAAGTAACTCAATGACCAGGCAATGACGGACAATTCTTTAGGAGAAGCGATGCAGCCGACCACATCTGATCGCCAGACGCCAGACAATTTTTCGATCGGACGGCGAATTAAACAGTTCTTTGTCAGCCCGGCCCGATCCGATTTGAAGGCGCCGACCAATATCAGCCCAAGTTTTGTTCAAGCGCAAGAACGCATCTTGACGGTGATGACCCGGTTCGGCGCAGTGTTGGGGCTGATCGCCCTGCTCGAGTCGGCGAACGGTTTGCTCGTGATTGATCGCCTGGATATCCTGGCCGCTTATGCGGTGCCGTCGATCGGGCTGTGGATTCTGGCGGTGGGTCGCCGAATCGATTATCGGCTCAGGGCCGCAGTCTTCCTGCTGTTGATCTATGGCTTAAGCCTGGTCGAGCTGCTGAATTACGGCGAGACAATCGAGAGCCACGAATATCTCCTCGCCTTCATTATCTTGACGACGGTCTTTCTGGGTGTGCGCCAGGGTTTCATGGCGATGGCCGGCAGTCTGGTCACACTCGGTGTGTTCGGCTGGCTGATCAGTAGCGGCCAGTTCAAGCCCTCAGAGATGGCCTCACTCTACACCACGCTCCCGCCCCTGGAAGATTTCGTCGGGACCTGGCTGGTGTTTTTGATGATTGTGTCGGCGGTGGAAGCGGGCCTGTTTGTATTGGTGGATGGCTTAACCCGGGCCTGGCAGCTCGAGCATGATGCCGTCCAGTTGCTGCAACAGGGACGCGACCTGCTGGAGCAGCACGTGACCGAACGAACCCGCGACGCCGAGCAGACTCAAGCGGAGGCGGAGGCGGCCACCCGCGCCAATAACGATATCATCGAGACCGTGCGTGAACCGCTGCTGGTCCTGGATTCAGACTTGCGGGTTCTCTCGGCCAACCGGAGTTTCTACGAGGCCTTCAAGGTCACGCCGCAGGAAACGATCGGTAATCTGATCTATGACCTCGGCAACCGCCAATGGGATATTCCCAAGCTGCGGACGTTGTTGGAAGAGATTCTGCCCAAAGATAACCTGTTCGACGACTACGAAGTCGAACATGAATTTTCAAACATCGGGCACAAGATCATGTTGCTCAATGCCCGCCGCATCGCTCAAACGGAAAGCGGTTCGCAGCTCATTCTGCTGGCCATCGAAGATAAGACTGAAAAAATGCGGCTGCAACGCGAACTGACTGAACGAACCCGCGACGCCGAGCAGGCTCAAGCGGAGGCGGAGGCGGCCACCAAGGCCAAGTCTGAATTCCTGGCGAATATGAGTCATGAGCTGCGGACTCCGCTCAATTCCATCATCGGATTCTCGGAGGTTCTGGAGGACGAACTGCTCGGCACGCTAAACGAGTCGCAGCGTAAAAACGTGATGTACATCCTCAAAGCCGGCCGGCACTTGCTCAGCCTGATCAACGACATCCTCGATCTCTCCAAGGTGGAAGCGGGCAAGATGGAACTCGAACTGAGCCAGATGTCCTTAAAAGAGCTACTTGACTCATCACTCGTGATGCAGCGGGAGAAGGCTTTGCGGCATGACATCCAGCTGGATTTACGGATGGACCCGCTAACGGATCGGGTGATCGAAGCGGATGAAAGAAAACTCAAACAAATCATGTTCAATCTCCTGAGTAATGCGGTGAAATTCACGCCGGATGGCGGCTCCGTGCAGGTCAGGACGAGGGACCTGGCTGAAACGCAAGAAATAGAGATTAGCGTCGAGGATACCGGGATCGGGATCGAGCCGGAAGATATCCCGAAGCTTTTCAAAGGGTTCTCTCAATTGGAAACCGCTTATGATAAAAGGTATGAGGGGACCGGGCTCGGGCTGGCGCTCACCAAAAAATTTGTCGAACTGCACGGCGGGCATATCGAGGTGACGAGTGAATTCGGTCAGGGCAGTCGGTTTGCCTTTGCCCTTCCCCAAAGGCGGGAGATAAAAAATGACAACTGAAACAATCCTGGTAGTAGAAGACAACGAGCAAAATCGCATCCTCATGCGGCAGATACTGGCCTACCACGGCTACACGGTGCTGGAGGCGGCGGATGGATTGACGGGGCTGGAGATGGCGCGCGAGCATCAGCCGGCTTTGATCTTGCTGGATATTCAAATGCCGGTGATGAACGGCTTTGCCGTCATCCGTGAATTGCGGAAACAGCCCGGCTATCTCGGAAAGTGCAAGGTCATTGCCGTCACCTCCTTTGCCATGAAAGGCGATCGAGAAAAGGTGTTCCAGGCCGGTTTCGACGAATTCGTTACGAAGCCGATCGATACCCGGAAATTACCGGAACTGATCAAGCAAATCCTGTCGCAGGTGGAACCTCATGAACCCGCATAAGCCGGTCATTCTCTGCGTGGATGATACCGAGGTGAATCTCAANNAGACGCCTTGCTGAAAATCAAAAGCCAGCCGATCGACCTCGTTCTGCTGGACATCCTCATGCCGGGGATGAATGGGTTTGAAGTCTGCCGACAAATCAAAGAAGACCCACAGCTCCGGCGCATACCGGTTATCCTGATTACGGCCTTCTCGGCCAAAGAAGACCGCATCCGCGGCATCGAGGCCGGAGCCGATGAGTTTTTGTCAAAACCTTTCGACCAGACGGAGGCGCTCGCGCGGATCAATATTCTATTAAAGATAAAAGAACTTGACGACGACCGTCAACGCGTGGAACAGGCGCTGCAAAAATCCTATGCTGAATTAGACCGCCATCGCCAGGTCATGCATGATTTGTTGGGTCGCCTGGTTTCAGATGAGGTGCGTGAGGCGCTGCTGCTTGATCAAGTGCAGTTGGGCGGCGAAGTGAAGGTCGTGACCGTGCTCTTCACCGACATCCGTCAATTCACGCCGTTTTCTGAAAGCCACAACCCGCAGGAAGTGTTGGGCGCGCTGAATGATTACTTCAGCATCGTCAACGGCGCGGTCCGGGAGGCGGGCGGGATGATTAACAAGTTCGGCGGCGACAGCGCCATGGCGGTCTTTGGCGCGCCGATCGGCCTGCCGCCAGCCGAGACCGCTCGCCGGGCACTCCGCGCCGCGCTGATGATCCGCGCCGGCATCACCGAGTTCAATGCCCACCGCGTGCAAGCTAATCTGGAGCCGCTCATCATCGGCATGGGCATCAATACGGGGGAGGTCATCACCGGCAAAGTCGGTTCGGAGGATCGCTTTGAATATACGGTGATCGGGGATACGGTTAACGTGGCGGCCCGGGTCCAAAGCCTCACCGATCAATTCACGAATAGCGACATCCTCATTACCGAGGAAACGTACGCTGCTTTCGATGAACAAAAAAAATTGCTGGTTTCCGACTGCGGCGCAGTGACGCTCAAGGGGAAGTCTAAATCAGTGCGGGTCTATAGCGTCATTGGCCTGCTGCAGGCAAGGGCCTTGCCCGGCGTGTCAATGGGGACCAGCCCGCTACACGACCCATTTGAGAGGATATATCCGCCACGAAAAACATAGGAGATTAAGCGCTGTCAGTTCACTGACCAGCTGACCGATCATCAGATTGCGGCGAAAGTTCGAGAACACTTTCGCATTTAGGAGACATGCATGGATCTTCCCAAGGCCACCACATCGAAGCCTGCTCAGGGATTTGCGAAGCCATCGGGCGGTAACAAAGCGCCGTTTTCCGATCAATTATTGGAAAAGGCGCGCACGGATACTGATACGGCGCTGAAAGAACTCGAATCGCGCTTGAGCGGACTCAGTGCGGCCGAAATCGAGGCGCGCCTCAAGCGCGATGGCTTGAACGAAATCGCACGGGAGAAACGCACATCACCCCTGATGCGCCTCTGGGACAACATCAGGAATCCGCTGGTGATCCTGCTGATCGCGCTGGGCGTGCTGTCGTATCTGACCGGCGATCTGCGGGCGATGATCGTCATTTTCGTGATGGTGGTGCTGGGCGTCGTGCTGCGTTTCTTTCAGGAAATGCGCGCCGATAACGCGGCTGAAAAACTTAAAGCGATGGTGAACACCACGGCCACGGTCGTGCGCGATGGCAAAGATACCGAGGTGCCGCTCAAACTGTTGGTGCCGGGTGACATCATTCGGCTGAACGCCGGGGATATGGTGCCGGCTGATCTGCGGGTGCTGTCCGCCAAAGATCTGTTTCTAAATCAAGCGGCGCTAACCGGCGAGTCTATGCCGGTGGAGAAGAAAGCCGCGCCCGCCTCGGCCGACGTTCAAAATCCGCTGGAACTGCCGGATATTTGCTTCCTCGGTTCCAACGTAGAAAGCGGCACCGCGACGGGAGTGGTTGTCCACACCGGAGACCGCACCTACTTCGGTTCATTGGCCGC
>PMCF01000015.1:0-379 GCA_003154115.1 Anaerolineae bacterium
TTATTGAAGATCGCGGTTTTTTCTGGTTGTCCTGCGGTACTGGCGATAATTTTCTCCAATGACAGGTTGGCATATTCTGTGCCTGCGATCAGCTTGTTCAGGTTGTCCACGTAGCCTTTGTGGTGTTTACCGTAGTGAAAACTCATCGTTTTGGCTGTGATAACCGGCTCGAATGCGTTTTCGGCATACGGAAGAGGCGGCAAGACGTGGGGCGTTGCTGCTCCAGGCACGGTCGGGGCATTGCTTGTGTCTAACTTGCTCATATGGGTCTCCTTACGGTTGGTGACGCATAACGGCTTCCGCGGGTAGCGGTCGTTGGGCGTTTTTTCCCGGGAATCCTTTACTTCATTTTCTTGATTTCTGCTTCTACTTCTTTTGC
>PMCF01000015.1:461-3404 GCA_003154115.1 Anaerolineae bacterium
AAAGGGCGATCCGAACTCTGGCATGTTTATTCTCCTCGTAATTTCTCTCAAAGTTTTGCTATTTTGAATACGGCTGCGTGAGTTTCCGTATCAAGGTTTGGATGAACCGACTTTCTTAAAATCGATAAAGCCGCGCTCAACATCGATCGAGGTCAGTTGCACGCGAATCTGGTCGCCGACATCCAGGCCCTCGAAGCCATGCACCACTTTCCCTTCAACTGGAATCGTGAGCAGTCTGGCCCAGGTGCCTTTATCTGAAGCACCCGTGACAATGGCGTCGAACTGTTCGCCGATTCTCGATTCAAGGAGCAGCGCCGCCGCGGATTTGCCGACTTGCCGTTCGACCTTATTAGCGGCATCTTCTTCCTCGGTGCAGTGTGTCGCCAACGCATCCAGTTCATCTTTGTTGTAGGGCCAGGCGTTGCCAGCCAGAGCCGCCTTCAATAAGCGTTGCGTGATCAGATCGGGATACCGCCGATTCGGGGCGGTCGAATGGGCATAGTCTTTGACGGCGAGACCGAAATGTCCGGGAGCGACATCATCGGGCAGTTCGGCTATGTATTCACCAGCGCCCAAAAGTTTGATCACCGCCAGAGATAGATCGGGGAAGCGCAGTGCATCTTCGGCTTTCTCTTTGACGAGAAACTCATCCAACGCTTTTGAATCAGGCTCTGTCGGCAGCTGATATTTGTGTTCCGCGGCCAGCGCGACGATTCGATCCCAGCGTTTGGGCGTGCGCACCACTCTCCGGATCGACGGGAATTTCTTGGCCGTGAGATACCGGGCGGTGACGCCGTTGGCCGCGATCATGCAATCCTCAATGATGTCCGTGGCGCGGTTCGATCGTTCCACTTCCAGATCCCGGATTTGATCGCCGTCAAAGATCGGCCTGGCTTCAATGGTCTCCAGACTCAACGCCCCGTGGATGTGCCGGAAATTTCGCATGTTTTGAGCGGCGGTGTCCTGCAGACGGAGATTCTCAGCCAGACCATTGACGGTCGTGATCGCCTCTGGCATACTGCCACCATCCAGCCAGGCCGCCACGCTATTATAAGCCAGTTTCGCCTGATTGCGGACACGCGCCCGATAAATATCCGAAGCCTGAAGAGAGCCGTCCGTGCCCAGCACCATTTCGATGACGATGGACAATCGATCCTCATTGAAGTTCAGTGAGGTGAGATCGGTGGACAGTTTTTCAGGCAGCATGGGAAATATCATCGCCGCGGTGTAGACCGAGGTCGTATTGTGGCGTGCGTATTCGTCAATGGCCGATCCGTTTTTGACGAGCGAGTCCACATCGGCGATCGCCACGAGCAGCTTGATTTTGTCGCCGGGCAGGGCCTCGGCCACGGTGAGCTGATCGAGGTCGCGGGAGTCATCGTTATCGATCGACGCCCAGAGTAGCTTCGTCAGGTCGCGCACCGATTCATCGGGGTTGGCTACGGCCGGTGATTGAAGCTTGCTCAGCTCGGCCATGGCTTCAGTCGAAAAATCAGGGAGCAAGCCGCGCTCTAGCATGGCTCGCTGGGCAATATGCTGCAAAAGAACACGATGTTGTTGAACGTTCGCATTCATAGAATAGTCTCCTTGAGGTCAGTCATTTGGCCAGCACGCGGGCCAGTTCCAGCAAACGCGGATCGAGTAGCTTTTTATTGGCGACCACCTCGGTCAGCGGCGTGGCCGCAATCTCGCCCTTGACGAGGCCCACCAGCACGCCGTGCTCGCCGCGTGTCACGCGTTCGGTAGCGTCGGCCGCCAAGCGGGTCGCCAGTAAGCGATCGTAAGCGCTGGGCACGCCGCCGCGTTGGACATGTCCCAGCGTCGTCACGCGCAGATCGAAGCACAGTCGCTCGTGATGTTCTTCAAAGTAGCGCGCCAACGCTGCGGCGTTATAGCGCGCGCCTTCGGCCACCACCACCAGGGCGTGGGCCTTGCCTCGTTCGTAAGCGCTGCGCAACTCAGTCGCCACGCTTTCGGGATCGGTTTCTACCTCAGGGATAACAATCGCCTCAGCCCCGCCGGCAATCCCCGCCATCAAGGCCAGATAACCACAACCGTGCCCCATCACCTCTATCAGAAAAGCACGTTCGTGAGAGGAAGCAGTGACCTTGAGCCGGTCGATGGCTTCCAAAGCGATGTTGAGGGCGGTATCTACTCCGATGGTGATGTCTGACCCATACAGATCATTGTCAATGGTCGAGGCCACACCGATCACCGGAAAGCCCAGCTGCGACAAAGCATACGCACCCGTTTGTGAGCCATTACCGCCGATAATGATTACGCTCTCGATCTCGTGTTTGCCCAACACGCGCAGGGCTTGCAGGCGCGCGGCCTCGGTCTTGAATTCGGGGCACCGGGCGCTGCCCAGCAGGGTGCCACCTTGCTGGATGACACCGCTTACATCACGAGCCCCCAGTGGCACGACGTTGTCGGCGATGAGGCCGGCATAGCCATGTTGGATGCCCAGTACTTCCCAGCCCTTGTCAATTCCTATCCGCACGACCGATCGAATAGCGGCGTTCATGCCGGGAGCATCACCCCCACTGGTGAGGACAGCCATGCGTTTCATGTTTGCTCCTTATAAATGCCGACACACTGTTATCATTCCTGAATTTCCAGTTCGATCCAGGTAGCCTCATAATAGACATCCCGATAACGAGCCAACCGCATATGTTGGCCGGCGTACTGCGCAGTTAGCTCGGCTTCTAACCGGCGAATATGAGACTGTAATTCAATGACCTGGCTGCGCAGTCGCAGGATCACCTCAGCGGCAGCCTCGTCAATCCCCAGATCGTCCTGTAATCGGCGCTGGCTGCGCGTCTCATAGCCTTCATATGGACCGTACCAATACCGTTTTGGAGATACATTGTCGGAAATCATGCCTTTACCTCATTTAGGATGCGACTAAGAACGGTTAGGCCGGGAGGAGGCCAATTCGCGGAT
>PMCF01000015.1:3513-5990 GCA_003154115.1 Anaerolineae bacterium
AAGATATCGACCGGCACGTCAATGTGTAAGTCATCGCCTTCACGCTCGAATGTGTCGTTGGGCAATAGGTTGACGACCAAATATAGATCGCCGGCTGGTCCACTATTCTGGCCCGGCTCACCCTGGCCGGACAGACGAATTCGCGAACCGGTCCGCACACCCGGTGNNTCCTGTAATCGGCGCTGGCTGCGCGTTTCATAGCCTTCATAAGGACCGTACCAATACCGTTTTGGAGATATATTGTCGGAAATCATGCTTTTACCTCATTCAGGATGCGACTAAGAGCGGTTGGGCCGGGAGGAGGCCAATTCGCGGATGCTGTTGACCTCCTGGTCGGTCAGCGGGTCGGGCAGCACCAGCCTGACCAGAGCAAACAGGTCGCCGCGCGTTTTGGGATCACCCAGGTGAGGCATGCCCTTGCCGCGTAAGCGGAAACTCCGCCCGGCGTTGGTCCGGGGTGGAATCTTCAGTATCAGCGGCCGCTCCAAGGTGGGGACGTGAATTTCACCACCGGCAACGGCGGTGAAGATATCGACCGGCACGTCAATGTGNNTCGCGAACCGGTCCGCACACCCGGTGGAATGACGGCCTGGATGCGATGCCCGTCAATTTCCAACAGGCGATCTGCGCCTTGAAAAGCCTCTGGCAGGGTCAGATCGACTTCGTACTCGACATCACGTCCACGACGTGGGCTGGGTGATCCCCGACCACTGCCGCTACTGCTCCTGCGCGCCTGGCCAAAGATACTGTTGAAGAAGTCGGAATACGGCGCTTCGTTTCCAAAGAGATCGGCCAGGTCTTCGGGATTGGCGTATTGGACGTGGACACCTTGATCGGGTCGGGTTGACGAGTTCTGCCAGTCGTAGTCCTGTTGGCTACCGCCCGTCTGCTGCCATTGCTGGTATTGAGCCCGCAACTCATCATACTTTTTGCGTTTTTCCGCATCTGATAGGACCTGGTAAGCTTCATTAATTGTCTTGAATTTCTCTTCGGCCTCTTTATTACCCGGGTTCACATCNNACACCTAATATTTCGTAATAATCCTTAAAGTCCATGGGACACCGTCTTAATCGTCTTTTTGTGCATTGTCTGACTCTTGGCCATGCCTGGGGTGCATACTGTCTGTGAAAATCCCGCCCCGTCATACCGTCAAAGATCGCCGTGACGGTGGCGGCTTTGGTAGTGCGATAAGCTGTGCCGATACCGTCTTGATACCAGCGTGCATGCCGCCATATCAAAAACCTGCGAAACGTCCATCAAGCATTGCGCATGGATGTTCCATATGAAATGCAGCAGCAATTTGAGTCGCAGCCCTGGCGGCTGATTTCGCCGAAGGTGGACCATCCATTGCCAACAGAACACTTTTGGACACGAGCGCTCAGCGAACGCTTCCCCCTTCATTGTGATGAGAATGTGCCACGTTGCAGTTAAGTCTATCCGATACAGCCAAGGCCAAGACGGGATCTACGTCTATCGAGTCGGTGATGGATTCGTCGGTCTCAGTGCCGATAACGAAGGCTTTCGCCGCGTTGACTACCCAGGTTTCTGCTAAGTCAGGAGAAATCTTGCTGGTGTTGATAACTAGATCGAAGGCTTGAATGGCTTCCCACGGTGCCCGATAAAACTCTGCGACATAAGCCATCCGCACTTTATCGCTCTCTTTCACGATCGCTTTCGCCTGCTCATCGGTGATCTTCTGTTGCGCCATGACTTGCTGGACCCGAGCCGAAAAGGGCGACTGAAGGCGCACACGAAGAACATCGGAAAAATCGATTAAAACTTCAAACCCACTACGTCCCAGGATCACGATGTTGCCATGATACGCCATCGCCCGCACAACCTTGTTGAGCATATCCGCCATAACTTCACGCTCTTTTTCCTGCCGGGCACTGAAACTCTCCCAAAAGCCGGGGGAAGTCTCGTATTCTCGATCGAATTCGACAAGCCCATACTCACTGAGCAGGTCGCCGATAAATTTCTTGTCGACAAAATGGTAGCCCAAGGTTGCGGCAACCCTCTCGGCAATGTTCTCTCCTTCACTCCCGAGTTCTCTTGAAATTGTTATGACAGGTATCATATCGCCCCTTTTGTCCGTACATTCAACGTGAGCTTGTAAAGGAATTTCCATTTTCTTTCTCCTAGGAAAAGACGCTAGGCTTCGCTATACTCGCCTTCAACCACGTCCTCACCGTGCGGCTCACCGTGACCATTGCCTGTGGTGGGATGACCAGGGCCGCCTGGTTCGGTTGCCGCCGCGCCACTGCCGTACATGGCCTGGCCCAGAGCCATCATCGCCTGTTGCATTCCGGCGATCTGTGCACGGATGCGCCCGGTATCCTCACCCGGCATCGCCGCCTTGAGGGTGTTTACCTGTGTTTCGATCTTGGCTCGATCGGGTGCGGACACCTTCTCGCCCATATCCCTTAGTGATTTCTCAGCCTGGTAGATCGCCTGATCGGCCTCGTTGCGGGCCTGGA
>PMCF01000303.1 GCA_003154115.1 Anaerolineae bacterium
CGATCGCCAGGAAGATCGTACTTTTGCCACTGCCCATTTCCGCGGTTATTACGCCAGCGCTATAGCGCAGGCATAGACGGCCGAGCGCGATCGCCAGGTGTTTCTGAAACTCGGTCAGCCCGGTTTCCTCGCGGCCGGGCAGTTGGCGACCTTGCGATAGATCATCGAACACGGCCCACTCCCACGGTTCTGGCTTCATGTCATACTGTGGCACGTTGCGCGCCTGCACGATCTCGGCGAGCTGTTCAACGTAGCTATCCAGCAANNAGCAAGCCCTTGATCGTTTCGACGTGGGACGTGATGTTCAATTCGCCCTGCGCATCGAGTGTCGCCAGAGCCGTTTCAAACTGTTGTCTGACCTCGACTTTGGTCAGGTGCTCTTTGCCATCGTCGCGTTTGGTCGGATCGTCGTCAGGATCATGCACAACGGTCTTGCTCGTCTTGCGCACATTGCCTTTGATGAGCAAGGGTGTTTGATCAGGCGCGCGCACCAGATTTGTGCCGAGCAGGCCACCGTTGAGCTGCATGGCGATGTGCCCTTTCTTGGGCGTCATCGCCGGTTCGATCACGGGCGGCGTCGTCGGCGGAATCAGATCGAGCCAGTCACGGCTTTGTTCCAGGCGCGCGATGGAATCCTGCGCCACCCGCAGCCGATCTTCGTCCGTGACCGGAACAAACTGAAAGCGAAACGCACCGCGCGGGCCGCGCAACGGACTAACCGGGATGGCATATTCCCCTTGACCGACCACCAACTCCGGCAGATCGCCATAGACCGGCTGACGCACCTTCTTTTTCGCCTGCCCCGCGCTTCTCAGCAGGGTCGGCTGGCCGTCTGCTGTTAGTTCGCCTTCAACTTCGACTTCGATCTGCTGGTAGTCGACAACGATCTTCGCTTCGGCCCAGGCCTGCACGGCGCGTAGATCGTCGCCGCTGGCCGGGGTGTAAGTCTTGCGACGCACACCGAAGATCACAATTTGCTTGAACGCGTCGTAGTCACCCTCAACCAACTTGAAGCAGCGCAGATCGGTGTACCAACCGGCGAGATGCCGTGCCACTTTTTCATTGATCCGTTGATGTGGAATGATGTACACCAGCACACCCCCCGGCATGAGGCGCGGGGTCGTGTCGAGCAGAAAAGTTTCTTCCAGACGCTTACCACCGCCCGTCATCCCTTCACCATCATAGGGTGGATTGAGCAGCACGAACGAGAACGTCTCATCCGCCAACACCGCATACTCATAGGCGGTGTTGAGCACCTGCTTCAACGCACGTTCAGCGTCTGTGGCCCGCACATCCGACAACTCGATGCCGTAGGTCTCGGCCGGGCCATGCGCCGCCGCAATCGCGGCCAACGCCTCGCCCTTGCCACAGCACGGATCGAGATAGCGGCGCAGGCCGACTTCGATCGAGAGGACCAGCCACGTGAGAATGATCATCAGGCTGGCCGTGGGCGTGGGGTAATACCCCAACTTACTTTGTCCCTCCAAGCGCATAGTGCGCCTCCTTTCTTCCCGCCAGGAGACGCACCTCACCCCCGTAGGGGAGAAAAGCGCGTCCCCTGGCAGGGTGCATTCAATACCGTCTGTTCGGTTACACGTTGACCGGCGTCAACGATCCATCGGTAGCACGTAACTCAAAATGCAGCAGTTGCGCTGGCACGTCAGGAAAGTGCGATCGCATGTAGCCGGCCATATACGTCAGGTTGAACATCGTCGTGCTCGTGAAGGTGATCGCCGTGACACGTTCCCGATACTGGCCGTAGGCGCTATACGCGCGATAGCACCAGTTGATCAACTCCATCACGTTGTCCATCACACCTCCACGGAGCGCCGCGTGTTGAACACGCTCGCGCTGCCCACGGCGATAGCCGCCGTCTGCTGAGTGCCGTCCAAAGTGATCTGACCCAACTTGACCCCGGCCGCGATGATCTCGCGCCACGGCGCCGGATCGATCAGATAGCCTTGCGGCGCATTGCCGCCCGTCAGCAGCGGACGCGCATAACCTTGTGCTGCGGCTTCGGCCAGCAGATAGTCGCCCCAGCCGATTTGAATCGGATACGGCGAGCCTTGCTCGAGCATCGCCGCCAGCGCCGTGCTGGCTGGCAGACCGGGCCAGTCCAGCGCGATGAACGGCTGCGTATAGTCTTCCATCCGACTGGCCTCCGGCGCGATCAACCGCAAATGCTTCGGTCGAGCACGCCCGGCCAGGCTGGGTGCATCCGCCGTCAGCCGCCGATAGCGGCGACGCAGGCCGCGCGCCAGGTAGGTCGGCATCTGAGCATCATAGTCGGTCAAGCGCACTTCCGAACTGCCGCCGTTCACCAGAGTCGCCCAGATCGCATTCAGCACCTTCGGGTGATTGGGCGCCAGGTCGAGCCACACGATCACATTCTCGCGCTCGTCATCCGGCGCCGGCTGCTGTTTTTTCTGCGCCTCCTGCAACGCTTTGTCGTCGGCGCAACGCGCGATCGCAAAACCGCACGCCAGGACGCTGAGGCTGTCGTTGGAAATGCGGATGCTCACGGCGTCACCTCAATGACTGGCCCGGCAAGTTTCTGCGCCGCTTCGATGAAGCGTTGCGCCCGAAGATTCGGCGCCCAGGTCTCGTTGAGGAAGTTCAGCACTTCGCGCTTGGACTGCGGCACGAAAAGCATCTGACCGTCCGCTCGATACACGGTGACCTGCGTGTAGCCCGCCACCTGTGACAACTCGATGGGCCACCCATCGTCTCTGATCTCCACTTCGGGATCGGGAACCAGATCGCCCGCCTGCTCGAAGTAGTGCGCGACGCTGATGCGACGGCCTTCACCGGCGATGGGCGAATCCCACGCCTCAATGCTGAGAGGCAGGTAGGGCGGATTCTCGATTCGCAGGCTGACGTGTGGACCCCGTTGGGCAAACCGATCACGTTGACCGGCGGCCGCGACAATCTCAAAAATCAGATCAGCAAAACGTGTTTTCATAGCGTATTC
>PMCF01000279.1 GCA_003154115.1 Anaerolineae bacterium
CTACCACGGCAATTCCCAATGAACCTCAACATGTTAGCGAACAGTACAGTAACAGGCGAAATAGAGGGAATGGGCACTGGTGAGTATGCGATGCCGGTTGTTCTGAATCTAAACGATGGTCAGACCTGGCAGCCTGTTTCCAATGGCCCAACGCCTGGATGTGATCGTCCATTGTGGTCTGATTACTTGCAGGTAGTGATTTCTGTCAATGAACGCGAGACTGCTTTGTACACTTCCAGTGGAGCGATTTATCGGTTATATGATGTTGGAAACCGTTTGTACAATCGCACTTATCTCTCACCCAGCGGGCGCAAAGCCCTCATCGGCTCCACGTGGATTGATCTGGAAACAGGACAGACCGTAAATACTGGTAACATCTGGGGCTCGTCGGCTTATGATCCCGCTTGGTCTACTGATGAAACACGATTGTTTGAATGTTGTTTTCAATATGCGGACGTTAGAGGCGGTGAAACAAAGACTCCCCACTGGGGTAAGCTGTCACCCGTGGGTCGAGGGGGGCCTGGCCCGGGGGAGCGCCATATTTCAAGTCACTGGGTGTTAAGCGACACACGCGTGATGGTTGATTATCAATTCATGGAGGGAGAACAAGACGGTGTTGTGCCTCTGATCGATCCGGTTGCTGGAACTTACGAAGATATTCGAACCTTGGCGGGTGTTGACAAAATCTTTTCCTGCATGGGTAGGGCTCAAAATGATGGCGAACATGCTCAACTATTTTGCAACAAGGGGGGATCATACCTGGTTGATCTCCGGTCATTCATTACCGCCACGCTTCCGGCATCTACGCGGTCGGCTGCAATGACCTCAACGATAAGCAGAGACAATCAACAATGGGCCTGGCTCTCCTCTGAGGGCCGTGTGTTGAATGTTGAGAATCTTTCAGCCCAGTCAACGTTGCAACTCACTCTAACTCAACCTGCCACGCAAGTGGTCTGGCATCCAAACAACGTCGGTCTGACTGCCGTCAGTAACGACGGCAGCCTATGGTGGATCGCCGATCCAAAAATCAACCACATCGAACAGCTGACTGCGTCATTGCCTGAAGTGCGGGATGTGAAGTGGTCGCCCAGCGGTGACAAACTTGCCTTTGTTAGTGGGCTTGATGTATATGTGGTCAATGTGAGCAAATAATGTGGAATTGAAGATTACGCCTTGGGCTCGAGCGACTCCGCCCACTCAATCTGAACTTCACGAGCAGTTCTTCAAAGAGGGCCTGTTCCCCTACGACTGGTCGAACGCCCCCGGTGATACTTACGCGCCGCATGTTCACGAATATGATAAAGTCATCATTGTCGTGCGCGGATCGATCACATGGATCTTGCCGGAGACGAATCAGCCGATCGAAACCCACGCAGGCGATCGCATTGAATTACCACGTGGCACGGTGCACGCGGCACTGGTCGGCCCGCAAGGCGTGACGTGCCTGGAAGGGCATATGGCGTAGGAGCGAACCCACGTGTTCGCCAAAGGAAGGATCAATCATGTGCGGACGTTTCACCCTCACCGTCGATCCGGCGGATTTGCAGATGTTGCTGGAACTGGACGAAGTTCCCGCCGACTGGCAGCCGCGCTACAACATCGCGCCGACGCAGCCGGTAGCCGTGGTCACTTCGGCGCAAGATCGCAGGGTCGAAGTGTTTCAGTGGGGCTTGATTCCTTCGTGGTCGAAAGATCCATCGATGGGCAGCCGCATGATCAATGCGCGCGCCGAAACCCTGCACGAGAAACCGGCCTATCGCGTGCCGTTCGCGCGCAAGCGCTGCCTGATTCTGGCGGATGGCTTCTTTGAATGGAAAGCGCTGGACAAAGGCAAGCAGCCTTACTTCATTCAACTGCAATCACGCGAACCCTTTGCCTTCGCCGGATTGTGGGATCACTGGACTTCGCCGGAGGGCGACGAACGCCGCACCTGTTCGATCATCACGTGTGAGCCTAATGATCTGATGGCCGAGATCCACAATCGGATGCCGGTAATTCTCGATCGAACATCGATGTGGGAGTGGCTCGATCCAACTGCAAGCCCGGTCGCGCTGCGGGCGCTGCTCGTGCCTTATGCCGGAGCGATGGGGGCCTATCCGGTTTCTAAACTGGTCAACAAGCCGGGGACTGACGGGCCGGAATGTATCGCGCCGGAGAAGGGCTAAGCAGAAATGCACGCAGACACGGGGGGCCAGTTGACTTGCGATTCGGCCGAGAACGGAGAAACCCGGCGTCTTGTTTTAGAATAATCGGCGCAGCGATTCCAACAGCGTCTTCTGGCTGTAATCCGTGAACTCACCTGCGTCGAAGAATACGCCGTAATCGTGGGGGCAAGCCTCATAAGCGATGTGCGTCTGCTCGACATCGACGAGATGAGTCAACAGCGTGCCGCACTTGGGGCAATTGATGCGGCTGATTTCATTCATTTTCCGGCCGGTGGCTTTATCGCCCATGTCGATGGTGGCCGCGCCCTTCATCTGCTTCAACTGTTTCTGCTCCTGAAAGTCGAACCAGATACCCTGACAGCCCGTGCACCGATCGACCTCCACGCCCTCAAAGACCACCTTCTCCATCGATGCCTTGCACTTGGGACATTGCATGCGTCTCTCCTGTTCTCGAAAGATGCTCGTGCTGGACGAAAGTCCAGCACTTCTGAGCGGCGGACTTTCGTCCGCCTTGAGCCGATTAAATTCTTCCAAACTCGCGCGCCATCTGCGAGGCGCTGAAATGGATCATCGTGGGCCGGCCATGCGGGCATGTCCGCGGCGAAGCGCACAACTCCAGTTGGCGGATTAACTCGTTCATCTCTTGCAGCGAGAGGACTTGTCCGCCTTTGATGGCCGCGCGCTTGCACACCCGCGTGATCAACTTTGCTTCCTCGTTCGCGGCGAACGGCAGATCGCCCGCCATCAAATCGGCGACGAGTTCGTTCAGCGCCACGTGGATGTCGTCGTTGATGAGCAGGGCCGGAATGCTGCGGACGAGCCACGTCGTGCTGCCGAACGCTTCTACCTGCAACCCGATCGCGCTCAGCACTTCGCGATGTTCTTCCAGCAGCGCGGATTCATCGGGCGAAAACTCCAGCGGGATCGGATCGAGCAGCTGTTGCACGGCGAGGTGCAGCGCGGCCTTCTCGGCCATGAACTTCTCGTACAACACGCGCTCGTGCGCGGCATGCTGATCGATCAGATACATCCCCTCCGGCCCCTCGGTGATGATGTACATCGCGCCGATCTGGCCGATCACGCGCAAGGGCGGCAGTTGGTTGCTGGCTGCAAATGGCTGGTCGCTTGTAGTTGGTCGATCAATTTCGGAATGTGGACTGCGAAGCGCCCCTGTGGGGATGCGGAATGCGGAATCTTCTGTAGACTGATCGCGTTCCTGTGACAGCGTGTCCTGCATCCTGCTTCGTGCCTCATGTTCCACCGGCTGCAACGCGCGCAATTTTTCCAGGCGCGCCGCGGCGCTGTCAGCGTGCGTATCGAAGGCGGGCTGCCACGCCGAGACGGGCGTCGACGGCTGCACCTGTGGAATCGGCGCGTGATCGATCAGGGTGCGGCGCACGGCGCGCTGGACCACGCGAAAGATGGCATCGTTGTTGCGGAAGCGCACCTCGGTCTTGGCGGGATGCACGTTCACGTCGACATCTTCGGGATTGAGCTCGACCCGCAGGATGCACAACGGATAACGCCCCACCATCAACAGCGTGTGATAGGCTTGCAGCACCGCCGTGTTCAAGCCGCGATCCTGCACCCAGCGCCCGTTGACGAAGATCGTCATATCGCTGCGATTGGCGCGCGACAGGGCCGGGGCGCTGATGAAGCCTGCTACCCTCACCCCCGGCCCGAGCGTAGCCTCCCCGGGGGACTCTCCCTTAGAGGAAGAGGGGAGTTGGATCATCTGCTCGGCCACTTCTACTCCATACACCGCAATCAACACATCGTGCACAGAACCGCTGCCTGTCGTTTGAAAAGAGGTGCGCCCGTTGTGAATCAAATTGAAACGAATCGCGGGATAGGCCAGAGCGTAGCGGCTGATCAGTAGATCGATCTGCCGGCGTTCGGTGGTGTCGGATTTGAGGAATTTGAGTCTAGCCGGAACCGTGTAAAACAAATTCTCGACGGTGATGACCGTTCCGGCCGGTGCGCCGATCGGATTGCGCTCCACTTGCGTGCCATCGATGATCAAACGCGTGCCGACGGATTCCTCGCGCGCGCGGGTCAGACAGGTGACTTTGGCGACGGAGGCAATGGAAGCCAGCGCCTCGCCGCGAAAGCCGAGCGTGGTGATGTGGCTTAGGTCGTCGGCGGTGGTGAGCTTACTGGTGGCGTGACGGCTGAAGGCGAGTTCAACCTCGCTGGCTGGAATGCCCGCTCCGTTGTCGCTGATGCGAATGAAGGATCGTCCGCCGTCGCGTGCCTCGACGGTGAGATCGGTCGCGCCTGCGTCGATGGCGTTCTCGATCAGTTCTTTCACCACCGAGGCGGGCCGTTCGACGACTTCACCGGCGGCGATCTGTGAGACGAGGTTGGGCGGCAAAATGCGAATGGGCATGGCGGCATTTTACCATGATCGCCAAACCACAACGCCCGCTGGGATTCGCATCAATGATGCGCCGCATCGGGCGTTGAACGTGAAGCAGAGTTGATTGTCATTGTGAGCGAAACGAAGCAATCTCATGGCCGGACGAAGAGATTGCTTCGTCGCATCCTTCGACTGCGCAGCGAAAAGGCGGGATGCTCCTCGCAATGACGGGCCTAACTAAGCGCCGGGCACGATCGACTCACCGGGCGGCTCGGCGCCGATCTGCCCAAAGAGATGTCCAAAGACGGACAAAATCCACACGCTGGTCACGCCGACCAGCATCCACGCCGCGATCCAGCCGCAGCAGGGGATGAAGGCCAACGGGATTCCCACAAGGCTAATCACGAACGAGGCCACCATGCCGACGACGATGATGATCAGCCAGGCTACGATGTAATCGCCTAGATTCCTGGACATGATGCGCCAGATTTCGCCGAACTCAAAGCACGCGCTAAACGTGCCCTTGCGCGCAAAATTCAGATAAATGGCGGGCATCAAGAAACTGAGCAGCAGGCCGTACAGCGCGACGACACACGACAGAGTGAGTGTGGTACCGACGAACATACTGGTGACAGCCTGCCGCCCGTCCTGACCGATGTCGCCGCGCAGGAAGGGCAGAAACACCAGAGGGCACATGAGCAACAGCACCGGCAGCGAATAAATCAGACCCACTACAAACAGAATGGTCCCCTTGACGAACTTGTCGCCAAAGTCGCTCCACTCCGGGAGCGGAAACGGCTGGCGTTGCGAGACGTTGCGCATGATGTCGATCACCCAGCCCAGCAAAGCAAAGTTGACGATGGGCACCATGCTGATCAGCACGCCGATGAGCAATTTGTTTGACCATTTTTGATCTTCAAACACATAGCCGATTGACTTTCCGACATCCATAACGACCTGCCTCCTGATTGTGAAAAGTTGAGTTACGTGAAATGACGGAACGCCCATTCCCGATCAAGGATACAAGAAACTCGGCGCTTGCGCCTATCCACGGGCTAACAGTTTCCTACAGATTGAAGGTCTGCGCGCTCAACACCACCACCGATCGGCTTTCCGCGCGATAACGGAATTCTTCCAGCGGCTGGGCTTGATCGGGCGGCGTGAAATCGTCGGGGGCGGGCTGGGCCGTATCGAGGAGCCGATGCCAGCGTTGATCGACGGGCAGCGGTGGCAGCTCGAAGGTGAGCGGTTCCCAGTAGGCGTTGAGGATGATGTGCAGGTGATCGCCGCCCAACGGATCGTGCAGCGAGAAAGCCAGGCTATGCGAGTCGTCGCTCCAGTCGGGGTGTGAGAGGTGCGCGCCGTGCCACGTCAAGGTGAGGCTGTCGTGCTGCGGCGTGTGGATCCAAAATCGTTCGCGCTGAAACAGCGAGCGGCTTTGCGTGAAGTGGATCAATCCGCGCACGAAGCGTAATAAATCAGTGTGGCGTTCGGTGTCGCGCCAGTCAAACCAACTGAGCTCGTTGTCCTGGCAGTAGGCATTGTTGTTGCCGCGCTGCGTGCGGCGCACTTCATCGCCCATCAGCAGCATGGGTGTGCCTTGCGACAGGAACAAGATCGCGAGCAGGTTTTTGATCTGCCGCTGGCGCAGCGTCTCGATGGCCGGATCGATGGTGGGGCCTTCCACTAGTGCGGATGTTTCGCCGCCGCAGTTCCAACTGAAGTTGGTGTCGGGGCCATCGGCGTTGCGCTGGCCGTTGGCGACGTTGTGCTTGAAATCATAGGACACCAGATCGTTCAACGTGAAGCCATCGTGACAGGTGACGAAGTTGATGCTGCGGTTCGGTTCGCGATCGGGCTGCGGATACAGATCGGGGCTGGCGGTGAGCCGGGCGGCCAGCTTCGGCACGACGGCCCGATCACTCTTCACGAAGCGGCGCACATCATCGCGGAATTGCCCGTTCCATTCGGCCCAGCGATGCCCGATAAACGAGCCGACCTGATACAAGCCGGCCGCGTCCCACGCCTCTGCGATGATCTTCGTGCCCGCCAGGATCGGATCGGACTCGATCGTCCACAGGGTCTGCGGGCTTTTCAACGGCTGGCCCCACTCGTCGCGCGAGAGTACTGCCGCCAGATCGAAGCGGAAGCCGTCGACGTGCATCTCTTCCACCCAGCAGCGCAGACAATCGATGATCAAGCGCCGGGCGATGGAGTGATTGCCGTTGAAGGTGTTGCCGCAGCCGGTGTAATTGGCATAGCATGCTTGATCGGCTTCCAGCATGTAGTAGGCGCGATTTTCCAGTCCGCGAAATGACAAGGTAGGCCCGAACTCGTCCCCTTCGGCGGTGTGATTGAAGACCACGTCCAGCATGACTTCCAGCCCGGCGCGATGGCAGGCCTTAACCATGTCGCGGAATTCATCGATCGGGCCGAGGGGATCGGTCGGGCGGGAGCAATAACCGCGGTGCGGCGCGAAAAATCCGATCGGATTGTAGCCCCAGTAGTTCTTCAGCGGCGCGGCCACATCTTGATCGTCGAACTGCTGAACGGGCAGCAGTTCGATCGTGGTGACGCCCAGACTCTTGAGATACGGAATCTTTTCGATCAAGCCCAGATAGGTGCCGGGCCGGCTGACGCCCGACGAGGGATGTTGGGTGAATCCGCCGACGTGCAGTTCGTAGATAACGGTGCCGGAGTAGGGGTATTCCAGCGCGACATCGCCTTCCCAATCATAGGCCCGCGGATCGACGACGACGCTTTTCATGGCGCGTGCGCAGTTGTCGCCGGGCCGCGTGGCCGCGTCACGATCGTAGTGATCGCTCACCATCACACCGCGCCCGTAAGGATCGAGCAGCACTTTGCCGGGATCGAAGCGAAAGCCGTCGTGCGGTTGAAACGGCCCGTAAGCGCGATAGCCATAGAGTTGTCCAGCGCGCAAGCCGGGCACGAAGAGGTGCCAGTAGTAAAAGGTCTTGTTGTGCTGCGGATCGAACCGAATCACGCGGCTGGGCCGGGTGACGTCTACATCGTCGAAGAGCAGCAGTTCCAACGCCGTGCAGTTCTTGGAGAAGACGCAAAAATTCACGCCGTGAGGGTAGACCGTCGCGCCGATGGGATAACTGCGGCTGATAAAGGCAGCGGTAGGCATAGGACTCCTGTCAGATTCAGTATAGCACGAGTTTCTTGCGCCTGAATTCACTAATCTTTTTTGTCTTGACAAGGTGCGTCATAAAAGCGTATACTGACTATGAGTCATTGACTGACCAACGGTCATGACGCGGGGTGTTAGAGGTATGACGCAGAGCGGCAACCCTAACGGTCAGATACGTGGCACAGCCTCTCGCCGGGAGCGCGAGAAGGCCCAGCGTCGTGACGACATCCTCCGCGCCGCCCGCGATGTCTTCTTTCAGCATGGTTTCCACACGGCCACGGTCGACGATGTCGCAGTGGCCGCCGAAGTGAGCAAGGGTACGGTCTATCTGTATTTCGATACGAAAGAGACCATCCTGGCTCATTTGCTTTTAGAAGGGCTGGACATGCTCATCGCCGATCTGGAAGCGGCCTACGCGGCCGATCGGCGCTTTGGCGCGAAGACGCGGCTGCGCCGCATGGCCGACGCCTACCTCCACTTTTACCAGCAGAACCCCGAATATTATCGCATGTTGATGGCGTTCGATCGCAGCCAATTACAAGCCTCGATCGATCCCGGCATCTATCAAGAAGTTTACGCACGCAGTCTACACGGCATCGAATGGCTGGAACGCGCGGTGAAGCAAGCCCAAGAAGAAAATCTCATCGTCGTCGAGAATACGCGCGAGGCCGCCAGCGTGTTGTGGGCAGGCCTGAACGGCGTGCTGGTGCTGCTCAGCCATCCGCTGCGGGCCGAGATTCTGGCGGCGGATCTGGAATCGTTGTATGGAACGATGACGGAGGTGTTGATCGGTGGGTTGGGGAAGTGACATGATGCAAGAGGCAAGAGGCAAGATGCAGGAGGCAAGAACAGAAGGTAATCCGCTCCCGAGAGATGTCTTACATCCGACGATTTTCCGTTATCTCAAGGCTTCGGGGGATCGTAGATCGATGGGATCAAGAGAATCGTTGATAGCGGATTAGATGAATTCAGCGATGGTGAAAGTGTTGATCGGTGGGTTGGGGAGGTAGCAAGAGCAACATGCGGCGAAGATTAATCTGGATCGCCATAATAGGCTTAAGCATACCTGTAGGTGCTGCACTTCTAAGCTTTTGTTATGGCCTCGCAATTTGGTTGCCATGCGATTTAACACCAGTTACGGAATTAACCAGAGTCGATGCAGGTAGTAATCGTTCGGTAGTTTTCTATGCTGATACGTGTTGGGAAGCAGGTCGCGGCGTTTATTATGAAGTACATGAGAACGGACAGACCATTATCCCACGATCTGGGCTAGGGTATGGATTTTCGGGTAGCCCTTTCAAAACTGTGTCAGCGGAGAACAAATCACTGGTGGCAGTCTACGCTTCTTGGACACTCAATGATGATCGTATATTTGTCATGATCGATTTTGGAACGCGAGAGGCATGGGACACAGGCAAGGGCAGTCAAGATAAGGCAAAGGGCCTAGAACTGTTTCAGCGTTTGAAGCAGGCGAATCCAGATTTGCCTGAACCCATTGAACTTTCGCGATGATGAAGTGTCATTCTGAGCCGCAAGGCGGCGAAGAATCTCTGTGCCATCTCACGACGTTCCTTAATCAGTGGTTGAGATTCTTCGCTCCGCTCAGGATGACACGAGTTGAGATGGTTGGAAATCAATCAGCATTCAGAAATCAACAATCAGCATTCAACATTTGACCCAAATCTACACGAGAGGAGATTGATCATGAAAGACGTAGTCATTGTCGATGGTGTTCGTACTCCGTCCGGGAATCACGGCGGGGCGCTGCGGCCCTTGCTGGCCAAGGATCTGCTGGCGCTGGTGTTCAAGAGTATCCTCGAGCGCACCAAGATCGATCCGGCTTCGATCGACGAAGTGATCGCGGGGTGCATCGCGCAGCCTTCGGACGCGCCCAACATCGCGCGCGTGTCGGCGTTGATGGCTGGGGTGCCCAAGGAAACACCCGCCCTCACCGTGGCGCGCAATTGCAATAGCGGCATGGATGCGATCGTGGAAGCGTGGCGGCGCATTCAACTCGACGAAGGCTCGATCTATCTGGTGGGCGGCGTCGAGAGCATGAGTAACATTCCGTACATCATCAAAGACGCGCGCTGGGGGCTGAAGATCCGCCACTCGCAGTTGACCGACGGCCTGTGGGAGGGTCTCACCGATCCGATCTGCGGGCAATTGATGGGCCGCACGGCGGAGAATCTGGCCGAAGAATTTGGGATCACGCGGCAGCAGCAGGACGAGTACGCCGTGGGGTCGCACAAGAAAGCCTTCGCCGCCACACGCACCGGCAAATTCAAAGACGAGATCGTGCCGGTCGAGATTATCAAGAAGGTCGCCGGGCAGGAAGTGGCGAAGGAGCAAATCACGCAGGACGAAACGATCAACGCCGGGCTGTCCGTGCAGAAGGCGGCCATGTATCCCACAGTCTTCAAGCAAGGCGGATCGGTGACGCCGGCCAATGCGTGCGGCATCAGCGACGGCGCGAGTGCGATGTTGATCATGAGCGGGGAGAAGGCCGCCGAGTTGGGTTATACGCCGCTGGCCAGGGTGATCGGCTACGGCTTCGCCGGCGTCGAGCCCGAGCGCATGGGCATCGCCCCGGCGTACGCTGTGCCCAAAGCGCTGGCTAAAGCGGGCAAGCAATTGAGCGATATGGATTTGATCGAGATTAACGAAGCGTTCGCGGCGCAAGTGCTGGCCTGCGGACTCAAATTGCAGTGGGACTGGAACAAGGTCAACGTCAACGGCGGCGCGATCGCACTCGGCCATCCCGTCGGATCGAGCGGCGTGCGCATCGTCGTGACGCTGGTGCATGAAATGAAACGGCGCAATGTTCATTACGGTCTCGCCACGTTGTGTGCGGCGGGCGGGCAAGGCGCGGCGCTGGTGGTCGAGCGCGTGTGACAGACGCGGCGCAGCCCACCGCGAGTGAGATGGACATGCCCACTCATCCTTTGATCGATCCCGGCGAAGTCCGCTTTTTCAGCGGCAGTTCCAATCGGCCGTTGGCAGCCGCGATGGCGCGCCATGTGGGCCTGAAGCTGGAAGACACGTTAATCAAGCGCTTCAGCAACGATAACCTCTATATCCAGCTAGGGGCAAGTGTGCGGTCGCGCGCGGTCTACATCGTGCAGAGCCTGACACCGCCGGTCAACGATCATCTGATGGAACTGCTGATGATGATCGACATCGCGCGCAATGCAGCGGCGCGCGAGATCCACGCGGTGATTCCGTATTACTCGTTCGCCCGATCGGACAAGAAGGATGCCCCGCGCATTTCCATCACGGCGCGGCTGGTGGCCGATCTGATCGAACGCGCGGGCGCCACGCACGTCATGACGATGACGCTGCATTCGCCGCAAGTGCACGGTTTCTTCTCGGTGCCGACCGATCCGCTGACGGCGCGTTTTCTCTTCACCAAGTATTTTCACAAACGCGATCTCAGCAACACGATCGTCGTCACGCCCGATGCGGGCGGCGCCAAGGCGACGGCGCGTTTTGCGCACAGTCTGGACCTGTCTAATGCGTATGGCAACAAGGATCGCCTCTCGGACACCAAGGTGCGCATCGCCGACTTGATGGGGCATTCCATTCAAGGCTACAAGCGCGCCATCATCTACGACGACGAAATCGCCACCGGCGGATCGGTCGTGGAGTTGTGCCGCATTCTGACCGAGGGCGGGATCGAGGATATCTGGATCTCGTGCACGCATGGAGTTTTTACCGGCCACGCTTTCGAACGATTAGCAGCCGTGCCGCAGATCACAGAGATCGTGACCACCGATACGGTGTACATTCCGGAAGAACAGCGTCCTAAGATTTTACATGTTTTATCCGTCGGGCCGATTTTTGGTGAAGCCATTCGGCGCAACTATGCCCGCATGTCGATCGGCGGCCTGTTCGACTTCGGGGTGGATGACAAAGCGTGATACCCGTCATTGCGAGCGTTTTCGCCAAGCGCGCCCCCGCGCATAGCGCGGACAGGGCGTGCGAAGCAATCTCCTGCTGGTTGCGAATAAGATTGCTTCGGCGCAAACGGCGCTTCTCGCAATGACTTGACTAACAGAAGCCCAACCCACAAGGAGGAATCTATGTACATTTTCAAAGCAGGTGTCGTCGGCGCAGGAGCGATGGGGGCCGGCATCGCGCAGGTGATTTCGTATTCCGGTCTGCCGGTGGTGTTGAAAGATGTCGATCAGACCATGCTCGACAAGGGCATGGCGCACATTCGCGGCATCTACGAAGCGCGCGTGGAGAAGGGTAAGATGAGCGCGGGCGAGATGCAATCCAAACTCGATCTGATCATCCCCACGCTCGATTACGGCGAATTCGCCGATGTGGACATTGTGATCGAAGCCGTGCCGGAGAAGATGGGCTTGAAGCAGCGCATCTTCCAGGACCTCGACAAGGTCTGCCCTGAAGGCACGATCTTTGCATCGAACACCTCGGCCTTGTCGATCACCGAGATGGGGCGCGCCACGCAGCGCCCGCCCAAGATGATCGGCATGCACTTCTTCAATCCCGCGCATGTCATGAAGCTGGTGGAGATCATCAAAGGCGAAGATACCGAGGCCGAAACCGTCGACGATCTGGTGGCCTTCACCGAATCGCTGCGCAAGATTCCGGTGGTGGTGAAGGAATGCCCCGGCTTCCTCGTCAACCGTTTGTTGATGCCCTACCTCAACGAAGCGACGTTGTGTCTGCAAGAAGGCGCAGCCACGGCCCAGGAGATCGACGACGGGATGACGGCTTACGGCTGGCCGATGGGCCCGTTCACGTTGATGGACTTCCTCGGCCTCGACGTGTGCTACGACGTGGGCGCGTATCTCTACTCACAATATGGCGAGCGCATGAAGGGCGCGGTGATGTTCGAGAAATTGTACAAGGCCGGCCGCTATGGCGAGAAAGTAGGCGCGGGCTTCTACGGCTACGGCGATAACACCGACGAGCCGGTGAAGGCGATGGTGGCCGAATTGAGCGGCGGCAAGAAACTCGGCGAGTTTACGCCCGAGCGCCTGATGTATCCGCTCATCAACGAAGCGGCCTATGCCGTGCAAGAGTCCATCGCCGATGTGCGCGACATCGACATGGCGATGATTGCCGGCTCGGGCATGACCGTGGGCGGTGAGCGCCTGGGGCCGCTGGCACTGGCGGATAAGCTCGGTCTTGATGTCGTCGTCGCAGGTCTGGAGGAGTTTGAGAAGAAGTATGGTGTGCGCTTCCATCCCGCCGAGAAACTGTACGAGCTGGTGAAGGACGGTCATCTGGGCGAGAAGACCAAGGGCGGTTTTTTGGAGTACGTGTGATTCCTGACAGGATGAAGGGATGACACGCTGCGCGTGACAGGATGCTCTCGCATTCCTTGTTTCCGTGTCTACCTGTTTCCTGAATCAGCAATCCAAAATCTACAATCAAAAATCCGAAGAGGTGTGCTATGGCAGACTTTATTCGTTACACGGTCGAAGACAAAGTGGCGGTGGTGGTCGTCGATCATCCACCGGTGAACGCGCTGAATCCACAGACCCTGAAGGAGTTGAGCGCCGCGCTCGACGAATTGACCGCGAACCCGGACGTGAAGGTGATCGTCATCACGGGCGGCGGACAGCTGGCCTTCATCGCGGGCGCCGACCTCGGCGTGATTGGCGCCATTGTCAAGACGCGGGACAATACCGCGGCGCAGGAACTGATCGAGTTGGGACAGGGCGTCTTCAACAAGATCGAGCAGTCCAACAAGCCCGTCATCGCCGCCATCAACGGCGCCTGCCTGGGCGGCGGCCTCGAATTGGTGATGGCGTGCCACATCCGCATCTGCGGCGATCGTGCGCGGCTGGGCCAACCCGAAATCAATCTGGGCATCATCCCGGGTTGGGGCGGCACACAGCGGCTGGCGCGCATCGTAGGTCCGGCCAAGGCGGCCGAACTGATCCTGACCGGCGATCAGATCACGGCGCAGCAGGCCATGCAACTGCGGCTCGTCAACATGGTGGCGCCCGGCGGCGAAGTGATGCGGCAGGCCAAGGGTCTGGCCGCGAAGATCGCCAACAAGGGCGCGCTGGCGGTGACGGCGGCCATGACGGCGATCCGCGCCGGGTTGGATGCCGATCTTCCGACGGGTCTGGCGGCGGAGCGCAAGCAGTTCGACGCTGTGATGGCCAGTGACGACGCGCGCGAAGGCATCACCGCGTTTCTGGAGAAGCGTGAAGCGAAGTTCAGTGATAAGTGAAAAGTGAAAAGTGAAGAGTGAGTGATGATTATTGATATTCACTTGTCACTCATCACTCATCAATTGAGGAGGCGATTATGGATTTTTCGCTGACCGAAGAGCAAACCATGTTCCGCGATCTGTTCCGTGACTTCGCGCAGAAGGAAGTGGCAAAGCTGGCGAAGCACACGGACGAAGCCGAAGAGCCTCCCGTGGCTCTGTTGAAGAAAGCGGTAGCACAAGGCTTTCTCGCCGCGACGGTGCCCGAAGACTTCGGCGGCGCGGCGCTCGATCCGTTGAGCTACTGTTTGCTAGTGGAAGAGATCGCCAAAGAGTGCATGTCAACGGCGGTGACACTGGCCGTGCACAACAGTCTGGTCAACGCCACGCTCGTCAAATACGGCAGCGACGAGCAGAAGGAAAAGTGGCTGCCGCTGCTGGCCGAGAATCTCGGCGCGTTTGCGGCGACTGAACCCGACGCCGGATCGGACACGTCGCGCCTCGCAACTCGCGCGAGACGCACGGGCGAAACCTACACTCTCAGCGGTGTGAAGGTGTGGGTCAGCAATGCCGCGCTTGCCAAAGTGCTGTTGGTGCTGGCACAGACGGATGGTGGCCCGACGATGTTCATCGTCGATCCGGCCACGCCCGGCGTGAAGATCGGTCATCGTGAACCGACGACGGGGCTGCGCGGTGTGGCGATCAATACGGTCTACTTTGATTTCGTCGAAGTGGCCGAAGCCGATCGGTTGGGTGAGGAAGGCGCCGGCATATCGATCGCGCAAGCGGCGAATACGCAGCTGCAACTCGCGCTGGCCGCCGCCGCCCTCGGTTTAGCGGAAGGGGCGGTGGCGTTGGGCCGCGCCTTTGCGATCGAGCGGAAGCAGTTCGGCGTCAGCATCGCGACCAAGCAAGCGCTGGGCAACTACTTCGCCGATTGTGAGATCGAAGCCGAAGCGCTGCGCCACCTGATCGAATACGCGGCGTGGCTGGCAAGCGAGGACAAGGATGTTGCGCAGGCTGCGCTGAAGGCGAAGATGTTTGGCGCGAAGACCGCGCGCGCGGCGGCGAACCTGATGCTGCAAACGCACGGCGGCTACGGCTTCAGCGACGAATACGCCATCTCACGCTTGTATCGCGATGCCAAGGCGCTGGACTTTCTGGGTGGCACACCGCAGATTGGACGCGTCGTGATCGCGCAGCAAGTGTTTGAAGGGGCCGGCCTGGCCATCAAGCCGTAATGAAAAAGTGATGAGTTGATCATTCACGGAGGTCTTATGCAACAAAACCTGAGACGAGCTTATCACATCGTCGGTATCGTCGTCTCGCAGATCGTCAACGTGCCGTTCGTGGCAGGAGCAACACTAACACTGCTGTTGTTTAGCTTGCGGCCCGATGTGCCACAGCGCTTGACGGGGTGGGGGATATCGATGCTGTTCTTAATGGTGATCCCGGCGTTGAGCCTGCTGTTCTACATTCCGCGCCGCGAGGCTATATCGCGCCGCCTCGAGCCGTGGTCTTCAACCGAGAAGCGACAGCGCGTGATGAGTTTCGTCTTTATGGCGGTGAGCTATCCGATCGGGTTTGTGGTCCTCAAACTCGTTCAGGCTCCGGCGATCTTCGAGGCCATCATGCTGACGTACGTCGGCGTCGTACTAGGCTTGATCCTCATCAATCTGTTCTTTAAGGCCAGCGGGCATGCGGCCGGCGTGGCAGGCCCGGTCAGCGCGCTGATTTTCTTCTATGGTCTGATCGCCACGCCCTTGATCGCGCTGATTCCGCTGACGATGTGGGCGCGTGTCAGGGCCAAGGGACATACGGTCTCGCAGACCATCATCGGCGCGCTGTTATCGGCGGTGGTAACGGTGATCGTGTTGGTGCTGTACGGTTTTCGACCGGGACAATTGTAGCGCGTCAAGTCGAGACGGGTAAATTGCACGAGGTGACTATGGACTTTGAACTTTCACGCGAACATCAAGCTTTGCGGAGATTGATCCGCGAATTTGCCGAAGAAGAAGTGCGTCCCGCGGCGCGTCAGGCCGATCGATCCAGCCAACCCCCAGTGGAGGTGATCAAGAAGGCGGCGGAGATCGGATTGTTTGGTGTGCCGTTTCCGCGCGAGTATGGCGGCCTGGGCGCGGGCGAGACCGGTTACTGCATCTTGATGGAGGAACTGGGCCGGGTGGACACCAGTTTCGCCACCATCATCGGTGCGCACATTGGCATCGGCGCCATGGCGATCTATCTGGGCGGCAGCAAGCATATCCGCGAAAAGTATCTACCCGATCTGTGCAGCGGCAAAAAGATCGCGGCCTTTGCGCTGACCGAACCGCAAGCCGGATCGGATGCGGCTTCGATTAAAATGCGCGCGACGAAGGAAGGCGATTCGTATATCCTGGATGGATCGAAGATGTGGATCACTAACGGGCCGCTGGCGAGCACGATGAGCATCCTCGCCGTGACCGATCCAGCGTTGGGGGCGCGCGGCGGCGCGACGGCTTTCGTGATCGAAACGCGCGATGAAAACGGCCAGACGACCGAAGGGTTCACGCCCGGCAAGTACGAGCACAAGATGGGCTTGCACGGTTCGCCCACGGCCGCGATCTCGTTCGATAACTTCCGTGTGCCACAAGAGAACATTCTGGGACAGACCGGTCTGGGCTTTGTGGTGTTCATGCAGACGCTCGACGTCGGACGCGTGACGCTGGGTGCGGCGACGCTGGGCGGCGCGCAGGCCTCGCTGCAGCAGGTGCTGGAGTGGGCGGCTATGCGCGAGCAATTTGGCAAGCCGCTGGCGCAGATGCAGAGCATCCAGTTCATGATTGCGGACATGGCGGCCGAGACCGAAGCGCTGCGCTCGTTGGTCTATCGCACGGCGTGGCTGGTGGACAATCAGAAGCCGTTCATCAAAGAAGCGGGCATGTGCAAGCTGCTCGGCTCGGAGATTGCCTCGCGCTGCGTCGATCGCGCGGTGCAGGTGCTGGGCGCGCTGGGCTACAGCCGCGACGTGCACACGGAGCGCGGCTTCCGCGATGCGCGCATTGCCGAGATCTTCGAGGGCACCAATGAGATTCAGCGCATCTTGATCGCGGAGCAGCTGCTGCGCGAGGTGGGTGTGAGGATTAGGCCATGAAGAGTGAAAAGTGATGAGTGATATCACTTTTCACTCTTCACTCATCACTCGCATGATGAAAGGACTAACCTATGAAAGTATTGGTCTGCGTCAAACAAGTTCTCGATCCGCGTGGGATGACGGTGAACCGCAAGGCGGAGAAGGTGTTCATCAACCGCGAGGAGTATATCCTCGATCCGGCGAGCAAGGCGGTGCTGGAAGCAGCGAATCATTTGAAGCAGGGCGGCGCTGAGGTGATCGCGATTTCCGTCGGGCCGGAGCGCGTGGAGGATGCGCTGCGCGAGGCCATGGCCCGCGGCGCCGATCGGGCGATCTGGATCCGATCGGCGGGCGGCGATGCGCTGGTGGTCGCGAATCTGATCGCCGCGGCGGTTCACAAGCTGGGCGCGATCGATCTGATCATCGTCGGGCATCAATCACTGGATACGGGTGCGGGTGAGTTGGCGCCCCGCTTAGCTGAGGCGCTCGATTGGCCTCAAATTCTCGGCGCAGCGAAGCTCGACGCCGGGGAACAGGGCATCACCGCGATCGTGCAGCAGGCTGGCTTCGTGCAAGTCGAAGCCTCAGCGCCGGTGGTGGTCTCGATGTTGGCCGAGGCTTATCGTGGTTCGTATGCCGATGGCTGGCGCTTGATGGACGCTTACCAGAAGTGGAACGTCGAAGCGTGGAGCACGGCCGAACTCGAGTTGGGCGAAGACGATCTGCGCCCGTTGACCGCGAAGAAAGAAGACGCCTTCCCGCCCGAACGGCAGCTCGGCACGCCGGTGCGCGACGTGAAGGAATTGGTGATGATGTTGAAGCGCGAGAAGGTGATTGCGTGAAGAGTGAAAAGTGAAGAGTGAACGCCAGTCTTGATATCACTTTTCACTCATCACTTTTTACGAAAGGATGCAACTATGGCACGACTAACTTATTCTGAAGAGCCGCGTGATATTTGGGTGGTGGCTGAAACGAAAGACGGCGCGCTGACGCCCTTGACGAAGGAGTTGGTCTACGGCGCGCGTACAGCCGCAGACATGATGGGCTTCTACGTCAAGGTTGCGCTATTGGGATCAGGCGTGAGCGATCTGGCCGGTGAGTTGTATCCCGTCGGCGCGGATCGCGTGTACGTGGCCGATGATGATCGCCTGGCCGAGTTTGCGCCTGAGCCATGGCTGAAGGTGTTGAGCGATCTGTTCGCCGCACAAGCACCGGAGTTCGTGATGTTCGGCGCGACGCCGATCGGCGATGCTTTGGCCCCGCGGCTGGCGCAACGTTTCGGCGCCGGCTTGATCACTCGCGCGCTGATGATCAAAGTGGACGACTTCGATCGCTGCTTCATCGGGCGGCGCGCGGCCTATGGCGGCGAATACTATGAAGTGCTGACGACCGCCGGGGCGCGATCGCACTTCGCCACGGTGCTGCCCGATACCTTCGGCGTGCCGTATCCCGATGCGTCACGTTACGGTGAAATGGAACCCGTCGAAGTGAATCTGGAAGACGCTGAAGCAAAGATCAAAACGATCGGGCCGGTGGAGTTTGCGCTGCCGCAGTCGAAATTGAAGTACGCCAAACAGATCGTGTCGGTCGGGCGGCAGGTGGGTGACATCGACGCGGCGAAAGCGCTGGCAGAAACGATCGGGGCGGAGTTGGCCGGGGCGCGCGAATCGCTGGACGAAAACTACATCGGTGAATCACAGGTCGTCGGCATTACGGGCGAACGGGTCGCGCCGAATCTGTACGTGGCGCTGGGCATTCGCGGCGATACGATGCACACCTGGGGTATGAAGGGCGCGCGTTACGTCGTGGCCGTGCATCCCGATCCCGACGCGCCGATCTTAAAACAGGCCGATGCGGCCATCGTGGGCGATCCGGCGCAGGTGGCGAAGGAATTGGCGGAGGCGTTGAACAAAAACTAACGAGTGACGAGTAATAGACTCGCTTCTTATCACCGTTGTTTGAAGCAAGGACTTGCCGTGGTGCACGGCAAGTCTTTGTTTTCGCACGTTTACTGGTTCACGCCATCAGGGATCGACGAGGTCAAACGTTTCGGCCTTGCCATTGAGTGTAAGAATGAAATATTGCACCGGTAGCATTTAACCCTAAGTCAGTGGCAGCCGACACAGGTAGGACGGAGATCGAAGTGCCCGAGTCGATTTGGGCACGGAGTTGAACAGACGCGCCAGTCAGCGGGTTGCGAATTTCAACTGGCATGACCGGCGCGGGTGGATTGAACGCCGGGTCGTATTCAGGCATCGACGCGCTCCAGGTGAGGTATATCCACGGCGCGTAGCTGCTCTTGAACGCGATCGATATAGACCGGGTCGTCATGGCGCTCCTGAACGAGGCGAATGACTTCGGAACGTTCAGGGGCCAGCGCGACGATCTGGCCGTGATGAACGGCCACCCATTCTCCTCGATGCTCTTGGAGCAATTCAGGCAGCATCTGCCGATAGGCGGCCATTTCAGGCTGGAGCCGTGCCAGTTGCTGTTCGATCCAGAGTTCAGGCCGGGTCTCGCCGATCAGTTCGCGGTAGCGCTCAATGCTCAACACCACGGCCGCGGCCTCGCCATCTTTCTCGATGAAAATTGGCCCGTGTTTAAGTGCCTCCTTATCTTCCAGGACGGCATATAATGCTTGTGGCTCGCGAACAACTTTGTCAGCCATAGTTGTTTCCCTGTACTTCACTCACCCTTGACCTCGCGCGTCAAGTCACGATGTTCATGATGCTCCCTGACGAGATTATAGCACGTTGAGGTGTTGTACTTGAGCGGGCTAAACGGGGCGTAGATATTTGTGACGATGGTGGGCGATCCGGCGCAGGTGGCGGAGGCGTTGAGTAAAAACTGAGGCGTAGTGTGTGATGCGTCCCACAGGGAGGCTGCGCACTAAAACGTAAAGCGCAAGCGGCAGGCTCGTCTCTGAAAGTCCCACGCGCTTACGCGCAGCCTCCCCCGTGATGGAAAAGCACATCACAGGGGAGGGAACGATCCGCGCTCCCCTGTCGAACTGCTTTTCGTTCGACGGGGGAGTTGGAGGGGGTTCTACTTCACCTCAACCACCTTCATCACTTCATCCCCATAATGGTTGATGACCTTGACCGCGATCTGGCCTGTATGCGGCTTGGGGAATGGACGTGATGTGGTTGAATATAACTCTTCCCACAATTCTTCGTTGATGTCGGCTTTCAAGGCTTTCTTCAATTTCTCATACGGCTTATCCGCGCCAAGAAAATAGGCGTGCGTGATGAAGAATGCTTCGCCGTTGTAGTTGGTGTCGATGAACCACGCGGCGATGTCATGTTCGGGATCACCTGAACCGCTGGATCGGATTTCGCTCTTGACGGGATCGTATACATCCACGCCGAGAATCTCAACGGTCAGAGACCCTAAAGGTTTCAAAAAACCTTTAGGGTCTTTTTCATAATGGATTTTTATTTCCGGCTCGCCGAAAGCCAAGAACAGATTGCCTGATCCGGTTTTCTTGAGCAAATCACCCATTGAGAGATCAGGGTTGATCTTTACTTTCATCACGCGCAAGGGTGGACGACCATCTGCACCTAACAGAGATGGCAGTGAATGAGCCGAGGCATCAAATGAGGTAGCGGCCACAACCAACAGATCAGCGAAGCGTTGGGCGACGGTGGCGGCATCGCGGATGAAGTCGTCATCCACGCTGCCAAATTCGGGGCCGATGGCGACGGCCACTTTCTTCAAGCCGGCTTTGGTTTTGTATTCGCCGACGGCTTGCACTTCCGGGCCGGCGGGCAGAATATCGAGATTTTCAAATTCAACGCGCGCACCTTTCTCGCCCGTTTGCACACCGGCCTTGAGTAGTTTGACAATGTCAGATTCGTAA
>PMCF01000051.1:0-9725 GCA_003154115.1 Anaerolineae bacterium
AATCGTCGGAAGTTTCTGAGCAGCGACGCCTGGCGCGCCTCCGCTGCGAAGCAGCGAGCAAGGCGAGCGAAGCAATCTCCAATTCGACCGGGGATTGCTTCGGCGTGAAAAGATACGCCTCGCAATGAGGCACAAAGTGTGCAACGCAGGTCAATAACCAGGGTAAAGGTAAATCATTGAAGAAAAACTTAGTCGCCATCTTATTCGATCTCGGCGACACGATTATGGATGAAGGCACCGAGGTCAAGGACGCTGGCGAGACGACGTTGTCCGCCGAACTCATCCCCGGCATGGCTGATGTCTTGCGCTGGCTGCACGCGCAGGGCTACCCATTAGCCATCGTGGCGGATGCTCGACCTGACACCCCGCTCAACGTTCTAAAGCAGCACGGCCTACTTGAACTCTTTGATTGCCGGTCTATCTCAGAAACGGTCGGCGCAGAGAAACCGGATACGCGCTTGTTCCTTCATGCGTTGCAGACGCTGCACATTTCCGAAGACGATTATCCACGCGTCATGATGATCGGCAACAATCTTGAGCGCGACATCGCCGGCGCGAATCGACTGGGCTTGCGATCGGTTTACTTTCACGTCAACGATCGCCGCCGCAGCATCCCAATGAACCGCCTTGAAGCGCCGCGCCATACCATCACTTCGGCTCAGGAACTGCTTGATTTAGTGGCTGCGCTAGCAGTGGAAGTGGCCGCCGATCAGCCGCCACACGACTTGGGCAAACCGGAAGAACGGGAACTGGTCGCCGCGTTCGCACCGCTGATCCGCTTCGACGAAGCAGAACCTTTTTTGCCGCTGGCCGTCGGTTACACGATCTTCAAACGCGAAGACCCCTCGCCGTCTTTCTTCCGCCGCATTCAGCGCGACTGGCGGCCCGCCTGGGCCACCGCGATCGAATACGCCATCTGGTGGGATTGGGACATCGGCCACCTCTACGAACTGGAGCATGTCTGGACTTACCTGGATGAAACCAATCGTCTGGTTTGGGTCGAGGCCAGTTCGCACGGCGGCTATGCGTCGATGATCCTTGAAGATGGAACGATCCCCTGTGACGGCACACATCCGATCGTTTATTCTCAGCCCGGCAAGCACGCCTTTTCGCCCACGCCCCACTGGTTCACCATGTTTCGAGATCTCGTGTGCCAGGCGGCCTTGGACTATGCCGGCGCTGAAGGCGTTTTGATCAAGGAGCAGTACGTCCGGCAGATTCCCGACACGCCTGAAATCAATGCGCGGGTGGGCGAGTGGCTGCGATGCAAAGCCTTTACACCAACCCTGAAATTCTATCGGCAGTTTCAAATCAGGCCCGATCAGCTGGTGCCGTGGCCGATCCTGGATGCCTGGATTCCGGCGCGCGTCAACTGGTGGATCGATCAACTGCGAGCGTGAGTCTTTACTTTACAAATCTGCACGCGATCAGCAGTTCCGATGTCTCTCCAATCAGATATTCCCAGATCGCTTTGGCGGTGCGTTTACCAAAACGCACCGCGCGCCCCTTGTCGCCTTTGCCGTGCCGCACTCTGATCTTGTTCTGGCCGAGATTTAGATCCTCGAGGGTCAAACTGCACAGCTCTTGTGCGCGTAGGCCTGTATCAAATAGCACCATGATGATCATGCGATTGCGCGCCGCAGGGTGTCGGGCGCGCGCGGTATTCTTCAGGTTGCGTGCTTGATAGGTGCGCGTCTGATCGCAGGCCTTGAGCAAGGCGGTGATCTCCTCGATCGTCAACGGATCGATGACGGTCTCTTCGACATCCGGGGCTGGAATAGTGCAGACAATATTCTTGTCCACATAGCCAGACGCTTCTGTCCACGTCCACAACGCTGAAAGGTTCGTGTGAATATTCAGGCGGGACTTGGCGCGAAGCGAGCACGGCTTGCGCTTGGCTGCTCCGCCTGGTCTGGAGATGTAATCGTCGCGCAGCCAGGCGAAGAACTGGACCAACTGATCGCGCGTGATCGACGCGATTTGCGGATCGTGGGGAAAGTAGAGCAGCACTTTCTTGAGCGTGTTCAGATAGTCGGCGATGGTGTGGACGCTGAGTCCGACGGCGCGCTTCTCAAGGATCATGCCTTGAAAGGCCTGTGAGATTTTGGGTGAACGAGCCATGTGGTCTCTGTCGGGGCGCGGAGATTTGAACTCCGGACCTCACGGGCCCGAACCGTGCGCGCGACAAAATCGATCTGCGTGAAACGCGCCGCAACATGGATGCGTTAACGGCGGTATGCTTTGAATTATGGTGTGGTCCGACTTTTCACACGACCAAGGCGAACCGGGATATCGCAAAACTCCCGGCAACAGTCCTGAAGTGCTTTGCATTCGCATTGTGCTATTCAACTTGATGAACAAAGTCCAGCTTAAGCCTTAATAAAAGAGGCTGAAGATCATTGAGATCTCCGGCCGCTTTGGTTACGGCTGGCTGTTCAGTTGTTTGAAGTAGACGTGCGCTTCGCCGACTAATAATTCACACCCGGCGCAAAAGGTTGTGCCATTCTGGTTTCCCTCTACTGGCCTACTTCTTCATATCGAAAACAACCCACCGTATGATCATTCACCATGCCCGTCGCCTGCAGGTGAGCATAAATAATCGTCGAGCCCACGAACTTGAATCCGCGCTGTTTCAAATCCTTGCTGATTGCATCGGACAGCGGCGTTTTGGCGGGCAGCTCCTTCAGTGACTTGAACGCATTCTTGATCGGCTTGCCGTTCACGAACCCCCAAATGTACGCATCAAACGATCCGAATTCTTTCTGAACTTCGATGAATCTCTGGGCGTTGTTAATCGCCGCTTCGATCTTCAAACGATTGCGGATGATGCCCGCGTCTTGCAACAGGCGATTGATCTCCCGCTTCCCGAAGCGCGCCACCTTTTCAACATCGAACTCGGCAAACGCCCGGCGGAAGTTCTCGCGCTTATTCAAGATCGTGTTCCACGATAGCCCGGCCTGCATCCCTTCGAGGATCAGAAACTCGAACAGCCGCTGCTCGTCGTGCAGCGGCACGCCCCATTCCGTATCATGATACTCGATCATCAAAGGATTACTGCTACCCCAGGCACAGCGATTCATTCCAACCTCATTTCTACCACAAAGAGAACCCAACAAATTCGTGCTCACTCGCGGCCTTTATCCGCGCGCGCCATAAGAGTTTATACTCAATCGGCCCGCGCCGCAAGCCAGCCACGTCTTTACGGCCATCAACAGGATGGCACGATTGAAACGCTGACCCTCAGTCTCTCTGCCCAATCTGGATATTGACACAACCCGTCAAAAGTGCTATTATACTTGTGGTATAATAGTGGTGCACTCATGGGACGCAAAACGACTATCGCGGTCGACGCTCTGCTCAAAAACTGGGAGGAAGCCTACAAGAAAGGCCTGCTCACCTTTTGGCTATTGCTCTACCTCCATGAACGCCCGGCGTATGCCTATGAGTTGAGCGTGGCGATCGGCAAACTGAGTCAGGGAACGGTCACCGCCGACGATAACAGCATCTACCGGGCGCTTAACCGCTTTGAATCACTGGGATTGGTGGAAAGCGAGCTACGCCAATCGGACGTAGGGCCGCAACGCCGCTATTATCAACTGACGGACACCGGCCTGGAACTGTTGCGTCAATTCATTCAGCGCAACATTCTGGTATTTGAACAACCGGAAATCGCCGCGCGGCTGCGCGCCGTGGCAGACACCACCTGACTTTGTGTAGGAGAGGAAGCCATGACTATTGAGTATCTCGAACAACAACTTGAAAAATGGAAGCGGGTTTTGCTGCTGTTTCTGGGCGCAGGTCTGACGTTAGCCGCCAGCACTTTTGGTATTACAGGTGCGTATACTTTTTCACTGGGCTGGGTAATGGTCTGGATTGTCCTGCAGCTGGGCACCATTCCGGCTGGTCTGTTGCTGTTGTTCGCCAAAGATTGGCGCCAGCTGCCGTTGCCACAGCGGCTGAATACAGCGTTTGGCTTTCTAGGAGTCGGCTGGTTGTGCTGGTTGGCGCTGGGCTTCCGCATCTCCGTTGATTCGTATTTCCCACTTGCCTTCATCCTCCTGCTGGGTGCGGGATTGGCGATTATCTACTTGCTGCGGCGTCGCGCGCACACGAGTTCGCCGGAAGAAATCTTTCCATAGAGTCGCCCAACTAACATATCTTTGTCGAAAACGAGTAAACGAATAAGCGTAATCGCTTGTCCGTTTGCGTGTGTAGCGATTCACCCTTGCTCGCTACGTACCATGACTTGCTCTTTTACTGACTGGAATCACCAACCGCAGTGCCGTATGCGTCTCCGAAAAACTGACCACCTTGTTGTCCACCAATCCGGCTGCTTTCGCCGCGGCGATCACATCCACGTCCTTAATCTTCGCCGCTTTACCTTTTAGCGACACCACCCAGATCGCGCCATTGTCGACGAGGTAGGTCTTTAGGGGTGCGAGTTTCTTCAAGTCCGAGAGACTGTCGGCGGCAAAGAAAACGACATCGCACTCTTTGCGCAAGCGGCCGACCACGATATCATGCGTCCGTTCGCCAAGTTGCAGCCAGAACGCCTCATCTTGCACACCAATAACCGTGACCTTCGCCTCCGGTTTGACGCCCAGCTTGTCGATCAGGCTTCGCGTCGAAGGGTATTCCTGACGGCGAGATTTACCAATCATTGAGCATTCCTTACGCACTACGCACTACGCACCAGATTGTACACCAGATACACCGCGCTGATCCAGATGATGATGGCCGACACGCGATTGAGCCAACGTCGTACCGATCCGATCGATCCGATCAACTTTCCAGCCAGAGCTAGCATGAAGAACCATGCCCACGAATTGAGAATACACGCTGCCGTAAACGCGATCCGTTCACCGTTCGCATATGCCAGCGAGCTCGTCCCGATCACGCCGATCGTGTCCAGTATCGCGTGTGGATTGAGCAGCGACACCGATAACGCGAAGATGATCTGCCGCCGCGCCGGCCATTGCTGCGCCAGCTTCGTCGCATCATCCTCGTGCACTTCCGATCGCCACGTCACCCAGCCGATATAGAGCAGGAAGCACACACCGAACACGCCGAGGACGATCTTTACCCACGGCACGGTCAACACCACGGCTGACACACCCAACACCGCGACAAGGATCAATGCTGTATCGGCCAACGCCGCCGTCAGCACCACCGGCCAGGCGCGGCGCAACTGCGGCGGAGTGGCGCCTTGTGAGAACACAAAGACGTTCTGCGGCCCCAGCGGCAAAATCAAACCGAAGGAAAGTAGATAACCGTGCAGAAATGCAGATAGCATGAGATCTTCAACACGTCATTGCGAGCCACGTCTTTCGCCCAGCGCGCCCCCGCTGCGCGGCAGCGGACAGGGCGTGTGGCGAAGCAATCTCCAGACGGATAATGAGATTGCTTCGTCGCTGAAAAGCGCTCCTCGCAATGACGTCTGCCAAGAAAAATCCGTGTCGTCCGTGTTTATCCGTGTCCCATTAGGCTTTGCAACACCCACAACGCGATCATCCCCACGCCAATCGTGATCAGCGCGCTCTTCGTGCGCCAGGCCACGACGATGGCGATCAGCCCGGCCAGCAGACGTGCGTTACTCAACGAGAGATCGATCTGATCAGAGCGATATAACATTGCCGGCACGACGATGGCCGTTAGCACGGCGGGCGGCACGAAGCGCAGCGCCCGTTGCACGATCAACGGAATCTCCAGGCGGCCCAGCAGCACGATCGGAACGAGACGTATCCCAAACGTGACGAGGCCCATTGCGAAGACAATCAACCAGAGGTTCATAGCCAAATATTCGTAAAGCGTAATGCGCAAAATGTAAGAGCGGGGCGGCTGCCATTTACGCGTTACGTTTCACGTTTTACGCCTTTGCCTTCTATGAGCATCCCCACCACAATCCCTGTAATCGCCGCCGCGAACAAGCCCAGCTTATAAGGCCACGCATAACTGAAAACAGCCATGATCCCGGCCGAGACAGCCGCGGCCACACTCGCGCGATCTTTCAGATTGGGCACCACCAACGCGATGAACGTCAGCGCCAGTGTGAAATCCAGGCTCCAGCTCTCAGGAATCAACTGCCCCACGAAAATGCCAATCGCCGTGCTGAGCTGCCACGACGACCACAACGTGATGCCCGCGCCGAAGTAAAACCAGTGCTTGTTGAGCGCGGAAGAACTATCGGGCTGGGTGAAGCGCGTGATCGTCACCGCATAGGCTTCATCAGTCAACAAATAAGCCAGCAGCACTTTCCAACGCAGCGGCACTTGCTTGATGAACGGCGCGACCGAGGCGCTGTATAACGCGTGCCGTAGATTCACGATGAACGTCGTCGCCACAATCACCAGCCCCGGCATCCCGCCTGCCATCAACGGCGCCCCGATCAATTGCGACGATCCCGCAAACACGATCGATGACATTGCCACAACGAGCACCGGCGGCAGCCCCAGCTTCACCGCCAGCGCGCCATAGATCATGCCGTAGGGCATCACGCCCAATAGCAGCGGTAATTCGCCTTTGACGCCGCTGACGAATTCAGTACGAGACGAGAGCATATCCCTCTATCACTCCTTCTCTCTATCCTTCCTTCACTTCCCGGCTGAAACAATCGCAGCTTCTGGCCTGGCGCGTGGCTTCAAATTCACCACGACGATCCCGCCAATCACCAGCAGCGAACCGAATACCATATTCCAGCTGGGCTGCTCGTTGAGGAAGATGATCCCCAGAAACACGCCCACCACCGGGAAGATGTACGTCACCAGCGAGGCGCGCGTGGGTCCCCACGCGTTGTTGAGGTAGAAGAACAACAGGTATGCGATGCACAGCCCCAGCAACCCCAGCCAGATCACGGCGATCCACGTCAGCGGCGTCGAGGGCAGCACCAGCGGACCATTCACCACCGGCGTAAGCGTCCACATGATGATAGCCCCGACCACCAGGATCATCGTCGACTGCACCACGGGCTTCGTGCCGCGCAGATATTTGCGCGAGAAGGTCAACGCCGTGGCATAGCTGATGGCAGCGAACACCACGGCCAGCTGTCCCAGAATATCGCCCTGCAAGCTGCCCGGCTTAAAGTCCTGCGCCACCAACACCACGACGCCGATGAACCCAATGATCAACCCGCCGAAGCGCGGCAATGTGATCTTCTCGTCGTGCAACCAGAAATGCGCAATGACAATGACGAACAACGGCTGCGCGCCATTTAGAATGGCCGCCATGCTGGAGTCGATTTTGGTTTCGCCCCACGTGATCAACATGAATGGGATCACCAGATTGAACACGCCCATGAAGATGTACTTGAAGATCGTGTTTCTATCACGGGGAAAGGACTGGCGCTGCACAGCCATCACCACCAACAGTCCAACTAAGCCAAACGAAATGCGCACCGTCACCAACACAAACGGCGTGATGTTTTCCACGCCGATTTTGATCCACAAAAACGACGAGCCCCAGATCAACCCCAGCAATCCAAACGCCGCCCATTCTTTCAGTTTCATGCGATTTTCCCCCTGGCTCAATTCACTGCTTGGCGCGCACTCGCTTGGCCGCCACTGGTCTTTCGGGTTTGGGCAGCACGTTGAGCGGCGCGTTTTCTTTCAATGCGCGCAAAGCGATCATCGTCACGCTGTGCTGCACGGACACGTGCCCTCGAATGCGATTCAGCAGTTCGTTTAATTCGCCGGGATCGCTGACGACGGTTTTGATGATCAGACAGTCTTCGCCGGCCACGCCGTAACACTCCAGCACGTCGGCATCCTGGCTGATGGCGGCTAGCCCGGCATCATACTTTGCATCGAACGCGGCTGTCACACGAATGAAAGCCGTCATCGGCTTGCCCAACAGGGCCGGATCGACGTTGATCGTATAGCCGCGGATCACGCCGCGCTGTTCCAATTTCCGGATGCGCTCAAACACCGAGGGGGCCGTGAGGCCCACCTCGGCGGCAATGGCGGCATTCGTCATGCGCGCCTCGCGTTGCAACAGATCGAGTATCTGGCGATCGATGTCGTCGAGTTGAGCCGTCATCATCGTGTGCTGACCGCCAGGTGTGGATCGGCTGTCGGCTGGCGTGGCGCCTCGCCCAGCAGCTCGATCACCAGCGGCACATGCCCTAACGGCGACACCACGGCCGCCTCCTGTTGCATTTCGAGCGCGACTTCTTCGCCGCGCTTCAACACCAGATCGCGGCCATTCAGTGTAATCCACGCCAACCCCGATCGAACTCGCAGCCCTCGATAGTCCGGCTTCACGCGCTGGACTTCTCCCTTCAACAACATCACGCGCAGCTGTGTCTCCATCTTCGACGCTCGAGAATTCATGTTTAACCTCCATTTGCCCTTTAGGCTATCTACCAATTATTATAAGGAAAATTCTGTGTTTGTCAATATATATTCGGTATAATTATAAATTTCTCTAATCCTATTCGGACATCTTGGGCAACACAGCTCCCTCCAGTTGAAGCAACCACGCCTTCGTTTGAAGGCCGCCGCCAGCGGAATAACCATGCAGCGATCCATCCGCGCCCAGCACGCGATGACACGGAATCACGATCGGCACGGGGTTGTGTCCCAGTGCCTGTCCCACCGCCCGCGAGGCTTGTGGCTTCCCGATCGCTTTGGCCACATCCCCGTAGGTCAGAACCTTGCCGCGCGGAATCTTCAGCGCGATATTCAATACCCGCCGTTGAAACTCGCTCATCGTGCTCATGTCCAGCGGCAGATCGAACGTCGTGCGCCGGCCAGCGAGATACTCCTGCACTTGCTGCAGCGCCTCGCCCGTTTCATCATCCGATCGCACCAGTGTCGCCTTCGTGCGCTGCGCGACGCGTGCTACAAATTCCTGCTCGCTCAATCCAAAATCCAGCGCCACCAAACCCCGATCGTTCACCGCCACGAACAACGGCCCCACCCGCGTCTTGGGCGCATAACCGTAATAGACCATCTTTCCCCTGGCCGTCATCAATGCCCTCCGCAATTTAACCTGTGCCTGTTTTGTCGCACGCTCACTCGGCGCGGCATATACCGCATCGAGCACCTTCGCTACTTTGTCATCCAACTCGAATTCAGGCGTCATCTCGCTCGCCTCCTTCATCCACATATCCGTTTATCCGCTTCGCCACAGGCATCCGTTGACGGCCATCCGTTGATTCGTTGCCTACGCAGCACTGCGCAGCACGTGTCCGTTGACACCCAACCGCGTCTGCAACTTCTTCACGGCCTGATACACATTCGCCCGCGCCGCGGCTTCATTGCATTCCAGCGCCGCCGCGATTTCCGCATAACTCAACTCCTGATACTTCCGCATGATCAACGCCGCACGCTGTTGTTCCGGCAATTCCTCCACCGCGCGAGCCACCGCGACCAGCAGCGTCTTCTGCTCAACTCGATCGATCACAGACGCCCCATCGGCCTGCATTTCGGGATCGAGATCGATCGTGTAAGTCTCACTTCGTTTTCTCCGCTTCCACTGCGAGCGTGCCGTATTCGTCGCAATCTTATACAACCACGCCCGATAATTCGTCCCCGTCCGCACGCGCGAGTAAGATCGAAACGCGCGCAGGAACGTTTCTTGCAGGCAATCTTCGGCATCGTTCGTCTCGCGCAGCATACGCCACACATACGCGAAAATTTCCGCGCTGTGCCGTTCCACCAACTCCTCAAAGTCCGGTTTCACCATGACCCGCCTGTTGATCGTCTCTATACTGCCCACGGGCATAAATT
>PMCF01000051.1:9769-10009 GCA_003154115.1 Anaerolineae bacterium
GATTACTTTGGGTTGTACCAAACCGGGGGCGTCGAGGGCTTGAAGGTGCTGCACAGCTACCGTCCGACCAGCGAGTTGCAACCCCAGGCCGCCACTTTGGAAGCGCATTTTCGAGACAAGCCAGTGGCGACGATCAAGAAAGCCCAAGCCGAGATCGAGCGTCTGACCGGGATCAAGCGCAGTCCGACCCAGGTGCGGCAGTTTATGATGCAGTTGGGGCTGCGCTGTCGCAAAGTGGGC
>PMCF01000145.1 GCA_003154115.1 Anaerolineae bacterium
AGCCGCCGCCGTTCGTGCCCAGCTGCTTGATGGCGATCTGCGAAGCGGCCGGGCCCATCGGCAGGATTTGCGTGGTGACCGCGGCCCCATTCCCATCCACCGTTGATTGCAGCAAGGACACCGGCTGATAGGGATTGAAGTTTTGAACGACGCCTTGCGACACCAACACGATCGCCAGAATGAGTGACAGTGGCAGCAAGATGTACAACGTCGTGCGCACCAGATCGACCCAGTAATTGCCGATCGTCTGGGCCGATTTGCGCGCCAGGCCCCGGATCAACGCGACGACGATCGCCATACCCACCGCTGCCGAAACGAAGTTCTGCACCGTCAACGCCAGCATCTGCGTCAGGTAACTCATCGTCGTTTCGCCGCCATAACCCTGCCAGTTGGTATTGGTCGCGAAACTGACGGCGGTGTTGAACGACGAATCGGGCGAGATGGCGCTCAGGCCCTGCGGGTTTAGCGGCAAGACCTGTTGAAAGCGCTGCAGCAGGTACACGACCAACAGGCCGAATAGATTAAAGATCAGCATCGCGACCGTGTACGTCTTCCAGTTCATCTCCACATCAGGATGAATGCCGCTCACGCGATAGATCAACCGCTCGATCGGGCCGAGGAGGCGATCGAGAAATGTTGATTCGCCTTCATACACGCGGGCCATATACGAGCCGATCGGCTTGGCCAGCGCGATCAGCACGACCAGGTAAAGCGCGATTTGTAGAATGCCATTGACAGTCATTAGAATTTCTCCGGTTTAAGCAGAGCGACAAACAGATACGCCAACAGGCCCAGCGAGATCAAACCGCCAATGATGTAGAGTGCAGGCATGTTTCCCCCTTATAGTTTTTCACACAGCTTCACAAAGCCGTATGACAGGCCGAAGAACAGCAGCGTAACGATCAGAAATAAAACGTCCATGAACTATTACCTCCCAGTGAAATCGACGCTTTCATTGTGCCGCAGATCGGGGTCAAAAGGGTGTCAAGAAGCGACGCGGCTTGTCAAGAAAGCGTAAAGAGGGAGACGTTCGGCAGGGGCTGTGGACAGCCAAATCTGTGTCCACTATCTGAACACGGCCTCAGATCGTACCCCATGACTGGGTATCCCGTCTGGCACAATCGCCAGATGTAGGCCGGTAAACTCCCCCTTGACGCCGTCAACGTGGGGCATGATAAAATTAACAGGCAGTTGCGACACCGCTGTTTCCCCCTTGTTTTGCCGAGAAATCTGGCGCTTTCGCAGTCTATCGACCGACACATGACACACTGAATCGACCTTCGACCTCACCACGTCGGGGGTGATTTGTCATCGCTGGAGGCGGCGATGCAGGACCGTCTATTCGAGGCGCTTCGTCAACTCAACACGCCTTACGCCGAAATCCGTCTGGAGCGGCGCGAAACCACGCACCTGGTCTATCGCGGCGATCAGCTCGTCACGGTCGATACCTCCATCGATGCTGGCGGTTTCGCGCGCGCGTTGGCGACCCACGGCGGCTGGGGCGCGGCCACCTTTACGGGCCATGCCGATCTGCGCGATCGCGTGTGTGATGCGATCCGGCTGGCGCATACGCTCGATGCCGATCCGATCACGCTGGCCCCCGTCAAACCGATCGTCGCTCGCGTCCCGGCGGATCTCTCGATCGATTTCCGCATAGTGCCGCTGGATGATAAGCAAGTGCTCGTCGGCGGCTACAACGATCTGCTGCTGAATGCCGATCCGCGCATCGAATCGACCTACGTCGCCTACAGCGACGCTTTCGTCTCCACGTGGTACGCCAACACCGAGGGCGCGTTCATCTATCAAGAGCGCCCGTTGATCGATCTGCAATTTACGGCACTGGCGCGTGATGGCGACAACGTCCAGCGTGGCAACCAATCGCTGGCGCTGGCCTGCGGTTATGAGGCGGTGCTCGATCGGACTGAGCTGGCCCAGGCGGCCGCCCGTTTAGCCGTCGAGCAGTTGTCGGCGCAAGTGGTGAAGGCCGGCCGTTACACCGTTATTCTCGATCCGATCATGACAGGACTGTTCACTCACGAAGCATTCGGGCACTTATCGGAAGCGGACTTCATCGCTGAGAATCCCGACGCGCGTGTGATGATGACGCTGGGCCGACAATTCGGGCCGCACAACTTGAACATCTACGATGATGGATCGGTGTCGAGACTGCGCGGCAGTTTGGCCTACGATGACGAAGGCGTGCCTGCGCAGAAAACGTGGCTGATGCGTGACGGCGTGCTGGTGGGACGGCTGCATTCACGCGAGACAGCCGGGCAGATGCGCGAAGCGCCCACCGGCAATGCGCGGGCCACGTCGTATCGCTACGCCCCGCAAGTTCGTATGACCAACACGGCGCTGGCCGCATCTGACGGCGGGGCGCTGCACGATCTGATCAAAGACATCGAACTGGGCGTGTATGCGCGTGATTGGGCGGGCGGCGAAACGCTGCTGGAGGATTTCACGTTCGTCGCCAAGCACGGCTGCATGATCCGGCATGGTGAACTCGCCGAACCGCTGCGTTCGATGACGCTGACGGGCAATGTCTTTGAGACGTTGCACAACATCGACGGCATCGGCAGCGACTTCGCCTGGGATGAAAGTTCGGGTGATTGCGGCAAGGGCGCAGAAGGCTTGCCCGTCTGCGATGGCGGGCCGCACATCCGCGTGAGAGACGTTTTGGTGGGTGGAGCATAAAGATGATCCACGAAGTTCACTAAGGAACACGAAGTTGAATTCTTCGTGATACTTCGTGTTCTTCGTGGATCCAAAAGAGGTGTGAGATGGATAAGCAAGTTGAACTCATTGAACGGAATTTAGACGTCACCCGCGTCGGCTGCAAGTTCAGCCGCGTCAAGTCGATCGAGCAGCAGAGTTACCGCGGACGGGCGGCGCGCGTAATCACGAATAGCAAGGTCGGGCATGCCAGCACCACGGATGGCCTCAGCGACGACCAACTCATTCAACGCGCCACGGCCAGCGCCCAGGTGAAAGTGCCAACCACGCTCGCTTTTCCGAGCGATCTCAGCACGAGCGATCAAGCGCACTCTGCTGTCGATGACCTAACCGAGTCTGATCTGCGTGATTGGACGCGACAAATGCTGGGTGTGATGCGGCAGCACAATCCGCATCTCGCCATCGAACTCAATGTGAGCCGCATCCACGAAACGATCGACCTGCACAACAGCAACGGCGGCAAGGCGCACCTGTCGCGTTCGTGGTTGGAGGCCGAGACGTGGATCGAACGGCACGCGGACGGCGAAGTGCTGGTCGCGCTCGATCGGTTTGCGACGACGCAGCTGGACGACAGCCACCTCGATTTTGCGCGGCGCATGGCGCGCCGTTTCCGCTGGGCCAGACAACCCATCGAGCCGGTAAGCGGACCGCAGTCGGTGCTCTTCTCGCCCAGCGCCTTTGCGTCTTTACTCGAACCGATGTTGATGGCCTTCAACGGCTCGTTCGCCTTCAATAACAACTCGCGGGGCGGCAAACGCCGATCGGGGTTGAGCAGCCAACTCGGCAAGCCGTTGTTCGATCCACGCTTCAATCTCTACGACGATGCCACCCTGCCCGCGCGCCCGTACAGCGCGTGGGTCGATCATGAGGGGACGCGCAGCCAGTGCACGCCGTTGATCTCAAACGGCGTCGTGACCGGCTTCTATCACAATCTCATCTCGGCGGCGCAGGCCGAAGTGAGCAGCACCGGCAACGGCTGGCGCGACATGCTGGAACCGCCCGTCCCCGCGCCGACCAACGTGCGCGTGCAGGGCGGCGACGTGACCCTGTCCGATATACTGAAGAGCATGAACGATGGCCTGCTGATCGATTTGATCGGCGAGAGCGATGGCTCGATCGGGTTGACGGGCGAATTCTCGCGCACCATTGTGCTGGCCTATCAGATCAAACATGGGCGCGTGGCCGGCTACGTGCGCGGCGCCAGCGTCAGCGGCGATCTGTATCACGCGCTGCAAAACATCGAGGCGCTGAGCTGTGACGGCTACTGGAGCGACGACATCTTCACGCCGTACATTCAGCTGGGGAACATCACGGTTTTGGCGTGAAATAGGTTTTTGAGAAACTGAAATCAGCGAGTTGATTGACGACTCGCTGATTTCGTTGAGAGGGGTAGCATGTGACTATGCGCTCAATGTCAGTAAGTTAACCCGGACGTAATGTCATGCCCGAATGCTTCTGTCGGGCATCCAGGCTGACGATAGGCGATTTGCGCTGGTAGGCATTCTGGATTCCCGCTAGAAGCACGCGAGAATGACAAACCCAACGCGCTAACTTACTGACATTGACTATGCGCTTATGGCGCGGGCGTAGGCGTAGCCAGCGGACTGCTTGGTATAGGAACCGTCGGAACGATGGCCGTCAATGAAGATACGAATTGGCGTGAAGGGACATCAAAGTAGAATTTTGTCGCATTCGTCACTGATTGAAGGGCGAGCCGTTCGCCAACGGCATCGATGATCTTAACAGGGCCGGCCTGAATCGAGGTTGGATGCTCTGTTGCCGTGATAAATGTACTAACGGCCAAACTATTTTTCACCATTATCCGAAAAACCTGAACAACGACGACCCCTTGTGACGTCCCTTCACCTCCAGGGCCAGCGATCTCCCCGGCATAAACGTAGACCCTCTGTGTATTGTTATCTTGGTTTTCAATCCACGTGTTGATGATGTGATAGCGCCCATGATTCAGTAATGGCATGAACTCTCCGATGACACCCGCCCCAACAGGGGTAATGTTGTCGCCAAGGAGTTTGTCTACCGACGGAAAAGCAGTAGGTTCTGGTATTTCAGTTCGAGGTATAAGTGTCGGCCAAAGGATTTTGGAGTCTGGCGTCAGGCGTGCGGCTGTTCGGGTTTCATCGATGTGGGCCAGGTCCGTGGCCTTAGCAACGAGCATCTGCCGGATAGCAACCTCAGTCAGTGTCGGTGGTAAGATGATCGATGAGTTAAACGTAGGCAATGAAGCCGCAGGCTTGCAGCTCAGAAGAATTACGCTGAAAGCTATCAGAGCAAGCACGAAGAGCGCCCGCCTGAATGCAGTAAATGGTGAGTGAAACAACTTTCTCGGTGAGTTCAGCGCAACCCTCCACAGATAACAGCATACCCCCGAAATAGCTAAAGCGGGCAACCTCTTACGCGGGATTTAGGGAAGATTGACTCGCTTTGCGATCACCTCTCGCAAGGAGGGCGTCTGCGTAGCGTCCTACCGCAGTCGAAAGAGCCGTTGTTCTGAATGATGACGTTAAAACGGAGTGGGAAAACCTCACTCCGTTTTGCTATATCGTACGTATTTCAGACCTGTCGCGCGGGTCATTCGTGGTAGAATTGATTTGAACTTGTGAAAATTTATCGTGAAAAGCGGAGGGTAACATGCAGAAAGATGTGGGAACCGTGGTCATCAAGCGTGGTCTGGCGCAGATGCTCAAGGGCGGAGTGATCATGGATGTGGTCACGCCCGAGCAGGCCAAGATCGCGGAAGAGGCGGGCGCGTGCGCCGTCATGGCGTTGGAGCGCGTCCCGGCGGACATTCGCGTGCAGGGTGGTGTGGCGCGCATGAGCGATCCGGATATGATCAGACGCATTATGGAGGCGGTGACGATTCCCGTCATGGCCAAATGCCGCATTGGGCACTTTGTGGAAGCGCAGGTGCTGGAAGCGATCGGCGTCGACTTCATCGACGAAAGCGAAGTGCTGACGCCCGCTGACGAAGCGCATCACGTCTACAAGCACGACTTCAAAGTGCCGTTCGTGTGCGGCTGCCGCAATCTGGGCGAGGCCCTGCGCCGCATCNNATGCGCACCAAGGGCGAAGCGGGTACCGGCGATGTGGTGGAAGCGGTGCGCCACGCCCGCGCGGTTCTGGGTGACATTCGCAAACTCCAGACGATGCCGGTCGAAGAGCTGATGGCCTACGCCAAGGAAATCGGCGCGCCGTATGATCTCGTCGTCGAGACCAAGGAATTGGGACGTCTGCCAGTGGTGAATTTTGCGGCGGGCGGCATTGCTACTCCGGCCGATGCGGCCTTGATGATGCAGTTGGGCGTCGACGGCGTGTTCGTCGGCTCCGGCATCTTCAAGAGTGGCAATCCGGCGCAGCGCGCCAAGGCCATCGTCGAAGCGACCACGCACTTCCGTGATGCGAACATTATCGCCGAAGTCAGCAAGAATCTGGGCGAACCGATGGTGGGCCGCACGGTCATGACGCTGGAAGAAACCGAGCGCATGGCCGGACGGGGTTGGTAGAACATAAAACGTAATGCATAAAACGTAAGGGCAATCATTACGCTTCACGCATTACGAAATACAGTTTCCATCATGACTGATACCTTGATACTTCGCCTTGCGGTCGCAGCCGACATCCCGGTTCTGGTCAGCCATCGCCGCCGGATGTTTGAGGATATGGATGCGCTGAAGGGCGTGACACGCGATCGGGATCACTTTGAGGCGATGGATGTGGCCTACGCCGATATCCTGCGCTATGAAATTCCAGCCGGAGCGACGCGGGTATGGATGATCGAAGACGATGGGAAAATCGCCGCTAGTGGCGCGCTCAAATTCACCGATTGGCTGCCGCGTCCCGATGGGCAGCGGCGCGGATTGGTGTATGTGCACAGCGTGTACACGGCGCTCGAATATCGCCGTCAGGGATTGGCCCGGCGCATCCTACAGGCGATGATCGCTGACTGCCGTGAAAATGGCTGGCCGCGCATCAGCCTGCATGCCAGCGAGATGGGGCGCGGCTTATATGAAGAACTCGGTTTCATGCCGACGAATGAGATGCGCTTGATCGTGGAGTAATATGCCGACGGTGTTGATCGAGGGCTACAAATTCCGGTTTTATTCATCGGATGGTAATGAGCCTCCGCACGTTCATGTGCTGCATGATAACAACGAAGCGAAAATCTGGTTGCTGCCCGTTTCCTTACAGCATAATCACGGCTACAACGCAACTGAAGTGGATCGTATTTTACGGTTGACACGCCAAAACCAGGCGCGACTGTTGGAGGTATGGAATGCTTACTTCAGCTAGCAGCATCACGGAAGAGGTTGGCGCAGCGAGTGTGCGTTTTGTCGGCGAACAATTAAGTGTAACGCTCAGCGATAGCCGCGAGATTAGCTTGCCCATGAACCGCGTGCCGTGGCTCAGCTGGCTAGTCCGGGCGACGCCGGAGCAGCGCGCCAATTGGTCGATTGAACCCGGCGGTTTTGCGATTTACTGGAATGACCTTGATAATGGCATCGAGATCTGCCATCTGCTAAGCATGCAGCCTGTGGCGTGAGTTCATGCTTACCTCATCATGAAGTTGAATGGATCACGAATGAAAATCGGGGTATTGGCCTTACAAGGCGCATTTATCGAACATGAAGCGATGCTGCGGCGTCTGGGCGTGGAGGTGGTTGAAGTGCGGTTACCGCAAGACCTTGACGATGTGAACGGCGTCATTATTCCCGGCGGCGAATCGACGACGATCGGGAAATTGGCGGTGCGGTACAATTTGATGGAGCCGCTGCGCGAACTGGCTCGATCAGGCAAGCCGTTATGGGGCACCTGCGCGGGCATGATCTTCATGGCCAAGGCCGTGGAGGGCGAAGGGCGCGATCAACCTTTGCTGGGCCTGATGGATGTGCGCGTGCAGCGCAATGCTTTCGGGCGACAGGTCGATTCGTTCGAGGCGAACTTGAACATCAAGGGCGTCGACGGCGACAAACCGTTCCATGCGATCTTCATCCGCGCCCCACTGATTGAGTCGGTGGGAGCCGGCGTAGATGTGCTGGCGCGCGTTGAGAAGGATAACCAAGACGTGATCGTCGCGGCGCGGCAGGGCAACCTGCTCGCCACGTCGTTCCATCCGGAATTGTCTTACGACGATCGGTTTCATCGTTACTTCTTGAAAATGGCGGAAAGTGAAACGTAAAGCGTAGAAACTTCCCTCACGTTTTACGTCTTACGCTTTACGCACGACTATGATTCGCACCTTTGATCTCCGCGATCTCGCTTTGGTCTCGCAGATCGAGAGCCAAGGCACTCCGCTCTATGCCGAACTGGCCCTCACGCGACATCCACGCCCGCTGCAAGCGGCGCTGGCCGGCTTCTTCTCGCTGAGCGGGCACGGCTTGCGCACGTATGTCCTGCGCGCCGAAGACGAGGGCAAACTGTGCGGCGTCATTCAGCTGCGCGATCAGCGTGATCACAAGTTCAGTGTGATTACGTTCATCGCGCCCGGTGTACAGGTGAATCACCAGACACGCGAAGTCTGGGCGTATCTGCTCGATCATGCGGCAACCCAAACGGGCAAGTTGGGCTTGCAGTACATCGTGGCCGAAGTGCCTGAAGAGAGCGAAGCGATCGAGGTATTGCACCAGGCCGGCTACGCCATCTACGTGCGGCAGACCATCTATTGCTGGCAGAAGCCGCGCGATACGGTGCTGGTCGAACCGCTGCTGCGCCCGTGCCAGCTGGCCGATGAATGGGGTGTGCATCAGCTCTATCACAACACCGTGCCACGCCTGGCCCAGCTGGCCGATGGCGCGCCGCGCATGTATCGATCGGGTGCGGTGCGCGGCTATGTGCTGGAGGATCAGCAAGAAATTACAGCTTATCTGCAAGTCCGGCGCGGGCCGGATGGCGCGTGGTTCAACCTGCTCGTGCATCCGCGCGCCGAAGCGCGGGCCGCCGCCGTGGTCGAATATGGGTTGAGCTTGTTCGGAACCAATTGGACCGCGCCGATCTATTGCGGCGTGCGGCGTTATCAGGAATGGCTGGGGCATGGACTTGTCACGCTCGGTTTCGAGCAGCGTAGCTCGACCGTGATGATGGTCAAGCATCTGGTCAACCTGATTTCAGAACCTGAACTCGGCAAAGTGCCCGGCCTGGAAAAAGTCACGGCACCGCTAGTGCATCCCAGAGGATAAGGAGCAGATCGCGATGCCCGGCACACCCAAACGCAAACTCACGCGTGAAGAATGGGATGAACTCGACATCCAGTACAGCAATACTCCCGGCTTAGCAGATGTTTTTTCCGCCTCAGGTGAGCACTACCTGTTAGTTGCCGTGCTGAACCGGCTTGGGTACTATCCTCACTCACGGGAAGAGGCTTTACAAATTACCGAGGAGTTATTGAGTAATGGCTATGAATAAACCGGATTTCATCACAGTTGGCGCCATTGTCAAAGTGCAACACTGGTATGGTCAAATTGTGGATATCGCCGAGTCTGACTCAAGGATCATGCTGCTCATCACTTCACCCAAGAGCCTGTGGCGACACCATCCGGCAGAATGGCTGGAATTTGATCCGCAACAGATCAAGCCGGCTTCGCTGGATGAAGCACTGGCGAGTTTTGAAGTGTACCTAGATCGCGTGAAGAAGACCCAAGTCGAAATTGAGGCCATGCGAAAGAACTGGCGGACTATAGACGCCAACCGCGTTTGAGATAAATCATGCAACAATACATTACCGACAACCTGGATATTTTATTTGATGTACTGCCGCCGCACGTGGCTGAGGCTGTTCATGCGGCGAACCAAAACGATAAACTGCTGGAAATCGTGCTCGATCTGGGGCGGAAACCGGAAGCCCGTTACACCGATCGAGAACTCACCCTCAGCGATCAAGAAGTGACGCAGGGCGATATCGATCTGGTCGTGGCGCGTATCGGCGAATTTGACGCGGACAATCGCGCGGGCATGGAACGCACGCTGCATCGCATCAGCGCCATTCGCAACCGGCGCGGGCACATCGTGGGCCTGACGTGCCGCGTGGGCCGCGCGGTGTACGGCACCATCGACATCATCGAAGATATTATCGCGTCCGGTCGGAGCCTGTTGTTGTTGGGCCGCCCCGGAGTGGGCAAGACGACGATGCTGCGCGAGGCCGCGCGCGTGCTGGCGGACGGCAATGCTCCCGATCGTCCTCGTAAGCGCGTGGTGATCGTCGACACCTCGAACGAGATCGGCGGCGACGGCGATATTCCGCATCCGGCGGTGGGCCGGGCGCGGCGCATGCAGGTGCGCCAGCCCAACTTGCAGCACGAAGTGATGATCGAAGCAGTGGAGAATCACAACCCTGAAGTGATCGTTATCGACGAGATCGGGCGCGAGTTGGAGGCCGAGGCGGCGCGCACCATCGCCGAACGCGGGGTGCAGCTCATCGGCACGGCGCACGGCAACACGCTCGATAATCTGCTGCTGAATCCCACACTCTCCGATCTGGTGGGTGGCATTGAAAGCGTAACGTTGTCCGATGAAGAAGCGCGCCGGCGCGGCACGCAGAAGACCGTGCTGGAACGGCGCGCCCCGCCTTCGTTCGATGTGCTGATCGAGATTCAGGAGCGGCAGCGCCTGATCGTGCATCACGACGTGGCGATGTCGGTGGATAATCTGCTGCGCGGACGCCCGGTGGAAACTGAATTGCGCGATCGGGATGAGAACGGCGTGGTGAACTGCGTGATGCAGCACTCGGAAGCGCCGCAACGCGGCCGGCAAGAACACGGCGGCCGGCAAGAGTACGGCGGGCGCGAGATGCCGTTGGAACGCGAGCGAAGCACGTCGTCGCGCCGCAAACCGATCGATACGGAAGATGAAGCCGAACAGGCTATCAGCGATCTGGCGATGATCCCGGCGGCAGCGCCCCGCGGCACACTCAAGTCGATGCGGGCGTTTGGCTATGGGCTGGCACGCAATAAATTGGAGGAAGCCGCGCAGCGTTTGCGCGTGCCGTTGACGGTGGTCACCGATCTGGACGAGGCCGATCTGGTGGTGACGGTGAAGAACTACTACCGCAAGCGGCCCAAGATGATCGCCGATGCGGAGAAGAGCGGCATGCCCATCTACGTGCTGCGCTCCAGCACGGCCATGCAGGTCGACAACTTCATCACGGATGTGTTCGGCCTGACCAGCGAAGAAACTGATCCGTATTCGGTGGCGATGCGCGATGTGCAGGATGCGATCGCGCGCGTGAGCACCGGCGCCCGATCGGTTGATCTCAATCCGCAGCCGCCCCATATCCGCCGCATGCAGCACGAGATCATCCGCGAAGCGCAGCTCATTTCGCATTCGTACGGGCGCGAACCGTACCGGCGCGTCAGAATTTTCCGGGAGTAAATAGACCTCGGAGGTTTTGAAAACCTCCGAGGTCTCCCAAGATCATGAGCCTCTTCATTACTTTCGAAGGCCCCGACGGCAGCGGCAAATCGACACAAATCAAATTGTTGTCAGACACCTTGACGGCCTCCGGCTATGAGGTGCTGACGGTGCGCGAGCCGGGCGGCACGGCCATCAGCGAGCAAATCCGCGCCGTGGTGCACAGTCTCCGCAATCGCGAGATGAGCGATCGGGCGGAGTGTTTGCTATACAACGCCGCGCGTGCGCAGTTGGTCGATCAACTGATCAAGCCGCATTTGCAGCGGCGCGACGGGATCGTGTTATGCGATCGGTATGCCGATAGCACGCTGGCTTATCAAGGTTACGGGCGCGGGCTGGATTTAGCGGCCGTGAAGAGCGTCATCGCCTTCGCCACGCTCCACTTGCGGCCGGATGTGACGTTCTATCTCGATATCGAAGTCGAAGAAGGGATCGAGCGGCGCAAGCGCGGCGGCGGCGAATGGAACCGCTTGGACGATCAGGCGGTGGAGTTTCATCGGCGCGTGCGGGCCGGTTATTTGCAGATGGTGCGTGAAGAACCCGAGCGCTGGGTGTGCGTCGATGCGGCCCGCGCAGTAGATGTGATTCAGGCGGAGATCTGGGAAGTCGTTAGTCTCATAGTCAGATAGTCCTGTAGTNNACTACAGGACTATCTGACTATGAGACAAGGTGACTTATAGATCGTCACCCAGCGAAGCGCCCAGGCCGCCTTCCGCGCCGCCCATTTCGCCCAGTTCCGGCATGGACTTCTCAATCGCTTCGGGGTCTTCACCTTTTTCAAGGCGCTTGATCACGTCGCCGAATTCCGGCCCCATGTCTTCGCCAGATTCATCGGCCATGCGGCGCATCATGCGGCCCANNTCGTTTTCGTTGAGATCGTCGAGCATGGAATCGTCAAGGCTGTCGTCACCACCGGACGACACAGCGCCGCGCATGACGCGCACTTTGGAGACCATTTTGGTCAGATGCGTGCCGTTACAAATGGGACAGCGGGCTTGCTCTTGATCGACGGCTGAAAAACTGCGAAAGAAGACCGAGACTTTCTTCCGGCAGTCGGTGCAACGATATTCATAGATAGGCATTGTTCGGACTCCCTGATAACATGAAAATAGTGCGTAGTGCGTAATAAATTTGACCATCCACCTTACGCAATACGGAATACGCAATACCGATTATACCTGAGGATTAGTGACCGTGACTGAATCTACTCCCCTCCCCGAACGTCCCGCCCTGCTCGTCGTAATCTCTGGGCCTTCGGGGGTAGGCAAAGACAGCGTGCTGCGCGGCTTGCGCGAACAGGGCCGGCCGTTTCGCTTCGTGCCGACGATGAATACGCGCCCCAAACGCTCCGACGAAGTCGACGGCGTCGATTATTTCTTCGTGACCACGGAAGACTTCGTGACGCTGCTGGAGCAAGGCGAGTTGCTGGAGCACGCCATTGTGTATGGGGACTACAAGGGCATTCCCAAAAAACCGATTCGCGAGGCCTTGAATTCGGGACAGGATGTGGTGCTGCGCGTCGACGTGCAAGGGGCCGCCACCTTGAAGCGCCTGATCCCGCAAGCGATCTTCATTTTCTTGACGACGCCGACTGAAGAAGAGTTGGTGCAGCGCTTGCAGCGCCGCAAGACTGAATCGCCGGAAAGCCTGCGCATCCGCATCGCGACCGCGCGCGAGGAAATGCAGCGCATTCCTGAATTCGACTACGTCGTGATCAATCACGACGATCGACTGGCGGAAACGGTGCAGGACGTCAGCGGCATCATCCGCGCCGAACACTGCCGCGTGCAGCCCAGAAAGGTCTCACTGTGAACTCATCACCCTCTGCGCCCCAATCTGTTTCACTGCGCCTGCCCACCTATCGCCCGCGTGTGACCTACGTCCTGATGGGCCTGCTCGTCGTCGTGTTTGCGATCGAGACGTTGGCGGGCGGCAGTGACAATCCGCGCACGCTGATTCAGCTCGGCGCGAACTTTGCGCCGCTGGTGACTACGGGCGATTACTGGCGCTTGTTTACCGCGAACTTCCTGCACATCGGGTTGATGCACCTGTTCTTCAATTTGTACGCGCTCTACATTGTCGGCACCGAGGTCGAGATGTTTTACGGCCCGGCGCGTTTCCTCGTTATCTACCTGTTGACGGGTTTGTCTGGCGCGATTGCCAGTTACGCTTTCACGTATGGCTTGTCGGCCGGCGCATCGACGGCCATCATGGGCTTGATCGGCACGTTGGTGGCCTTCTTCGTGCGTAATCGCACTGTCTTTGGCGCGATGAGCCGCAACCGCCTGACAAATCTGGTGGTGGTCATTGCGATCAACGTTTTGTATGGCTTGAGCGTTTCGGCCATTGATAACTTCGGGCACCTGGGCGGCTTCATCGGCGGCGCGATCCTCGGCTGGCTGTTGTGCCCGTTTTATCAGGTGGAAGCGCAAGGCAGTGGCGCCCCTCGCGTGGTCGACCGGAACTCCTTGCGCGCCGAATGGCTGGGTGTGCTGTTGGTCAGCGTGTTGTTCGTCGTCGCGTTTTGGGCCGCCCTGCAGTATCATCAGGCGGATCCACTCCAAGGATTCATCAAATAGCTCGAGCGTCTTATGCTTAACGATTGGCTGGGCCTCGCCCTCGTCGGCGTCCTGGTGATGATTAACGGCTTTTTTGTGGCCGCGGAATTCAGCCTGGTCAGCGTACGCAAGACGCGCATTGCCGAACGGATCGCGCACGGCGATACCAGCGCCAGAGCCATCCAGAAGGCCATCGCAGACCCCGATCGCTTTATCGCAGCAACGCAGCTCGGTATCACGCTGGCCAGCCTGGGCCTGGGTTGGATCGGCGAACCGGCCTTGTCGCATCTGATCGAACCCTTATTGGCCTGGCTGCCCGGCGAGATTGCCGGCGTGGCCGCGCACATCGCCGCGGCCGGCGTCAGCGCCTTTGTGTTGATCACGGGCATGCATGTCATCATCGGCGAGCTCATGCCCAAGTCGATCGCGCTGCAACGGCCCGAACAGACGGCACTGCTGGTGGCGCGCCCCACCCTGCTGGTGGAACAACTCTTTCGCCCGTTCATCTGGGCCCTCAACGGCGCCGGCAATTTCCTGCTGCGCGTGCTGGGCTTCAATCACAGCAGCGATAAAGACCATCTGCACTCGGTCGAAGAATTGAAGATGCTGGTGGATGCCAGTGAAGAAGGCGGCGTGTTAGAGAAGCAAGAAAGCGATATGCTGCATGCCGTGTTTGAGTTTGGCGATCTGACCGCGCATCAAGTCATGGTGCCGCGCACCGAAATGGTGACGNNGAAAACGATTTCGATCACATCGTGGGCATTCTGCATGTGAAGGATTTAGTGCCCGCCATGCGTTTGCCGCCCGATCGACAGCCGCTGCTCCGCCAGCTCATGCGCGAGCCGCTGTTCGTGCCCGATACCATCGGCGTCAACGCGCTGCTGGCGCGCTTTCGCCAGCGCAAACAGCACATCGCGATCTTGCTCGACGAATACGGCGGCACGGCGGGCCTGGTGACGCTGCAGGACATCATGGAAGAACTCGTCGGCGAAGTCGGTGACGTGTTTGAGCCGGACGAGCCGGAAATGCAGAAGCTGCCCGACGGCAGCCTGCGGCTGGATGGCCTGATGCTGCTGACGGACTTTAATGATGTCTTCGGGGTCAATCTGGTTGATCCCAACTACGAAACTGTCGCCGGTTACATGATGGGCCAGCTCGATCGCATCCCCAAAGCCGGCGATGAAGTCGATGTGCCCCTCAACGATCACGATCGACTGTGCTTGCGCGTGGAGGTGATGGACGGCAAGCGGATTGCGTGGATCGTGATGACGCGCGTCACTCAGTAGAAATTCGCACACTGTTTTCAGGATCGCTCATGTCACTTTACGCCGAAGTTGCCATCTTTCCGCATCGAGTACCGCTTACCAAACGCATCCCGGAAACCTACACCTATCTGGTCCCCGCCGACTGGCCGGAACTTCAGCCGGGCGCTTTTGTGCTCGCCCCGTTTGGCACGCATAGCGAGCTGGAACGGCTGGTGTCTGGCATCGTCATGCGGGCCACAGATGAGACGCCCGATTTTCCCCGCTTGAAGCCGTTGGCTGTGCTGCTGGAGGCGCGGCCGATCGTTGCTCCGGCGCACCTGGAATTGGCCCGCTGGCTGGCCGCCACCTACGTCGAACCGTTGAGCAACTGCGTGCGGATGTTTGCGCCGCCGGGCCAGTCGATCCATTCCGATGTCGAATATGCCTTGAACGATCGATCCGAAACGCTGCCCCGGTTTTCTAAATCGCAAGCAGAACTAATCGAAATGCTGCGCCTGCGCGGGCCGCTGCGCGCCGGGCAGATCAACGCGGCCTTCGGCCAACGCGAGTGGAAACGTCCGATCGAGCAGCTGATCGATCAAGGTTGGGTGATGAAACGGCGCGTGCTGCCCGCGCCCGATACGCACGGCAAGCGGATCAAACTGGCGGCGCTGCCGGCCAACCCGATCGATCCCGACGCGATCCCGTTAGGGAAGACGGCCGAGACGAAGCAGCGCCGGCGATCCCTCATCGCGTTTTTGCAGCAGCACGCCGCCAGCGAGATCGATTGGCTGCTGGCCGAAACCGGCAGCACCTCGGCCGATTTGACCTGGCTGGAAGGGAAAGGGCTGATCGAGTTTCAGTACCGGGAAGTGCTGCGCGATCCGCTATCCAATAGAATTTTCACGCCCGCCGTGCCCCCTGCTCTCACGCAAGATCAATCTGAAGTGTGGCAGTCCATCCAGCCACAGCTGGCCTCGTCGATTTGCGCCTGTGTCTACTTGCTGCATGGCATCACCGGCAGCGGCAAAACCGAAATCTATTTGCGCGCTGTGGCCGAAGTGTTGCTGCAGGGTAAACAAGCCATCGTGCTTGTTCCGGAGATCGCACTGACCCCGCAGACCATTCGACGTTTTGCGGCCCGCTTCCCCGAGCGCGTCGCGGTGTGGCACAGCGAACTCTCGCTCGACGAACGCTACGACACATGGCGGCGCGTGCAGCTGGGCGAAGTCGATCTGGTCATTGGGGCGCGCTCGGCGTTGTTCCTGCCGTTTGAGAAACTCGGCTTGATCGTGTTGGACGAAGAACACGATAGCAGCTATAAGCAGAGCGAAGGCGGCGGCCTGAACGACATGCCGGTGCGTCTGCCGTTGTATCACGCGCGCGATGCCGCCGTGGAATTAGCGCGCTTAACGAATGCCACCGTGATCCTGGGCAGTGCCACGCCGTCATTGGAAGCCTGGAATCGAGCGCAGCGCGGCGAGTACAAATTGCTGACGCTGGCGCGACGCATTCTAGGACACGCGCAAGTGATTCAAGAGCAGGCCGCGCATTTTCACATCGAAGCGAAGTCGTATCACCCGGTGGGCGCCGAAACAGACGCCGCCCGCTATACCGATCTGCCGCCGGTCGATATCGTGGACATGCGCGCGGAGTTGAAAAGCGGCAATGTCCACCTCTTCAGCCGCCGCTTGCAGAGTGCTTTAGCCGAAGTGGTGCAGCGTGGCGAGCAGGCGATCCTGTTCATGAACCGGCGCGGCCAATCGACCTTTGTGATGTGCCGTGATTGCGGTTACGTGGTGGTGTGCCCGCGCTGCGACTCGCCGTTGACGTACCACGAGCCGATCGCGCCGGTGAAGATCACGCCGGCCCTGATCTGTCATACGTGCAATCATCGTGAAGCACAGCCGCAACAGTGTCCTGAATGCAAGAGTACGCGTATCCGTTATTTTGGTGCAGGCACGCAGAAGATCGAGAGTGAATTGGTCGGCTTATTTCCCGGGGTACGCACGCTGCGCTGGGATCGCGACACGACGACGGGCAAGGGCGCGCACGAGATTATCTTGCAGCGCTTTAGCGAACATCAAGCCGATGTGCTGGTGGGGACGCAGATGATCGCCAAGGGGTTGGATTTGCCGTTGGTCACGTTGGTGGGGGTCATTTCGGCAGACACCAGTCTGCACCTGCCCGACTTCCGCGCGAGCGAGCGGACGTTTCAACTGTTGACGCAAGTGGCCGGTCGTGCGGGACGCAGTTTGTTGGGTGGCCGCGCCATCCTTCAGACGTATGCGCCGAATCATTACGCCATCGAAACGGCGTCACGGCATGATTACGCGGCGTTCGTCAAACATGAAACGGAGTTTCGCTACGCCACCAATTATCCGCCGTTTACGCGGGTGGCGCGGCTGCTCGGGCGGGACGCGAAAGCCGATCGGATTAAGGCCGAGGCGCAGGACGTAGCCGCCCAGTTAGATGCCCTGTTGACCAAGCGCGGTGTGGCGCGCGGATCGATCATCGGCCCGGCGCCATGCTTCTTTGCGAAGGTGCGTGATGAGTATCGCTGGCAGATTGCGCTGCGCCATTCCGATCCGGCTTCCATCGTGCGCGAACTGAAGTTGGGCATGAACTGGCGCATCGACATCGATCCGGTGAATATGTTGTAGGGGCCATTGACGCACCTGATACGCGCAGAGGTCGGAAACGGATTACGTCGGCACACGTCCGGCACATTCACCATTGAAAGAGGCTCTGCAACTGGCAGAGCCTCTTGTTAACTTCATAGAATCCTTTCTACTACTTTTGTTTCTGGAGTATACCCGCAGCCACTTCAAGCACTTTGCCAGTCCGCGCCGAAATAATATACGTAACACCATCAGCTTCTACTGGGCCATCACGTCCCGCGATCCCTATGATTGTGACATGCACTTTGCCCTTAATGATTACGACCCAAACTGGCTCTGATTCCATTTTTGAATCGGTGAAGTGACCTCCGCTATAGGCGTCGGCTGCCTCTCCCCGTGCGGGATAGTACTCGACGGCAACTCGATCAGGATGTGCCGCGATCTGCTCTTCCGTTAGTGGTTGCTCATGAGCGGCCCAAAACTTCTCTAAAACCAATACTCTCTGAATAGCCTCAGTAGAATTCGTGACTGGCTCACCGATCGACGTGTCGGGAACAAGTGTAGGTTCCAGTCCAGGAGGGTTGGACCAGTCAATGACTGGTTCCGCTTAAGATAGAGCCTCATCGTTTTTTAGATGCGGCCTGCGCCGCCAAACCGGAACCAGTCAGTGACTGGTTCCGCCCCAGTTGCGACATGCAAGACGAGAGAAAGCAAATGGTCAGGGCTAGACGGAACCAGTCAATTGACTGATTCCGGTACACCCCGTGAGCGTCAAAGGCTTGTTTTTAAGGCTAATTCGCTCTTGACCTTATCCAGCAGGTCGTTTGGTTTGATACCCCTGTGAAACTTGGCCTGACGGAACTGATTGGCGCAACGGCGTTTCATCTCTTGGTTTAGCACTCCTGCGCTTTGCGCTGGCCACCAAGCTACGTCCGTATCGCGAGGGAACAGTGACTTACCATTAGCCCTTCTATGAAGCAACTATTCGCTTGTTAGTTTCGTACCCCTTCGCACATGGCGACGTATAATGCTCAGCCAGCTACGCGGCACCGAATCTCTGAACAAGTGTGAATTGGCCTTGTTTTCAAGGGAAAAACGATCTGACGCCGTTCAAGATCGAACATTAACCAGAGCAAAGCCAATCAAGTCAAGTGCAAGCGG
>PMCF01000041.1 GCA_003154115.1 Anaerolineae bacterium
CGGGCCGGCTGCCGCCGGCGGAGTCGGTTGTACGGCCGGCGCCTGCGTCGGTTGTACCGCCGGGGCCTGAGTCGGTTGTACCGCCGGAGCTTTAGTGGGGGCTGCGGTCGGAGCTGCGGCGCCACCACCACAAGCCGCCAGGGTAAGGCCGGCGACGACTAACAACACCATACTGAGCGAAAACAACTTGCGCATGTTATGCTTCTCCTCATTGAAATGTGTGATACAGATTGAAACAGCGTTATTCGACAATTGGGAATGTTGCTCTGAGTTTGTTGGAGGCGAACACCTCCTTTCTATGTCAGAGAGTGTTAGCGTAGATCACGAATGCCTTGTACCGCCACATTCGCTGCAGACTTTTGGATCATTGGGGCTAAGTGCGTGGCTTATTATAGATGAGATTAGAAGGCATGGCAAATGATGGAGGTATTACAAAGAAGATGACAAACTTCCCCCATCACGAGAAACCGGGTTTCTCTATCTTTAGCCTAGTGGAGAACAACACGCAGAGCCCCGATTTCTGTTACTCGTCTTCCGTCATGCTAAACTGCCGATCGTCGCCTAACATCAGCACTTCGCGCCAACGGCTATCTTCGGTAGCCGGCCCGACGATGCCCTTTTCTTCCATCTGATCGATCAGGCGAGCAGCGCGCGTATAACCGATGCGCAGCTGCCGCTGCAAGAGCGAGATGCTGGCTTTCTTCTGAAGCTTCACCACCTCGATGGCGCGCTGCAACAAATCGTCTTCGCCATTCGCTTGAGCCTGTTCGATCTCGGATTGAATGTCGGGCAGGAACGAGACTTGTTGCGGTGGTTTAGTCGCGGCATGGCCGCCTAGACCGGGCACGGGCGTTACCGCTTCAACCCCACGCAGACCTTTCCAGTATCGCACCAATTGATGAATTTCGCGATCGCTCACAAAGCAGCCTTGCAAGCGTTGCGGCGATCCTACCTCCGGCGCGACATACAACATATCACCCCGCCCGAGCAATCTTTCTGCCCCCGTCGTATCGAGGATCACGCGCGAGTCTACCGACGACGCCACCGAGAAGGCAATGCGCGCCGGGAAGTTGGCTTTGATCAAGCCGGTGACCACATCGACGCTGGGGCGCTGCGTAGCGATGATCAAGTGGATGCCTGTGGCGCGCGCCATCTGAGCCAGACGGCAGATCGTTTTTTCAGTTTCGTCGGGAGCCAGCATCATCAAGTCGGCCAACTCGTCGATGATGACCACGATGTACGGCAAGATCGGTTCTTGCGCTGCGCCTTCTGTAGCGTTGTGCTCTTCGATCTTCGTGTTGTAGTCGTCGATGTTGCGCGAGCCGCTCTTGGCAAACCGCCGATAACGTTCGTCCATTTCGCGCGTGACCCAATTCAGCACGCCGGTCACTTTTTCCAGATCGACGACAACGGGCGCCAACAAATGCGGCACGCCATTGTAAGTCGTCAGTTCCACCCGCTTGGGGTCAACCATGAGCAGGCGCAGTTCGTCGGGCGTGAAGTGCGCCATGAGGCAGCAGATAATCGCGTTGACGCACACGCTCTTGCCCGATCCGGTGGTGCCGGCAATCAGCAAGTGCGGCATGGTGGATAGATCGGTAGCAACCGCTTGACCGGAAACATCTTGCCCCAACGCGATGGGGAGCGCGCCTTTGTGCTTCACCTTCTGGAATGCTTCGCTCTCGAGCACATCGCGCAGCGCCACAGTGGCGATCTCGGCATTGGGCACTTCAATGCCGACGATGTTGCGCCCCGGCACCGGCGCTTCGATACGAATCGTCTTGGCCGCCAGAGCCAAAGCCAGGTCATCGGCCAGCGCGGTGATCTTGCTGACTTTCACTTTGGTGACTTTGCCGCCACGCTGCACAAACCCCGGTTCCACACCGAACTGCGTAATGGCCGGGCCGCGATTCACTTCGATGACTTTGCCTTCCACGCCAAAGGCCTGCAGGGTTTCTTCGATGAGGCGCGCATTCTCACGCAGATCATCTTCGCTCAACGCGGCGTCTTCACCGCTTTCAAATACATCTTCGATCTTGGGCAATTCCCACGGCTGCTGCAAGCCGATGACGTGCGGATACAACGGGCCGGTCGGTGAAATGTCGGTCGACGCCGCAGAGGCCGTCGGTGCGTTGGTCAGTGGATTCGCCATCGTTTGATCGCCCAGCATGCCGGGCGGTGGCGCATCCGGGCGAGCGCGCGGCGTGACGCCATAGCGCGAGGCGGGTGGCGCAGCGGGTTCAGCCGTGGGAGCCCCACTCGTGGGGGTCGCGGATCCCGATCGGGTGGGCGCAGCTTTGACGCCGTTGCCGTTCGATCGATTGGGGTTGATCACCACATCGACCGGTTGACCCGGCTTGAAGACAGGCGGCGTCGTTGTCGTCGATACATATTGATCAGGGTTAGCTCGAGCAGACGGCGTCGGCTTGAAGCGGCGAGCCGCGCGCGCCATCTTCGTCGCGATCTCGCTGGGCGTCACGTCAAACAACAACACCGCGGCGATGATCCAGCCGACGATCAGCAAGACGACCGAACCACTTTCGCCCACGGCGCTAACAACCCCGCCGAGCAGACCCATACCCACCGACCCGGCCAGGGCTCGATCGAAAAAGCCCAACGACATGAGCGCGATGACAAACAGCATGATGAGGCCGGCGATCTGTTCGCGGGTCAGGCGCGGCGTCTTTTCGAACGAGCGCAGCAGCAACCACAGGCCGATGAGCAGGAAGACAATCGGAATGACGAAGAAACCCAGCCCGAAGGTCGCGCGCAGCCAGCCGATCCACTGGCCGGTAATATCGGCTTGACGACTGGACAGCATGCTGAGGATGGTCAGGCCGCCGAGGCCGATCAGGATAATGCCCACGATGTCGAGCTTTTGATCGAGGGTGAGTTGGATGCGCGGTGGCGCCGGCTCGGTGGCTTTGCTCTTGTTCTTGGGAGCGGGCTTGGCTTTTTTGGATTTGGTGCTTTTTTCTTGAGTCTTAGTCATGACCGATCAATGTGAGTCAACAGTGATCCGGGATCCGGGATTAGCGAATAGGACGGATGTTCGATACGCTTCGATTATAGCATAGCCATGATCGGAAATAAAGACCGCGAATGAACGCTAATCACCGCGAACAATTGATTGGCGTTCATTCGCGATCGAAGAATATCTACGCTCTCCCCGCCGCCTTCAACACGCGCAGTGCATTGAGCGTGATCATCTCATTCGACCCGCGCCGGCCCCAATCCACCACATCGACATTCGAGGTGCGCTTGCCCAGCGGAACCCAATAGAACCCTTCGGCCTTCCAACAGCCATCCGGTTGGCGCTTCGCCTCGACGAGGTCCAATGCTTCCTGCAGTCTTGCATCCCGCAACGCGCCCCTGTGGGGTTGCATCTTGCATCCTGCATCCTGCATCATGCATCCTGCCTAGAATCACCAATGCTTGCAGCACATCATAGTGCCAGTACAGCGGATAGTGCAGCTTCAACCATTCGGGATCGATCACCTCGCCGGTCGTGGTCGAGCGAAACAGCCGATGGCTCAAGAACATCTCGGCGGTGCGCTGTGCGGCTTGCAGCGCGGCCTCATCGCCGGTGGCTTTGTGGTATTCGATCAGGCCCCACATGGGCGACAGGCTCTCGTAGAACGAGGAGTGATTCGCACTCGGTCGTTTGTCGCAGTTCCAGCCGCCATCCGGCCACTGCCACGCGATCAACGATCGCGCAAGATACTGCACACGCGGATCGTCGGTCAGCCCCAGGCGGCTGCACACGGCCAGCGCATTGCCTTCTTGCGATCCACAGCGCCGCACGCGACCATCGATCGCTTTGATCTTGCTGCGATGAAATTCGCTTGTGAGCCATTGCAAGACCTGATCGGCGGCAGCCACAGCGCGCGGCTCATGTGCCGGAATACCCAACTCTACTAGCGACACTAAGCGCCAGTGTGCGCCATCCCACTTCTTGTACGGATGCACCCCAAATCCGCCCGGATGAATGCCGAACGAATCCCTCGATTTCTGTTTGCCGATGTGCTGACCTGCGAGCAAGGTCTTCACCCGCGGCCCGTCGAGAATTTGATCGCGCGCGGCCTTCACTTCACGCGATCGATTTGATTTATCGAGTAGATCGATCAGGGTGAAATAGCGAATCGATGGATCGCTGGAGTGGAGTAAGAATTGAATCGCCGGATCGTTATTCTGCATTCCGCACTCCGCCTTCCGCATTCATTACAACTTGCGCGCGATCTCCTCAAACTCCGCACGCGCGAGAGCCTTCATGGTGGTCGTGCGCACATCACCCGCTGCGCCGAACGCCAGCAGGAAGCGCATCACGATGGCTTCATTCGGAGCTTCAACACAGGCGACATAGTCATACTCGCCCAACGTGGCATAGAACCCCATGATCTTGCCGCCCAACGCTTCCAGACTATTGATTCCAGCATCGATCCGATCGGGCGCGTCTTTCGCTGAACGAATGCCTTGATCCGTCAACTTCATCAGAACGATGTAGGTGTGCATGGTTTTGTCTCCCGGTTTATCGTGTTCGGTTCAACATCCGCCACGCGCTCAACGTCAGCCACGCCGACGGCTCGCGCTTCTGTCCGAAGTCCCACTCACGCCACGCCTGCCAGATCGATTCCGGCGTAAAGCGATCCTGGTTATCAGCCTTCGCTTTCATGATCGACACCATCTCGCCCAGACGTTTATCCTTGCGCAACCACTCGAATTGCGTCAGCACCTCCGTCACATGCAGAATGTCGTACCAGATCAATGGCGCTTTGAGTTTGGCGAAGTCGGTGCCCATCGCAAACAGATACGGGCGCTGTTCCTTGCGCTGTGCCCACAAATCCAACAGCGCGTCTGCGCCGGTGTGACACACCTCATCGTCGTGCCATTCACGCGTCTGCGCCAACGCCTTCAACATGATCAACGTCGCGTAGGGGCACGGATCACTCTTGCGGCCCGGCCCTCTAAACTTGCCCACCTCGGCAGAGGCTGCGCACGGCCAGCCATTATCCCGCAGCAAGCTCGTCAGGTGTTTTGCGGCGGCCTTCACCCGCCGATCCTTCACGCCCATTTTACTCAGCGCATACACGATCGACGGCGCATCACACAACATCCACGCGAATTGATCTTGGCCCATGCCGCCAAAGCGCACCGCGATATTGACCTTCACCTGAAACACATCCTCCGCCGACGCATGATCCAACACCCGATCGACGATCGGCTCAACCCCGGGATCAGTCGCGCGCACCCCCAGATCGGCGATGAAGACCAGCTTGTGCAACAGATGACTCGCGTCGTTGTGGCGCGTGAGTGGCGGGCCGGGCCATCGCTGCAACTCGATCAACAATGACTGCACCTGCGGATGATCGAGCATGGCTTGACGCGCAGCTTTCACGTCCTTGCTGCGTTCCGTTTCGCCGAGCAGATCCAATCGGGTGCGGTACTGCACCCACAGGGTATCGTTCAATAACCAATCGAGGGGGGCATTCATAGAGGCTGACTCCTAACGGGAGTAATTTCGCAAATTTAGTATACACCCACTGGCAAGTAAAGACCTCCGACCCAATTTTTGCGCAAATTAGCCGACAATTCATCGCGAGTACATGCTTGTCGATTGCGTCGCTTGTTCCAAGTGGGAGAAGAAACTCATTTCTGGCCTGTATTTTGGGTTGATGTGGGAAGTCTTCACGACTCATCCTTGGAAAATGTGCAATGGCTTTCAGGCCAGTCAATGAAATGTAGCCTAATTTGCGCAAAAATTGGGTCCGAGGTCTCGCGTTAGCGCCTCGGAGGTCTTTGCTTACACAACTTCAAGAGCCACCTGCTTTACCAGAAGTTCTGCTCAACAGAACCAGTTCTCGCCGAGACGCGGCACGGGTTGATGAGAATACGCCGGCAATGTTCGCTAAAACTGTTGGGCAGCCTTCGGGTTTCCGGTAGTGCTCCGCGATGGATGGGTACATCCATCGCCGCCTCCCGCCGGATGTGCCCCCGCGCAGCGGAGCGGGAGCAACTGAAAAGTCACCTACGCTTTTGCGTTATACTCGTGTCAAGCGATTGACAGCCGTTTGAACCTGTAGTAGAGTATTAAAAGTTATCCTCAATCATCAAGCTGAGGCGATGGGATAACAACTCTTTGCCGCCCCCCGCCCAATGTTCCCGGCCATTCATGCCACACCTGCACGCTTACGCTGCGCACGTGACATGTATTAGCGTTTTATCCGTCTCACTGATGCGAGTTGCGCTGATGGAAGGGCGCACATCCATTCTTTCGTCAATGCCCGTGTGGAACGGGCGGCGAAAGCCCACAAGGAGAAAGGAAAAATGAAACGCAAGTCGGTCTTCACAATGTTTCTCGTCGTCATGCTGGTGACCTCGTTCTTTCTATCGGTCAGCGCAGCACCAGTCGGGTCGTCTTCCCCCAGACTCAACCGCGATGGGCCTAATGGTCCTGCGCGCGTCGAAGACGATGGCGGAACTGCCGAAGTCGGTGTAGAGTGGATCACCGACTGGCCCGGCACGGCCGACGACCGCGCCAATTGGTACTATTCGGCCAACTATTTCTACAACGATCTGCTCAGTCGCGGCTGGATCGGCCGCTTCAACTGGGGCAACACCAACGCTTGGGAGCGGGATTTCAAGCCGGCTGGCGGTCCGTATGGCGGCAATGGCGACATTGATACCGTTGACCTGGCCCTGATCGGCACGCATGGCACGACGGCCTATGACCCCAGGTGGCACAAGAATCTCAGCGCCGTTTACTTTAGCAGCAACAATGACGATTGGTTCCTCAGCCCCGGCGAGGCCTATCGCTATTACGGCACGAATGACCTCGAGTGGCTGGCTTTTGACTCGTGCAGCGTGCTGCGCGACGACAGCATGTGGTACTGGCACGAGACCTTTAACGGCCTGCACCTAATGCTGGGCTTTGCCAATACCATGTACGTTGTCTATCCGGGCGATGGCGGAGTCTGGGCCGACCAGATGCGCTACAAGGGTTGGTGGCATCCCGCCAAGACCGTGACGCAGGCGTGGTTCTCCGCGGTCAGCAATCAGCAGCCGCATGGCGTGCTGGCGCGCGTTTTGGCTGAGGAACTGAACAACTATAACGACTATATCTGGGGCGAGGGCTATGTCAGCCCCGACTATGCCAACAACGGCGGCTATTGGTATTGGGATCATTGGTCGGGCACGCCGGATCCGCTGCAACTCACTGCCGCGGCGCCCATCAGCCTGCCCGTCTACACCGTCTTAACGCGCACGGTGGATATGACCTACACGGCGCGGATCGGACATGTCTTTGGTTTGACGGATACCAACAACATCCACCAGGATGGCTCGACTTTCTATATGGTAGACGCCCCATTCCCTTCCCCGACCTCGACCTTGCAGTCGAACGCCGTTGTCACCTCGACCAAGCTCTTGCAGGTGGACATGGCAAGCGGCGGCTATTCTTTCCAGAACCTGGGCGAGTTGTGGACCAAGCCGGAGATGAACCGCATTCTGCCATCTGATGGAGGCCAAGCCGAGAGTGCGGCACTCAACTTCCTGCGGAAGAACGGCGAAGGCCTGCCGGGGGGTTACTATGGCAACAATATCGTGCCGACGCCAACCGTCCAGATTGAAGGGGCGACCACCGGCCTGCTGACCACCACCGTCATCGCCGCCAGCACCCCGACCAGTCCGACAAACTATGCCATTGATTACGCCCGCGCGCTGGACATCGGCGGCGGCCAACAGCTATCCATCGTCGGCCCCGGCTCCCGTCTCAATGTGTATCTCGGAGACAACAGCCAGGTGATTGGACTGCAAGGTGGCTCGCGCAGCGTGGCGCAGGCTATGGTCAACCTAGGTGTTCAGTCCACGATGGCCGTGACGGTACCCATCAAGACGGCCGGACAAGCCTGGGCCGACTTTATCGCCAATCCGCACATCGCCCTGGCACAGCCGCCGGCGGCAAACCTGTACATCACCGAGACGAAGCCGCTCCCAACACTGGCTTACTATGAGCAGGCGTCAGCCATCAACCAGACCGAGTTGATCCCAGTGTGGGTTTTTGTGGCCGATCTGTACACCTCGACTGCGACCAGTCAGGTGCAAGTGCAGTCCACTCAAGCCGTCACTGCGTTGGTCGCCAGCGATGTCAACATCTACGTCCCGGCTTCGGCCGCGGCCGTGGCGGTGCCGCAGGCTACCATCGTCAGCCCGGCGCCGGGGACCACGGTCATGCCAGGCCAAAGCTTGATCCTGACCGGCACGGTGAGCGGCGGTCAGGCACCCTTGACCTTCCAGTGGTCGTCCAGCGTAGATGGAGCGTTGGGCACCGGCCCGACGCTAACCATCCCGGGTCTGCACTCGGATGTGCATAACAGCAACCCGCAACCCAACATTATTTACCTGCTCGTCACCGATGCTAATGGGCAACAGTCCACGGCGACGGTCAATGTCACCGTATTCTTGCAACTGTACCTGCCGGTCATCGTCAAGGAATAGAGACCCTCTCACAACAGAGGGGGATTGTTCCATTCTTCTGCGGAAGCTTGAAAACAGCGAAACCTTGCGAGGTTGCAGAACCTCGCAAGGTTTCGTTTCAGGTCACGTGACTACGCAAGCACAGCAGCCAGAATCAATTCGCCGCCGGCCAGCTGGCACCGGGTCTATCGCTCACGCGTACTCCAGAGCCACCTGCTCTGCCAGAGGTTCAGCTCAACAGAACCAATTCTCGCTGAGCCGAGGCACGGGTTGACGAGAATATACGGGCAACGCTCGTTGTTCGCCCGCTGCTTCACACGCGACCGCCGCGCTATTTGCGGCCCGCCACACCCGCTCGAAGATCTCGCTCCGCGTTTGCTCGTGGTCTTGCCCGTCTTTGACGATCGCCAGAACATCCTCACATAGTTGATCGACGTGGGGATCGAGATGCGCCCACCGATAGGCCAGCGCCGCCTCGTCGAACTCACCCACCACCGATCGGACTTCGGCCCGATCGAGCAGCAGCGATCCCGCCGGGATGAGCAGCCGCACGCCCCATTGAATCGGCGCGACGTTTTCCGCCAGATCGAGTTGCGCGATCGTCTGCATGAGATCGAGATAACCGCTTAGCGTCGTCCACGGATTGAACGTGACAAACGTCGGCTGCAGCACCAAGCCGACTTCTTTGAACAGTGCCGCGACTTTCAGAAAATCATCACGCGTATGACCTTTGGCGAAAATCTCCAAGACCCCGGCGTCGATCGACTCCACCGCGCTCGTCACGAAGGCACAGCCGGTGTCGCGCAGCAGCGGCAGCCAGCGTTGATATTTCAGCAGATGCTCGATCTTGATCGTCACATCGTAGGTCAGGTGCGGCCACAGTTGATGCACCTTCTCCACGATGGGGATAACGTGCCCCGGCCCGTTGAAGAAATCGGGATCGCCAAACGTGATGTGCCCCGCGCCCGACTCCACCTGTTGCTCGATGTCTTCGATCACGATCTCGTTCGGCACGATGCGAAACTGTCCGCCGTACACCGGCACCACGGGACAGTGGCGGCAGTGGTGCTTGCAACCGCGACTCGCTTCAGTGTAACCGCCCACACGCGGGCATTGACCATCGACGCGAATGAGATGCGCGTACTTGCTTAGATGCGGCAGCGTGTGTCGATCGGGCAGGATGAAGTCCTGTCGGGCGAGAAAGATGATCGGTTCGGGCTGGCCCGTCACTGCGAAGCGTCTCTGTGGGATTGCGAGCGTTGTGGGCGAAGCAATCTCCTTCTCGATTGGCGAGATTGCTTCGTCGCTGGGAAGCGCTCCTCGCAATCCCACAGGGACGCTACGCAGTGACGCCTCGACACATCGATACAGCGCCACCAAGCCTTCCTCAAACTCACCGCCGAGGATCGTATTAACGCCCAACTTGCGCAGATACGCTTCATTCATCGGAGCATAGAGGCCAAAGCACACCACGTGCGCGCGCGGATTGAGCGCTTTGATCGTGGGGATGAACTGCGCAGCGATGCGCATGGCCGTGTGCATCGGCACATAGAAGCCGATGAGGTCTGCCTCGGCAAGTTCGTCTTTATCCAGGTGCTGCACCGCCGCATCCTGGCACGTGACTTTCGCTCCTGCGCGCTTCAGCCACGCCGCGGCCGACGTCAACCCAAACGGTTGATGACCGAGTTCATAAGTGGAAATCAAGACGACGTTCATAACCGGTAAAACGTGAAACGTAAAGCGTAAAAGCATTATCCCTTACGTTTTACGCATAATGCTTTACGATCCCTTCCCGCCCTTGCTTAAGCGATTCTCCAGTAATTTTACCCCAAGCGACAAGACGAACGTGATGATGAGATACAAGAAGGCCAGCGTGTTATAAGCCTCGGAATAACGGAAGGAGGCCGCCGCATATAAGCGCGCCTGTTGCGTCATATCGGCCATGCCCAGCACCAATACCAACGACAAATATCTTGTAATAATTCATGTCGTACCGCTAATGGAGGATCTGGCTGAGGAACAGCCGGGTACGCTCTTCGCGTGGGTTTTCGAAGAAACTGTCCGGTGTGCCTTCCTCGACGATCCGGCCTCCATCAATGAAGACAACCCGGTTTGCGGCGGCACGTGCAAACCCCATCTCGTGCGACACCACGATCATCGTCATCTCGTGCGCCAATTCCTTCATCACTTCCAGCACCTCGCCGATCATCTCTGGATCGAGGGCCGAGGTCGGCTCGTCGAAGAGCATCAGGCTCGGTTTCATGGCCAGTGCCCGTGCGATGGCGACGCGCTGTTGTTGCCCACCAGAGAGTTGATTCGGGTATTGATTACGTTTGTCAGCCAAGCCAACCCGGGTGAGCAGCTGTTCCGCCTCGGCGTGGACTTGTTCGACCGGTAGCTTGCGCACCCGAAGCGGCGCCTCCATGATATTCTCCAGCGCCGTCAGGTGCGGGAAAAGATTGAAGCGTTGGAAGACCATGCCGATCTCGGCGCGCTGGCGCGCGATGTTCTTTTCGCTATCCTCGACCAATCGCCCATTGCGCTCCAAGTAACCGATCAGGTGGCCGTTCACGGAGATGTGGCCGCTGTTGATTTTCTCCAGGTGATTGATGCAGCGCAGGAACGTACTTTTCCCGGAGCCGGACGGACCGATGATGATGACGACCTCGTTCTTGCGCACCTCCAGATCAATGTCCTTGAGCACATGCAGGGCGCCGAAATTCTTGTTGACCTTCTCGGCCTTGACGATGATCGAGGCATCGGGGCGAACAGGTGGGGCTGTCAGTTGATCCGCCATCAGCGTACTCCTTTGCCACTGGCTCCGGTGAACAGGCGCTGGAGCGTACTAGGGCCGCGCTCGACACCCTTGCGCTCGCCCAGCCGCGCTTCGATGCGCACCTGAATGAACGACCAAACGGTCGTCATCGCTAGATAATAAAACGAAGCGGCGATAAACAGCTCAAAGGGTTTGAACAACCGCGCATTGACTTGATTGAAGCCGTAGAACAATTCCGTCGCGGAGATGACCTCCATCAGGGACGTGGTCTTCATCATGCTGTTAAACTCGTTGCCAAGGGGAGGAATAATAACCTTGGCCGCCTGGGGCAGAACGATGCGCCGCATCGCCAAACCATAGGTCATGCCCAGCGACTTGGCGGCTTCCATTTGCCCCGGATCGATCGCCTCGATGCCGGCGCGGATGATCTCGGCCATATAAGCCGCTTCGTTGATAGCCAGCGCCAAGGCACCAGCCTGGATAGCACCTTTGATGGTCAACGTGCCCAAGACGATATCAGGAAAGTCATAGATGTGCGTCACGCCAAGCCCGAAGAAGAGCAGTGACATCTGAACCAGAAGCGGTGTGCCGCGAAAGTACCAGATATAAGCGTTGGCCACCCAACGAAACGGCGCGAACTTCGACATCTTGCCCAAGGCCACGAACAGCCCCAGCACGACCCCCAAGACTTGCGCTATCACGCTGACAACAATCGTGACGATCAAGCCGGTGCGAATAAGAGGATCCTGCAATGCGGTGGGCGGCCAGATATATTTCCAGAAAATTGCCCAGTCGAAATTATACATAGATACCTCACAGAAACGATCGGCCTTGGGACATCATCGACAGGAGAAGCACCTGATGCTGTTGAAACAAACGCACCGGAGCCTGCAAGAAGTCGGTGGGCCGGCCTCGGCGCTCGCTCCGGCCGGCCCACCTCGCATGACACTAAATCCGATAGGCTTTGCAGAAACTACGGCAAAGTCACTGCGCTACTGGAGAGATTCCACTTAGCCAAAATCTTGCCGTATGTTCCGTCGCCCATCATGCTCTTGAACGCGGCCTGGATCACCTGTCCAAGTGGGGTCAGCGGTGCCCCGGTGCAGTCATCTTGACCACACGGCACGCTGATGCCTTCGGTGACAGGCTCAACCACCTGACCGACGACCTGGAATTGATCCGGGTGCTGGACGGTGTAGTACGCTGCCACTGGCGAGTCTGCGAAGTACACGGCTACCTTGCCCGCTTGTAGCTGCTGAAGCGCATCTGTGTCCTTCTGAGTCACGACGACATCAACCGGTTTCTGACCTGCCTTGGTGCATTGCTGAATTAAGCCCTTGCCCTTGTAGTCACCGGTTCCTTGCAGGTAATCGGCCTCGGTCGTGCCGCTTTCCGCCGCGGCGCTCTTGCCGCACAAGTCCGTCGGGCTGTTGATCTTCTGGGGATTACCTTTGGCCGCGACCATGGACTGGCCTGCCTGGAAGTAAGGGATCATGTTGACCGACTTTTGCCGATCGGCCGTGATGTTTTGGGCCGAGATGATGATGTCGCACTTGCCGCTCTTGACCGCGGCGATGATCGTGTCAAAGATGCTGTTGACGAATACGACCTTCAGATCGAGGCGACTGGCGATCTCGGTGCCGATCTCCACATCCAACCCCTGGGGGTTCCCACTATCGTCGAAAAATTCCTGCGGCGGGTAGGGGAAATCCGTGCAGATCAGCAGCTTGCCTTTCTGCGCCACCGCACCGTCGGGCAGTTGCGCGATAGGGGTAGAGGTCGCGGCCGCCACGGGTGTGGCGGTGGCAGGCTCGGTGGTGGCAGTGACCACGACCAACACGGTGGCCGGTGGCTGCGTAGGTAGAGGCGCCTGAGTGGGTTTGGGGGCCTCAGTCGGTTTGGTCACGGGGGCTGGAGTAGCAGCAGGTTGGCAGGCAGCTACAGCTAACAATACGGCCAACATGAAACTTGCAAAACGAATTGCCTTCATAGTTCTCCTCCTTGATTTGTATATCGAAGGTCGCAGCGTTCGACCGTTCGATATTGCGCGCAATTCTAGGCCGATACGGAGGGTTGTCAATACCCTAAAAGCAGTAGGGGCGAGACCATCTCGCCCCTACCTGATTCACTTCTTCTTCGGGCCAAAGTGCTGCTGGGCCTGCTCCCGCCAATCGTTGAGTTGCAACTTCGCCCGCAAGCGCGGAAGGGGTCCTGACAATTTCGCCCGCATACTTTGCGGCTGGATGTTCACGTCGATCGAAACGCGCGTCGTCGCCTCCCCGATCGCTTCACAGCGAATCTCATAACGCGTCCGCGCGCGCTTCTGTTGGTACTCGCCTTCCAGGTAATGCGGCGAGGCTTGCGTCACGTATTTCACCGTGCCGCGCTTGGTCTCGAACGACGTCACCTGCCCGTTGTCGCGGGTCGCGTCCAGCACCTCTTTGGCGCTCGACACGATCGGGCCGGTGGCCGGGTCTGCTACATAGGCAAACACCTCGGCTAACTTGGCCGGCAGATCGATGGAGGTGCGAATCAGGTCGGGCATACGAACTCCTCGACTGAGTAATTGGGTGCGCCTCAAAGTGTACCAGCGCACGAATGATTATGCAATGGCGTTACACAGCGACACGTCTGGATCTACGCTGCGCCGATCGAACCCTGCGCTTCCCGCCAGATTGCCTGCCCCGGCGTTTCGGGCAAGCCGGGCCGCTTCTTCGCAAACGAATACAAGCCGTAGCCGCGCTTATTCTTAAACGGCCCGCCCGCACGCTCAAGCCCCTGCTTCTCGGCAAAACGCAGCGAGGCGTCAAATTGCGGAATCAACAACGTACCGATGCGCATGACAGCCTCGTCGCTGAAGATGATTTTCTCCACCGCTTGATAGGCTTCCGTGCCATAACCTTCCAGCCGATCTTTTTCCTGAATCATGATCGACGCCAGCCACGCATAATCACGCTGGCCGCAGAAACTGTGCGGCACGAAACTGATCACACCGATCGGCTCGTTCGCCTCATGCCGGAAGATACCGCAATAGAGGCAGTTATTCTCGGCGGCCTGTGCCAGATCCGATCGCACCATCTCGCTCGACGGTTCGTCTGGCGTCTGCGTATCCAGATAATCCGCCGAGCCTTCATATACCGGCAAAATCGTTTCGATGTCGGCATCCGTCAACTGCTTGATGATAAGTCGATCGGTCTCAAGTTGAAATGAGGTCATATCACTCTTCACTTTTCACTTGTCAGCATTCCCGCCAGCTTCCCCGGATCCATATTCCCCCCAGACAACACCACACCCACCTTCTTGCCCTGTACGTTCAGAATCTTATTGGCCAACAACGCGGCCACGGGCGCAGCGCCGCTCGGCTCGACGAACAACTTCATCCGCAGCAACAAGAAGCGCACGGCCTCTGCTGCTTCATCATCCGTCACCAGCGCCACTGTTTCCAAATGCTGCCGCATAATCGAAAAGGCAAGTTGTCCCGGCGCAGTGGGCAGCAATCCATCCATGATCGAGTGCGATTGCGGCGTCGTCGTAATCTCGCCTTTCTGCAAAGACAGGAAGGTATCGTTCGCCGTGTCGGGCTCGATGCCGATCACACGGATGGCGGGTCGCAGGGCATGCGCCGCGATGCTGCACCCACTGATCAATCCACCACCGCCGACGGGCACGAGCAGCACATCGAGGTCAGGCACATCCGTCAACAGTTCTAACGCCGTCGTGCCCTGTCCGGCAATGATGTGCGGATGCTCGAACGGCGGCACGAGTGTGAGGCCGCGCTCATCGGCCAACTGCTTTGCAATCGCCTCGCGCTTCTGCTCCACCCGATCGTACACTACCACCTCCGCGCCATAACCGCGCGTCGCAGCGAGTTTGATCGCAGGCGCATCGTGCGGCATCACAATCACCGTCGGTGCATGGAGCAGCTTCCCGACCAGCGCCACGGCCTGCGCGTGATTGCCCGACGAGAACGACACCACCCCGCGTTGACGCTGCTCATTGCTGAGTTGGCTCATCGTGTTGTACGCACCGCGGAATTTGAAAGCGCCCGCCCGCTGGAGATTCTCGCACTTGCAGTAAACCTCCGCGCCGACGAGATCGTTGAGCGTGTGCGAAGTCGCAATCGGCGTGCGATGAGCGACACCCGTTAAGCGTTGGGCGGCCTGTTGAATGTCGTTAAAAGTGATCAAGGATAGTATGCCTCAAGGCAATAATAACAAACCGCTCAACTTCAAAAGTGTGTTCAGCAGGCCTTTCAGTTCAGGGCAGATATTAGCCGCGACCGTCAAATCCTTGCCTTCGAGAATAGCAGGCATCTCAAGCGTCTTGGCGTATTCGCGCTTGGCGCGCTGATAAAGCTCACGCAGACGATATGCAGGGGGCTTAATGCCATCCACTTGTTCTGGATCATGCCCTGGCGGGCTCTGCTGAATACCGACACGAAGACATATATCATTCCAGTATGGCAATAACCAAGCTTCTACGTCATACTGAGCAGCGTGCGCATAAAAGCGATGGGTAACACCGGCGCTTTGCGCTGCTTCCATCAAGAATCTCTTCGCAGCTGCTGCATCGGCGTGCTTAAACTGCGGAAATACATCAATCAGGCCGACTACCGCCCTCACATTATGAGACTGTAACTCCAACTTGATCTGTCTGCCCAGCGCCTCGCGATTGAGTCCCTTGAACTTCCTTATTTGTAGGGCAGCACGCGGTCGTCCAAGGTCTTGGGCACGCTGATCCAGGAATTCCTTCAGCTTACGTTTGAGCGCGATCTCCGTCTCACCTTCCACGAGTAGGACGATGGTCAAGGCCGTCCTCCCAGGTTACCCATGTACCACAAATCGGCCAAGGTGTATTCTTGCAGCCATTTCTCCAGATCGAGCGCGGGATCGTCGGCCCACGTGAAGGTGGATTTTCCATCTTGCTTATCGATGACGACGACTTCATCCGGCCGTAGCCATCGAATCAAATCAGACGAATGAGTGGCAACGATCAGCTGCGTGCGCGCTGACGCATCACGCAGAAGCGCTGCAAGAATCTGTAACAGCTCAGGGTGCAAGCTAACTTCTGGCTCGTCGATCAAGGTTAGAGACGGCGGTTCAGGGGAGAGCAAGGTAGTCGTTAACCACAAGAAACGCAAGGTACCCTCTGAAAGTTGATTAGGGTACAAGGGAACGGTTAAATCTTTCTGGTGCCAGGCTAATGTGATTTGGCCTGCGCCAACCACCGGTAATTCAAGATATTCAAAATCAGGAAATGCCAGATGCAGCGTTTCTTCAATTCGTTCGTAATGCGAGTGGAAGTCTTTGGACTCTCGCAAGTTATATAATGCGGCAAACAGCGTTTCTCCGTTGCGCCCGGGCTGAGCAACTGGTACAAGCGACTGGGGAAGCCGAATGGGGGCGCGAGCGTCTACATCAACGAAAGCAAGCGACACTGTCTTGCTCATGACTTCACGAAGCGATTTCGGTTCAGCATCGGCATCCCACAGAAACGATTGCGCCAGCATGAGCTCTGGCCCAGCGTTATTCTCTTGAAATTCATGGTCCGGCATATCGCTTTTCAAGCGATGCCATTGCAGGTGCTCCAGCGCGACCACATATCCCAGCGCCCGTGGTTCTAAGGCAAATGTGTAAGTCATCGAATCCACACCCTGCGAGAGATCGGAAGCCTTGAGCACAAACTCCAACCGCGATGACATCTGTGGCATATGGCTAACGATATTGCTGAATCCTCCCAGACTTGTGATCACGGTCGCCAGCTGCCCTGTCGCGCCTTCTCTGAATAAGTGAAAAACCTCCAGGAAGCTCGTTTTCCCACACCCATTCGGCCCAATCATCACCGTCAACGGATGCAGATCAAGTGTGACCTCCGCGAGCGACTTATAGCCTTTCACTTGAATTTGGAGATAGCGCATTTCAAGCTTCTACTCGTTGAGAAGATTCCCCGATCGATACGACTTCAACGCCAGTTTGGCCGGTTCAAAGATCGGCGAGGGCAGCTGATCGATCGGGTACCACGTCCATTCAGCCAGCTCATCAGGCGCGGCGACGTGCGGCTCACCGGAAATGATGTCGCCTAGAAATTCCACGTCGATCCAGTGTTGATCTTCGACGATGATCGACGAGATGCACAATAGCCGCAGCTGGCCGACTTCGACGCCCGCTTCTTCCTGCGCCTCGCGCCGCGCGCATTCTTGCAACGTCTCGCCGAATTCCAGCTTGCCGCCGATCCAGCCATACCAGCCCGGACGCTGACCACTCATGCGGCGACCCATTAACACGCGCCCGTCTTGCACGATCATCACGCCCACGCCGACACGCGGAACATTCATCCCGTCACCCCATTATGAATCGCGCACGCCGTTTTGAACGGCGCAACGTCATTCGCCCGCTACTTGTCCGCAGAAGCTGCGCGGGCCATGGCCTTATCCAGCACGGCCGCGCCCGCCTGAAGCAATTGCTCTAAGATTTCCGGGACGCTATCCTGCACCGCCTTGAAATCAGGCGCGACCTGCGACGGAATCTTCGCCACCGCATCGCGCCCGTTCCACAACGCACTGGCCTCGATGAGCCACTGTTGATCGTGCGGTGTAATGTCCATCCACCAGGTCAGCACCTGGTTTTCCCGCAGGGCAGCTTCCAGGCAGATGCAAATGTACACATCGTCGCCATAGTACCGGCATTCGACAAACGACGAGGCCGACAGCTGCCTGGTCTGCTTAAGCCGGTCGCGAAAGACGTCGAGCTGGCCGCTCGTCTTGGCCAAGAAAGCCAGCGTTGTCAGCGCAATTTGATCTTCGTGTGTCATCATGCTACTCTCGTCTGGATAGGGGCCTGGTCACCTGGCAGCGCTGCCAAGTATGGAACTGCGATCATTATCGCACCGAGTCACAGCCGGGTCAATTGACACCCCTTTCGATCACTTCTATAATGCCGCTCACCTTGCCCTGGCCCGCTGCACGGGCAAAATTCTTACCGGGAGAAGCGGCTGTGACTCAATACGCGTTTTTCAAAGGGACCATTGTCCCCATCGATCAGGCCAAAATCAGCATCATGACGCACGCCTTTAACTACGGCACGGGCTGCTTTGAAGGCATCCGCGGTTATTGGAATGAAGACGATCGGCAGTTGTACGTCTTCCGCTTGTTGGAGCACTATCAGCGTTTGCTGCAATCGGCCAAGATTCTGCTCATGTCGCCGCGCTACACGGCCGAGGAGTTATGCGCGACGACCGTCGAATTGCTACGCCGGGAAGGCTTCCAGAGCGATGCTTACATCCGTCCGGTGGCGTACAAGACCAACGAACAGATCGGCGTGAAGCTGCATGATCTCAACGACGATCTGTGCATCTTCGCCACACCTTATGGCCGCTACGTCGAGAACGAAGAAGGCGCACATGTCGGCTTCTCATCGTGGCAGCGTATCAGCGATAACAACATCCCGCCGCGCAGCAAGATCACGGGCGCGTACGTCAACTCGGCGCTCATCAAGACCGAGGCCATGTTGAACGGCTACGATGAAGCGCTGGTGATCAACGAGCGCGGCCACGTGTGTGAAGGCAGCGCGGAGAACATCTTCATTTTGCGCGGCGGCAAGTTGATCACACCGCCGGTGTATGAAGACATTCTGGAAGGCATCACGCGCAACACCGTCATCGAGCTAGCCAGCAAAGAACTGGGGCTGGAAACGATCGAGCGGCCGATCAGCCGCACGGAATTCTACGTGGCCGATGCGGCGTTCTTCTGCGGCACGGGCGTGCAGGTAGTTAACATCGCCAAAGTCGATCACCGCGTGGTGGGGGATGGCCAGCTCGGTCCGGTGGTCAAAGCGCTGCGCGATCTCTACTTCGACGTGGTACGCGGCAAGGTGGCGAAGTACAAGCAGTGGTGTACGCCGGTCTACTAACGCGCCGCCCCACCGGCATAGCAGCAATTCTCATTTTGGGTTAAATGCTCTGCCGGATGGTCACATCCGGCAACTGATGGCGATGGATGTGACCATCCATCGCGAGCACAATAGGTCAAATTGAGAACTGCTGCCGGCATAGGGAAAAGACACCTGGAACAAAAAAACCAGGTACAATGGCGCCCGGTTTTGTATTGAAGGAACCCGGTCTCTTGAGAGGAGCCGGGGTTCTGTGGGAGTCTGTATGGAATGGATCACCGATAAACGCACCGGCGCACAGACGGGCCTGCTGTTCATCTTCGGCCTGGTCGTGCTGGACTTCGTCTGCCTGATCGTCATGACCACCCAACCGATCGGGCCACTCACCTTTTTTATGGGCCTGTTGATCTTAGCCAGCCTGCCGGTGATCGCCGTGCTCGCGTATCAATTGTACGGCCTGTCCCGCTCGGGTTACGACGTCGATCGGAATGCCGTGACAATTCAGTGGGGGGCCATCCGGCAGATCGTCCCGGTGGAATCCATCCAGCGCATCATGCTGGCCACCGAACTCGAATATGGCGTCTCGCGCTTTCGCGGCTGGCGCTGGCCGGGATTGATGCAAGGGCATGGCGAGTTACCTGAAGCGGGGCTGACCTTGTTCTATGCTTCGACCGCGCTGCAAAACCAGATCATCCTCATTACGCCGACGTTGTCCTACGCTATCTCGCCCGTCGATGCCGCGGGCTTCATCGAATCGATCAAGGCGCGCTATGAACTGGGTCCCACGCAGGCCATCGAGCAGACCACCATGCATCCGGCGTTTTACGATTGGCCGCTGTGGAGCGATCGCGTGGCACACGGTCTGGTGATCGCGGGCGCGACGCTGTGCATCCTGCTGTTCGGGTTGGTGGCCTTTCGCTTCCCCGATCTGCCCGATGTGATTCCGCTGCACTATAACATTGCCGGACTGGTCGATCGGCGCGGCGCGGCGACGCAGGCTTTTGTCTTGCCGCTCATCGGATTGCTGGCGCTCGGCGCGAACACGCTGCTGGGCGGATTGTTCTATCGGCGCGAGCAGATAGCGGCTTATCTGCTATGGGGTGGAGCGATCATTGTGCAGTTATTACTCTGGATCGGCACGGTCAATCTGCTGAAGATCTGAGATATGCCCCACCCCGACTATTACAAAGTTCTCGGCGTCAATCGCACCGCCAGCGAGCGCGATATCAAAATCGCGTATCGTCGCTTGGCGCGGCGCTATCATCCCGATCTCAATCCAAATAATCCGCGCGCCGAAGAAATCCTTAAGGCGATTAACGAAGCGCATGAGGTTTTGGGCGATCGCGTGCAGCGCCGCCAATACGATGCACAATGGGCGGATACATTGTACACAACGAGCACCGCCCCTCATGGGTATGCCACGCCCGCGCCGAATGATGTTCCGCCGCGTCCTGCGGCGCATACCAGCGCAAAAACCGCTTCAGATCCTGATCCTTTTTTCTATGTCCGTTCCTATCCCATGTCCCGTCCATATGACGGCCTGTCCTGGTTGTGGCTGGTGATGCTATTCGCAGGGTTGGGTTTCATGTACACCCTTTTCCAGCCGGCGGTCAAACCGGAGGTTACCCCTTCGATCTATAACCTATCACACCGTATCATCAACGAAAGCCTAAGCGGTCCGGCAACGCAGGTGCTGCTTCCTAAAAAGGACAACGCCGTGCAGGTCGATCATTTGCTTCCCGGCCAGAAAGTGATCATTCACTTTTCCGTGATGGCTGAAGCAGGGCAGGTTTACGTCGGGGTTAAGAACTTGCCTGCTGCGACCGATCGACAAGCGTCGTTCATCCAGGGACGCTGGGCCGTCATCAACCTCAACGATTACTATCAGACCCAGTTCGAAGTGCCGATCTCACAAGCGGGCGACTATGTGGTCTTTGCCGAGGTGCATGACTTTAAGGGCACCGTCTGGGTCAATGCCAATATCGTCCAGCCGTAGTTCGCTGACGAGAGGTTATCCCCGCAACAACATCCACAAGCCGGTCAACAGAGCGAAGATGAACGCGATGACGCTGAAGGCGGTTTGCCCCACAGCCAGTAGCATGATCGAACCGAGGAAGAACCCCATTGACACAATAGCCCACGGGATGCGATAAGCCGATCGGTTGAGGCGGGCCAGTTCGCGCAAGATGCGTTCGTTCTCGTTGACGGTGACGCGCAGATCGCCGCTCGCGATGAGATCGGCCATCCGATCGAGCTGGCGTGGCAGGCGCGCGATAGCCAGACCCGTCTGGGTGACCTGATCGAGCAGCTCGCGCCCCAACGTGCCGCTTTCGTCGGCAATCAGCTTCTGGGCAAACGGCGCCGCCGCTTCAAACACGTTGAAGTTCGGATCGATCTGTGTTGCCAGGCCGGATAGAATGCCCATGGCTCGTCCCAAAAACAAAATGTCCGCTGGAATCTGGAACGGGGCCTCGTAAATGAGCGAACGAAATTCTTTCAGGAAGTCGCGCATCTCGTTGACATCCAGGCTCTGAATGTCACTCATGCTGATGCCCCAGTAGCGCGCAAACACCTTCGTCGCCGCGCGTTCGATCTCGCGCCGATCGGCCGTGGGCAGCAACCAACCTGCATCGTCGAGCGCCTTCACCACACGCGGCGCATCGCGCGTGGCCACGCCCAGGAACATCTCGCGCAGTTGGCCGCGCAACTGCGGCGAAAGCGTGCCCACCATCCCAAAGTCCACCACGTTGATGGTGAAGTCGCCGTCTTCATACGGCTGCACAAACATATTGCCCGGATGCGGATCGGCGTGGAAGAAGCCGTTGATAAACACTTGCTCCAAATAAAAATCATAGAGCGTCAGCGCCACTTCAGAGGCCAACACGCCTTTTGCCTGATAGCCCTGTACATCACTCACTTTGATTGCGCCAATGTCTTCCATCGTCAACACGCGGCGCGTAGTCAATTCCCAGTGAACCTTGCTAATGCGGATGGTTTCCCAGTCTTTGAAATCGGTGCGGAAGCGTTCGATGTTGCGGCCTTCGGCGAGGTAATCCAGTTCCATGTTCAGAGTGCGGCAGAACTCGTCGTACAGCGCGTCTACATCGGCGCGGCGGCGAATGGGACCCCAGCGTTTAAGCCAGCGTACCGCCGTGCGCAGCGCCTCCAGATCGATCCCGACCAGCATGTCGATGCCGGTCCGCTGCACTTTCACGATGGCGTGCTCGCCGCTTTTCAACACCACCCGATGGGCCTGTCCCAGCGAAGCGGCCGCCACCGGCGTGGATTCAATCGATCGGAAGCTGTCGCCGATCGGGCGGTTGAGTTCGCTTTCCAGCACCGCGCGGACATCGTCAAACGGTTCAGGGGGCACTTCGTCTTGCAGGCCGGCGAGTTCGTCAATAATCTCTTTGGGCAAGACGTCTACGCGGCTGGCAAAGAACTGGCCGAGCTTGATCATGACGCCGCCCAGCTCGATNNTTGCGCACGAGCACATCCCACCAGAACGCGGAGACGAGGACGCGAAACCAGAAGAAAACAATGCGATTGCGGCGTTGACGCAATTGTGTGGGACGATTGGACATGGCAGCGGATAACCAACG
>PMCF01000152.1 GCA_003154115.1 Anaerolineae bacterium
AAATCGGTCAATGTACGGAACTCCAGTTGAAAAAGAAATTGAAAAGAAAATGAAGTTGGACAACGTGGTTGCATACATGAAAGACAATCTCGATGGCGATGCTTACGAGAAACGGTGGCTCAAGCCGCTTCTCTTGCTCATTGAATATAGCCGTACAGATGATGCTAAGTTGATTTGGATCGATTGGGACAAGGATCTGCAAGTTGAGCACATCTTGCCCATACAATGGTCAACCGATCATAGTTGGAGAAACAACTGGCAAGAGGAGCTGGCAGAGTTCTGGCTTCAAAAGATCGGAAATTTGACGTTGCTTTCTGGCAAGAAAAACATTGCTGCCAGTAATGATTCTTTCAACTGGAGTTCCGTACATTGACCGATTTTGGCTGGAATTATATGCAGTCAATCTTGACAATTTCGTGGATGGGCGCATGATGGAAGTCAATCGCAAGCTCGGATTCCATCCATGCCACGCCGCAAAATCAAACTGGCCACGAAAGTCAAAGTCCTGCGCGAGAATCTACGGCTCATTGACGCCAAAGCGAAATGCACATCGCGGACTGCATATAATTTTGTCAAAAATAGCCCTATGTACGGAAGTCCAGTTCAAGAAGAAAAAGGTGGCCTACAAAAAGGCACACGGTGGGATGACTGCTTTTGAGATTACCAAAGAAGTAGCGGACTATGCTGATTGGACTGAATCTGAAGCCAAGAATCGACACAGTCAGCTGAAGAAAGAAATCCTAAAGATTCTCAGTGTGTGATGTGTATGCGGGTGCAGGTGATCGGCATCGATGATTGAGAGCTGCTGGTGGAGATTGAAGTGGATGCGATGATCAACGAGTAGGTCTCAAGGGAGGGCAGCATGATCGAGAAAGTGAATCTGGCACAGAAGTTTGATCTATTTGATGAACACTGGAGTCCGCGTATCGCCGGTGAGTTGAACGACTCCTACGTAAAGCTGGCGAAACTCAAGGGTGAGTTTGTGTGGCATCATCACGAGAACGAGGATGAATTGTTCCTCGTCGTGAAAGGCCATCTCACGATCAAGCTGCGCGATCGAGATGTGGAGTTGGACGCAGGTGAGTTCGTGATCATTCCACGCGGAGTGGAGCATTTGCCGGTCGCTGAAGAAGAGGTGCAGGTGCTGCTGCTCGAACCGAAAGCAACGTTGAATACCGGCAACGTGCACAGCGAGCGAACCGTGGCTGAATTGAAGCGCGTGTAAATGCTGACCCTGACGGTGTTGCCGGAAGCTTTCGCTATTTGCCGCTTGGATCGGGCCGCCGTTCCTCTGTGGGCCGCTGCGAATGATTTCATTTCAATCACTCAGACGCGCGATGAGCTGTCCATTGTTTGCGTGGAAAAATTCGTGCCGTCAGACGTGAAGGCCGATCGGGATTGGCGAGCGCTGAAGGTGGAAGGCCCGCTCGATCTGGCGTTGACAGGCGTGCTGGCTTCGCTGGCGAATCCACTGGCTGAAGCGCGGATCAACATCTTTGCCATTTCAACCTTCGACACCGACTATTTGCTGGTAAAAGGGTACAATCTCACTCGCGCTTGTGAAGTGTTGCGGCAAGCAGGGCACAGGGTGGAAACACCGCTGCCCGCGTAGTATTTTACGCAATACGCAATACGCATTATCATTACGGACAATTGGCCTGGGCCATTGAATTCAGCCTGCTGAGCAGCCTGTCAAACGGGGGAACATGTACATCGAACGCGGCAATCTGCGATCGATCGATGCGTGGGAGGAACGCTACGGCGCGCCGTCGCCGCTGGGCGCCACGCGCGTCGAGGATTTTTGGGCTTACAACTTTGCGCTGTATTCACGCGACGCGACGGACGTGACGCTGCTGCTCTACAATGAGCACGACTTCGTCAATCCGATCTATGAATACCGCTTCGATTATCGCGTCAACAAGACCGGGCGCGTGTGGCACTGCTGGGTGCCGTTCGATCTGGCCGGCGACGCCAGGTATTACGCCTATCGCATCGACGGGCCGCACGCGCCGGAGTACGGCCTGCGTTTCGACTCTGCCAAAATCTTGCTCGACCCGTTTGCGCACGAAGTCTTTTTTCCACCCGCTTACGATCGCGACGCCTGCACACAGTCCGGCTCCACCGCGGGCCGCGCGCCGCTGGGCGTTTTACCGTCGGCCCCGGCTCCCTTCGATTGGGGCGGCGATCCGCGCCCGCGCCACACGCATGACGCCATCGTGTACGAACTGCACGTCAAGGGCTTCACCGCGCGAGCGAACTCCGGCGTCTCGCCGGACAAGCGCGGCACCTTTGCCGGACTCGTCGAGAAGATCCCGTATCTTCAGGAACTGGGCGTGACCGTGGTCGAGCTGATGCCCATCCATCAATTCGATCCGCAGGAGGACAACTACTGGGGCTACATGACACTCAACTTCTTCGCCCCGCATCACGCCTATGCCGGCGGCAACGCACATGACGAATTTTGCGCGCTGGTGCGCGCCTTCCACGAGGTCAATATCGAAGTGTGGCTGGATGTGGTCTACAACCATACCAGCGAAGGCGACCAGCACGGCCCCACCTATTCTTACCGGGGCATCGACAACGCCAGCTACTATCTGCTCGCGCCCGATCGCCGGCGCTACCTCAACGATACCGGCTGCGGCAACACCCTGCGCTGCGCCAACACCGCCGCGCGTTTGCTGGTCTTGAACAGCCTGGAATACTACGCCGACGAGATGCACGTGGACGGCTTCCGCTTCGATCTGGCGTCGATCTTCACGCGCAATCCCGACGGCTCGATCAACCACGACGATCCAGCCATCATCGCCGAGATCAGCCGCTTCGCCCATCGCTATGATGTGAGTTTGACGGCGGAAGCGTGGGACATCGGCGCGTATCAGTTGGGGCGCGCTTTCCCCGGCCTGACCTGGCATCAATGGAACGGGCAGTACCGCGACGATGTGCGCTCCTTCGTCAAAAGTGATGCGGGCCAAGTGCCGGCCTTGATGCGCCGCCTGTACGGCAGCGACGATTTCTTCCCCAACACGCTGCTCGCCGCCTGCCGCCCGTACCAGACCGTGAATTTCATCGACTGCCACGACGGCTTCAACCTGTACGATCTGGTCAGCTACGACCACAAGCACAACGAGGCCAACGGCCACGGCAATGCCGATGGGACCGAGGCCAACCTCAGTTGGAACTGCGGCCACGAAGGCGATGTGACTGTGCCGCCGGCCGTGATGCAGCTGCGCCAGCAGCAGATCAAGAATTTCTGCGCGTTGTTGATGCTGAGCAACGGCACGCCCATGCTGGTGGCCGGCGACGAATTCATGCACACGCAGCGCGGCAACAACAACCCCTACAATCAGGACAACGAGATCACGTGGCTGGACTGGGACCGGCTCGAAAGTAACCGTGACATCTTCCGTTTCTTCAAGCTGATGATCACCTTCCGCAAGGCCCACCGCTCGATTCACCGCCCCACCTTCTGGCGCGAGGACATTCACTGGTACGGGGCGGCGGGGCCGGTCGATCTGTCGCCCGCAGCGCGCACGCTGGCCTACTGCCTGCGCGGCGACTCGGAGTACGATAACGATCTCTACGTGCTGATCAACGCCTACTGGGAAGACTTGGACTTCACGCTTCAAGAGGGAGTTGGCTGGAAGCGCGTGATCGATACGAGCCTGCCCGGTCCGCAGGACATTCTCGATCCGGCGAATGTCGAGCTGATCGAAACGGCACACTATCGCATGGCCGCCCGATCGGTGGTGGTGTTGATCAAGTAGGTGCGTACGCCAAAGAGACTTTCATGAAATTCACCCATGGCTACTGGTTGCTGCGCAATGGCGTGAAGGCATTATATCCACAACACGCCTATGAGGTCGAAACAACTGCCGACACACTCACCGTGTACGCCCCCACAAAACGCATCACCCGGCGCGGCGATGTATTGAATCAAGCCGTATTAACCGTTGAGTTCTCATCGCCGCTGCCCGATGTGATTCGCGTCAAGCTCACGCACTTTGCGGGCGAGCAACTCAAGCCACCGCACTTCGAACTGGGCGAGCAGCGCCCCGAGGTTGTGATCAAGACGGATCCACAAGCCGCCTTTTTAACGAGTGGCTGCCTGGCGGTGCGCGTGCCGCGCGACGATCACTGGCGGGTTGAATTTGTCGCCGATGATCAGGTTATCACCACCAGCGGCCTGCGCGGCATGGGTCTGATCGAATTCGATGGCGCGACTTACTTGCACGAGCAGTTGTCTTTGAGCGTGGGCGAGTGCGTCTATGGTCTGGGCGAACGCTTCACAGCGTTCGTCAAAAACGGTCAGGTCGTAGACATCTGGAATCAAGACGGCGGCACGGCCAGCGAGCAGACTTACAAGAACATTCCGTTCTATCTGACCAATCACGGCTATGGCGTCTTTGTCAATCATCCCGAACAGGTGTCGTTTGAAGTCGCTTCAGAAAAAGTGGAGCGCGTGCAGTTCAGCGTGGCCGGTCAAACGTTGGAATATTTTGTGATTTACGGTCCGACACCCAAAGAGGTGTTGGAAAAGTACACGGCTTTGACAGGACGACCCGCCCTGCCCCCGCCCTGATCATTCGGCTTATGGCTAAGCACGTCCTTCACCACGAAGTATGATGAACAAACCGTAACCGGCGCGATTCAAGGCATGGCCGATCGGAAGTTGCCGCTGCACGTCTTTCACTTCGATTGTTTCTGGATGAAAGANNTCTTTCACTTCGATTGTTTCTGGATGCGCGAGTTCAACTGGATCGATCTGGAATGGGATCGCCGCGCCTTCCCCGATCCGGCGGGGATGTTGCAGCGCTTGAAGGAGCGCGGCTTGCACATCTGCGCCTGGATCAATCCCTACCCCGCGCACCTGCACATCAACACGCGCGCCGATTGGCGCGGCAGCGGCATCGGCACCGCGTTGATGAACGCCTACCTCGATCAACTCCGCAGCGAACACGTCCCCGGCGTGCATCTGGAAACAAGCAGCGAAAACAAAATCGCCGTGCCGTGGTATGAAAAACTGGGCTTTCAGTTGTTGCAGAGCATACCCACCGACTTGTATCAGCCGAGCGTGGGTCATGTCATCGGCTTAATGGTGTTTGCGATGAGGTTGTGACTGGCGTCAGGCGGCGTATGGATTTTTCAAGAATGGGCGGCGACAGCCCCGCGATTTGTCTGCCTGTCACATGCGCCCGTCAGCGGCGCCGCCATGTAATGATACTGTAAGAGTATTGCAAGCATACCGAAAGCTCATTTCCCACCAACCCATGATAAGATGCAGCAACATTGCTTTACCATGCCGCCGCGTCGTCAGCAACCTGGTGATCTGCCGGGGCCAGTCAGTTGCCAGGGTCGAATCCCTATACTTTATACTATGCCCGTTTTTATGCCAAAGGTAAGTGACGCGCCCTCCGATTATGGCTATAGTGGGGCGAGATAGAACAGTGCCGCAGGCACTGATCGGTTGAATTTTTCCACAGACACCCCGGAAGGGCAGTTAGAGGCGGAGCCCATCAGGCAAGTCTAATGTCGTTACTAACCTATCGAGCCGTCGTTGTAACTACCAAATCATCTTTCAGGAGAAAGAACATGTTCAAGCGATTGAGTATCACCGTAGTATCGGCGCTGTTGATCGGCAGTCTGTTGACCGCCTGTGGTGGTGGCGCGCCGGCACCCGTCACCTTCAGCTCGCTGCCGCTGTTCACGGGCGCGACGGAGTCTACCAACACTGCACTGACTTCCGGACTGCCGGAGACGATCGACGAGCTGAAAAAACAGCCTAACGCTGCTAATGTTGAGGGCAAAGCGTACGATCTGCCAGCCGGCACCACGTTTGACGCAGTGGCCGCTTTCTACAAAGACGCGCTGGAGAAAGGCGGCTGGACAGTGGTCACGTCGGCCGCACCGAGCCTGAGTTATACTCGCGGGTCGCAAGGCTTTAATATAACCTATATGGAAGGTGTCGGCATGTGGGTCTTTTTGGTGATGAGGAAGTAAAAGGAAGTCGGCTACGCCGAAATCGATATGCAGGTTTCGCGCTCGGCCACGATCGTCGCCTTCGCCATTTTTATCATGATCCTCAAATGGCTGCTGGCCCTGGGGGCCTTGTTCGTGATGCTGTCCGTCACGGTCCGCGGGCGCAAGGTTGAACTGGCGATGTTCTCGTGGCTGGCCGCCCTCTTGTTCGCGCTGCCGCCTCTGCGCAATGTTATGCCGGCCGTGCCGCCTCTCGGCACACTCAGCGACTTCCTGTCCTTCTTCTGGGCCGAAGGCATCGTCGCCCTGTCATTGGCGCTGATCGTCTTCACCTGGCTGCGTCGTGCAACGAAGTAACCGGCGCAAGCGCGGCTGATAGTGGCCTGCCATTCCAGGAGGAGACCTGACGTCAACTAAAACAACCCGATCAACGCAGCGGTATTGAAGCAAATTAGAGAGTAGATCCTTCGACAACTGATACTTCTCAAGGAGAGAAATATGTTTGCCACACACAAGATTTGGCGCGTCAGCCTGGTCATCGCCCTGGTCGCGATGGTCCTGGCCGCCATTCCACTGAAAACGTATGCCCAGGCCACGGTTGAGATCACCGAGATCGAAGTCAATCAGGTACTCGGCAAGCAGCTCAATGATGAGCAATTCTATGTGGCTGGCAAAGACACAGCCATCCGGGTGCTGTTGAAAGAAGCCACTGCGGTCGATGCCAACGGCAAGACTCAAACGGTTGAAGTGGTCCGCGATGGCACGACCGTCGCCACGCTGGAACCGTCGCCGTCAGCTGAGCCGTCGAAGGCTTTGACCTTCCTGTGCCCCAGCCGTGAGGCATGCGGCGACTGGCAAAAAGGAACGTACACCTTCAAAGCCACGATTAGCGGTGTGTCATCGACACGCGAGAACGTGCAATTTGTTGAGCGCATCCCGCTGCGAATTCTGGCCGTGCCCGTCAAAACCAACTTCGGTACTGAGACCAAGGCGCCGGATGATCGCTGGAAGACTGGCGGTGATTTCATGCGCCAGGTTTATCCCGTATCTTTCGCCAACTTCAAATGGGAACTCGGCCAGGAGCTGGACATGACGCGCCTCGATGTGACGACGGATGAGGGTCGGCGCGGGTTGTGGGAAGCACTCAACGGCTTGCAGCCCAAGGAATGCAGCGTCGATCCCAAAGGCCCGACGTGCTATACCTTGATCGTCGGTTTCATCGCCTCACAAATTCCGCTGGCGACGGGTGGAGCCTTACAAGGCTATACCTACGGTGCGCCCAGCAACATCGTCGTCAATTCGGATCAGGACATGCCGGCGACGGTGGCCCACGAAGTCGCGCACGTCTACGGGATCGGCGACGAATATAAGGGCGGCGCGTTCCGCTGCTCCAGCAACCCGACGCCGGCCGATTACGTCGGACAGGATTGGGACAATCGTGAGAACGCGCAATTCAAATGCGCATCTTCAACCATGATCGATTTCAGCACCAGCGGCAGGCCCGGCGACGGTTCATTGGTTAAAGCCGATGTGTTTCGCCCGTTTGAAGTCGGCGGACGCGGCCTGCTGGGCGACATGATCAGCTTCATGGGGTCGAATGCCGCAATGGCCGACAACTGGACCACGCCCGAAATCTGGAGCTGGCTGTTCAAAGCGCTCGCACCCACAGACGCCGCATCGACGACAGCGCCAGCCGCGCCGACGACGGATGCTTCAGCCGCTACGCCCGCAGCCGCCGCACCATCGGCCGCAGGCACAGTCACGCTCGATCAAATACCGATTTTTGGCGGCGCAACAGAGTCTACCGATCCGAAGCTCACCTCCTCGCGAGATACTTTGCTCGCGCTGACAGATTCGACCCCGTACAAAGTTGAAGCCAAAGCGTACGACATGCCAGCCGGCGCAACCTGGGACGCGTTTCTAGCGTTCTACAACACTGAATTGGCCAAGACGGGCTGGACGCCGGCAAAGCAACAGGTCGCCGCTAATCCACCAACTCAAGCGACCGGCTGGGAACTCGGGAATCAAACTCAAATGTTTACTCCCTATTTCACCCCGGACGTCGGCTTCATCTTAGCGCTCTACACAAAAAAGTAAACGGTTAAAGCACTCGGACCTATAAGTAATCATCGCACAAGGAGCATGAGAAAAATGACCCATCGAATGTTACGTCCCTTAATGTGTTTAGCGCTGGTCGCGATCGTGATCGCCGCGTGTGGTGGGCAGCCCACGCCGACTAAGGCGCCAGCCGCGCCACAACCCACCAAAGCCGCTGCGCCGACTACCGCAGCTGAACCGACGAAAGCCGTCGAGCCAACAAAACCGATCGAACCGACGAAGGCCGCTGAGCCGACGAAGCCGGCAGCGGCACCGATCGGCGCCGGCGCTCGCGCGATCGATGCTTCGGGCTGGATCCACAAAGATGGCACAGTCGATCTGGAAACCTGGTATGCCTTCACGAGCGAGGAAGCGATTCCGGCCGAGAAAGGCGCGTATAGCATCGCTGCGCTGGATGCCTCGGGTAAAGAGCTGGCCTCCCAGGGCTTCGCGGTATCGTTCAATACGTTGACCAATCCACCGGAAAAGATCGATCCGGCGCCGTTTGAAGGCGTCGCGGTGGCGTTTCCGGAAGGCACCGTTAAGTTTGCGCTCAAGAAGGGTGACAGCGTGCTGAAGGAAGTGCTGGTCAGCGCCAATGCGCCGGAAGTATCGGCCGTGACGGTGCCGTCTGATCTCAAGGGCGAGGCCACCATCACCTGGCAGGCTACTGACAAGGACAATGATAAGTTAGTCTTCGATGTCGAATATAGCCAGACCGGCAAAGAAGCAGACTATATGGTATTAGCGTCCGGCCTGACAGAGCCGCAGTTGAAAGATGACTTCAGTCAATTGCCCGGCGGCGAGAAAGCCCTCATCCGCATTACGGCCAGCGATGGCATCAACACTGGCGAAGCCGTTAGCAGCGAATTCAAAGTGGACTACAAAGCGCCCGAGGTGTTCATCGACGAACCGATTGATGGCGCGACCTTTGCAGCCGGTGATGAAATCGCATTCGACGGTTATGGCTACGATGCGCAAGACGAGGAGCTGTATCAGGACTCGCAGCTGGCGTGGTATGACGGCGACACCAAACTCGGCGACGGGACGACGTTATACATCGACACGTTGACCGCCGGCGAGCACGTCATCAAACTTGAAGCGACCAATAGTCACGGCCTCAAAGGCAGCAAGACGGTAAAGGTTACCATCAAGTAACCTGCCAGTGAATTGGTTATGAACAGTATCGGCTGAAAACCGACACCTATTAACGCAGGAAGCCCGCGATGCGGGCTTCCTCATTTTTTGCCGTGATTTCAATCGATGGCAAGTGCTTACAGTCGTTCGAAGCGCGCCTGGAAGAACCTTAAATACTTCGGCTCGTAGACCATCTTCAACCCGCGCGTCGCGTCGCGCTGATCAAACACCGTCTTCACCGCTTCGGCCACCACGTCCATGTGCGCCTGTGTGTACACGCGGCGCGGAATGGTGAGGCGCGTCAGTTCCAGTTTGGGATAGTAGTGCTCGCCGGTATGCGGATCGCGTCCCGCGCTGACCACGCCGCGCTCCATCGAGCGGATGCCGCTGTCGAGGTATAACTCGGCTGCCAGGGTCTGCGCCGGAAACACGCTCTGCGGCAAATGCGGATAGAAACGCCGGGCGTCGAGGAAGATGGCGTGGCCGCCCACCGGCTGCACGATGGGAATGCCCCAATCGGTGAGCAGCTCGCCCAAATAGCGCACTTGCCCGATGCGCGATCGAATGTGAGCGTCTTGCACCCCTTCAAAGATGCCAATCGCGATCGCCTCCATGTCACGCCCGGCCAGGCCACCGTAGGTGTGCAGCCCCTCGAAGATCACCACCATGTTGCGCAGCTCTTCGAACAAGTCCTGGTCGTTCACGGCCAGCCAGCCGCCGATGTTGACCAGGTTATCTTTCTTGGCGCTCATCCACGCGCCGTCGGTGTAACTGCAAAACTCCTTGAGAATCTGCGCGATCGTTTTATCCGCATAACCGGCCTCGCGCTCTTGAATGAAGAACGCATTCTCCATCATGCGCGTCGCGTCGAGATAAATCTTGATGCCATGCTGATCGCACAGGGCGCGCAGGGCCTTGACGTTCGCCATGCTCATCGGCTGGCCGCCCGCCATGTTCACCGTTCCGGCTAAGCTGATGTAGGCGATATTGGCCGCACCCTCGCGCTCGATCAGGGCCGCCACCTTGTCGAGATCGACGTTGCCCTTGAAGGGATGCAAATTCTGCGCATCGTGCGCCTCGTCGATGATCACGTCGACGAAGATGCCACCCGCCATTTCCTGATGCAGGCGCGTCGTCGTGAAATACATGTTGCCCGGCACGTACTGGCCTTTCTTGATCGCGGCCTGGCTGATCAAGTGTTCTGCGCCGCGGCCTTGATGCGTGGGCACGATGTGCTTGTAACCGTACACCGTTTGAATCGCTTCTTCCAGATGGTAGAAGTTGCGGCTGCCGGCGTAGGCTTCATCGCCCAGCATCATGCCCGCCCACTGGCGATCGCTCATCGCGTTGGTGCCGCTGTCGGTCAGCAGATCGATGTAGACGTCATCCGATTTCAACAGGAACGTGTTGTAGCCCGCTTCTTGCGCGGCACGCTCGCGTCCGGCGCGATCGGTCATGGTCAACGGCTCAACCATTTTGATCTTCCAGGGCTCGGCCCAGGATCGGCGGCCAAATTGCTGGCCCATTGTTTGGGGGGTGGTGGTCATTCAGGTTCTCCTTGTGTGGGGTAGTGGGTGTCTGAAGAGTGAAGAGTGACAAGTGAAGTCACTCTTCACTCTTCACTTGTCAAGTTTTCGATGGATTGCGAGTAGATCACCGACGATCGCGTAACCTGTTTCGATGCGGCCTGCGCCCGGCCCGACGAGCGTCACGTCGCCCAGTAGATCCGTACTGAACGTGATCGCATTGGTCGCGCCGCCGACTGAAGCGAGGGGATGCGCGATGGGCAGACGCGTGGGCTTCACACTGGCGCTGATCTTATCCCCGATCGTTTCTACGCGCCCGATCAGCTTCCAGCGTTCACCGACCGCTTTCGCTTCGGCAATGTCAGCGGGCGTCAACTGCGTAATGCCTTGCCGATCGACATCGGCCAGCGTGAGGGATTGCCCCATCAACAGATTCGCCATAATGACGACCTTGCCGGCTGCATCAAAGCCCTCCACATCGCCGGTCGGATCGGCCTCGGCGTAGCCTTTGGCCTGCGCGTCTTTCAGCGCGTCGGCATACGTCGCACCCGCTTCCATCTGTGTCAGGATGTAATTCGTCGTGCCGTTGACGATGCCCTGAACCTTGCGGATGCGTGCGGCACTGAGTAATTCCTGCGCCATCCTCAATGACGGCGTGCCGCTCATCACCGTGCCCTCCGCGCCGATCTCGACGTTGTGTTTTTCGGCCAACGCCTTGAGTTCAGGATACTTCAGTGCGATCGGGCCTTTGTTGGTCGTAACGACGTGCTTGCCCAACTCCAGCGCACGGCGCAGATGGGTGATGGCCGGTTCGCCCGTTTTGAGATCGGTATAACTCAGTTCGATCACGATGTCGGCCTGACTGCGTTCGATCGTCTCGAGGGCAGTCCATGCTTCGCGGCGATCGGGGGCAGCTAACCGATCGACACGAAGTGTGCCGGTAGCCGCAATCGAATCGAGCAGCGCCGCCGGATCGATCCCCTTCGGATCGTGCACGCTGCCCTTCAATAAATCGGACACGGCCACGATCTGAAAGCGCGCGCCATATTGCTGCGCCAACTCTGCGCCCTCATCGCGTAGAATCTGTGTGAAGCCTTGTCCCACATTGCCGAAGCCGATGATGGCTAATCGATACGTCTGCATGTTCCCTCCCTTTTCTTTTCGATGTCAACGTAAATGCTCATAGCCCTCGTCCTCGAGGGCGTTCCCCGAGGACGGGGAACGGAGCGCCACGCATAATGACCTCTGAGCCTACTTCAACGGCAGCGCGGAGACCGCCTTGATTTCGCTGAGCACCAGACTGGTGTGGATGCGCGCCACCCCCGGAATGGGCGTCAACTGTTTGACGACGAAACGCTCCAGGTCTTTGCGGTTGCGCAGCGCCACCTTGAGCAGGTAGTCATACTCGCCGGTGATGTGATGACACTCCAGCACTTCCGGCAGTTGGCGCACCAGCGTGCGGAACCTCTCCACCTGCTGCGGCTGATGCAGCTGAATGGTGATCTGAATGAAGCACAGCAGATCGAAGCCCGCTTTTTCCCGATCGAGCGTAGCGCCGTATTGGCGGATGAGTCCCTCTTTTTCGAGCCGCTTCACGCGCGCATGGGTGGCCGGCGGCGAGAGGTGCACGCGGCGGGCCAGCTCCACATTGCTGATGCGGCCATCGCTTTGCAGCTCGCGCAGAATCGCCACATCCAACGGATGCAGATGGGTCTCTTGTATCATGCTTTGCCTCCGCGAGTCAATGAATGTTCGGCATTCTAGTGAATATGCGGAATAAATGCAATAGCGACAGGGGATTGGTTGGCGATGATTCGGAAAGAAGGGCCGGGTCGGGCGGCGGACGGAAGAAATGACAACATCTTTCATTCCAATATCATCGGACGCATTCGCGCTAATAGCGAGCGGCACGATTAGGTGTGTTTTGAAGCCAGCGAACACGGCGAGTTCCTGCCGTCGAACGTGGCGCTGGAGTTCACCGTGCAGTATCAGAGCGCCAGCGTCTTCGGCAAGATTCGCGTGATTGAAGAGGATGAAGAAAAACGTCGGGCGTTGTATGGCCTAATCGGTAAATACTATCCGACGATGACGGCGGGCAAAGAGTATCGTCCGATCACGGATCAAGAACTCAAACGTACCAGCGTCTATACCATCGCCATCGAGAGTTGGAGCGGCATCTTCGAGTAACTGGCCGGATGAGGCCGAGCAGAGTGACGAGTGGCCGCGTTTGAGGGGATGAGAAATGGGTTGGAGGTTTTCACATTCTTGATAGCCCGGCCTGTTCATCGACGCGATAGATGATCTCGTAAGCCTGTTCGTCGGAAGAAATCTCCGAGGTCTTGCGGCGGAGGGCGAAGGTTGCTTCGGTGAGAGGCTGCGTCAAGGGCAAGTCTCTACTGTATTTGTATGCAGGGACTAGGCGAATTATGGGGGGTACTGAATAGAGTCTATTCACAATAAGGCCTACTGAAGTTACACTTGGCACCCAATCCGTCTGGGGGTGTCGCATGGGGGCCATTATCACCGAGCAGATGTTGCGCGAAAATCCTGAACTGGTCCAGGCCTTCACGGGCCTGTCGGAACCGGCGTTTTGGGCGCTGGTGCAAGCGGTGGAGGCTCAACTGCC
>PMCF01000007.1 GCA_003154115.1 Anaerolineae bacterium
TTTGCTACTGGTATTTATGAAAGACATAAGGACTTCAGATATGTGCCGGAGAAAGTCTCTGTAGCCAATGTTGTAGTGGATACAGTGGGAACTGTAGGTTGTGTTGTGGGAGCCAACGAAGTAGCAGCGAGTTATAAAGCGTCGAAATACGCTACCACCATTCAGAGAGGAGCTGGCGTGAGTAGTAAGCTAATCAGCACAAAAGGAGCTTTGACAGCATCATCGAAAGGTGATGTCTTTGGTACCGCCTTAAATGCTGGTAGTTTTGCGCCTTTCCCGTTTGGCTGTATCTGTTCTGCGGGATCAGTGATGTGGGACTTTACTTCGGGCATTACCTATGGTCCATGAGACGCATAAGGAAAGTCATATGGCAAACTATCTTTACTATATCCTCGTTACTCTCGGGGTGGGAGTTTTATGCTCAATTCCGGCGATTATTATTAGTCGCTTGCTGGCAAAGAGAGGCTGGATTCGTGAAACGGGAGTTTGGCCGGTTCTGGGAGCTATTGGTGGTTTATTTTTCTTACGGTTGACCTTGCCCGAGATGTCCATCGTTTATCTGGCTGTCGTTGTCACTATTGTTATGCCCATAATAATCTGCCGTGAGGATTTGTGGACATCCCTTCAAAAAGGAAAAAGGTGGTGGGAGCACGAAGATAACAAACAGTAAGTTAAGGTGAGCCAAGTTATTGGCCTACCTGCACAGTCAACGCTCTGCTGAAGGCAGAACTGAGTTTATCGCTTGGGGGACAGTGCAACGGGGCAGAACAAAACGGGGCGGGTCACTGTGACCCGCCCCGTTCACCGTCGCCGTGCGGCGCTCGGGTCGCTGTGCGTTAAGGGCGACAGCGAATGGAGAATGGGACGAAGGCAAGCGCACCGTTCGCTGCTTTCTCAATTCGGTGTAGCCTTCGGGGTGCACGACAGCGAATTAAGAATGGAACGAATTCAAGTGCGCCATTCGCTGCTGTCTCAATTCGATGTAGCCTTCCGGGTGCACAACAGCGGATTGAGAAAACAACCGATGGCGGCGCGCTTCATCCGCTTAATCCTGAATCCGGTGTAGTTCTCTGGGCGCACGACAGCGAATTAAGAATGGAACGAATCCAAGCTCAGGTCTTCAGCGGACTTTGAATCGGACACGCTTCGCGGAACAAAAACGGATGACGATCGCACGCCGAGAGTGTCCGTTTCGGTTCGTTTGTCCGCTCTAGAGTCCGTTGAGAGGAATGCTCATCGTCTCGCGCCCGCTGGCCGCTGGCCGCTGCGCGAAACGGCGGAGTGTGGGAATATCTCCTGCCGGACGCGCTTGGCTCAGTCCGCCAGATCGTCGATGCGAACGGTAACGTGACCTTAGCGAAGTCCTACGAACCCTACGGCACCGTGTTGACGAGCACCGGCACGGCCAGCTCGAGCTTCGGGTATGCGGGCGAGCAAGCGGACACCACGGGATTGATTTACCTGCGGGCGCGCTACATGAATCCGAGGTTGGGCATCTTCCTCGCGCGCGATCCGTGGAGTGGGGATCAACTCAGACCGGGATCGATGAATGGGTGGAACTATGCTGGTGGGAATCCTATCATTCGAGTGGATCCATCTGGGCGATGCTATCCACCACTTGAGTGGTTGCGACAATATGAACCCGCCCAATGCGCGAATCTGGACCAGGCCTTGCTGATACTTGGCGATCCTCGATCCACTCGTGAGCAGAGAGCGGGGCCTGGCTTTTACGTTGGAATGTGGACAACCTCTCATGCGATATTTATTGTGGGCGCGAGCATAGGCACGCTGGGCGGCGTCGAGGCATGGGGATCTCAATACCTCATGAATCATCCCGAGACGGAGCAGCAGGTTGGGGAATGCGCCGGTAAAATCTGGGAGTTCCTCAAGGATCGCGCGGGCGCGCTGAAGGATGCTATAGATGGGCTACGTTCCAGACCAGACGTCTGGCAGTTAAACCCATTTGAGCGTGGCGTACAAATCGAAAACATGCTAGGACGAAGTCCTCAACTCGTTCAAAACTTCCCGGTTATCGATCGTTTTGTAAATGGGGTAGCGACTAGCATTAAGAGTGTCGATCTGGCTGCGAGCACATATCAAAATTTGAACACACTAGCAAACACTGTGCAAGGGTATGTAACCAAACTTGCAAATTGGCAAGGTGCCAGTTGGGGAGGCTTTACAATTCACGCAGCTGAGATTACAGGGCGAGAATTGTTATTGGCAGTCCCGCCCAACGCAAGCCAAGCCCAATTGGCAATCTTACAACAAGTGCAACAGTGGGCCACCACCGTGGGAGTCAATTTGAACATCACCACAATACCATGATGCAAACAGGAGAATATTATGGAACTTAGAGTTGTTGTCATCGACATATGGCGCGGAAAAGCCTATTTGCCTGTTCAAGCAAGATATGAAACAGGCGGAAGTATGGATGTTGAGCCAGTCTATATGGCTAATCTTACGGCAGAAGAATTGATAGTGGCGATGGAAAAAGTGTTAGCGGCGGGACATCCGCGCTTGCCAGCACTTACACGAGAAGAGATACGACATCGTGCAGATCCGGTGTTAAAAGCAACCAGTGCGCGCACCTGGAAAGAGCTGTCTCAAACGGGGGCTTCATATGTTATTGGCTGGAGTGATAAAGAAACCCGAATAGACATGTCACGTTTGGATAAGAAGGGTAGGTGGGAATATGATCTTGCGAAGACAAGAATATTACCGTCCGAAGCGCCGTTGAAAGACATAGCAGTCATAATTATGGACGATATTCGATCGCGACCAGAAGTATGGCAGTAATCGCTTGCAATCATACCCACATGCAATAGTATCTCGTCGCGCCGCTGCCGGTGGTTGTGCAAGCCAAGACGGGTACAACGACCACGCCGTACTTATATGGTCTGGGCACGCGACCGCTGGCGCAGTATACTTCGGGTAGTGCCGAGTATTTGCTGCCAGACGCTCTCGGCTCAGTCCGCCAGGTCGTCGATGCCAACGGCAACGTGACCCTCGCCAAGTCCTACGAACCCTACGGCACCGTGTTGACCAGCACGGGCACGGCCAGTTCGATCTTCGGGCATCTCGGTTCGAGAAAATGCCTTTGTGAAAGCCTTGACACGATTCGTACAACATGGTAATATCACGCGCCGCAGCATGGTGGGCGTCGGCCATAAAACCCCGACACCATCTACAACTGAGAACGACTGTGTTTCTGGGGAAGGGCCATCGTTCAGATTTATTACGAGATGGCCTTTCTTCACGGAGGAATTAGCAGTGCCAACTATTAATCAACTGATTCGCAAAGGCCGCAAGGCGAAGTCGGGCAAGAGCAAGGCTCCGGCGTTGCAGTACACTTGGAACTCGTTCGATCAGCGCCGCGAGCGACGCACCAAGGGCGCGCCGCAGAAGCGCGGGGTATGCACCATCGTCCGCACGCAGACGCCCAAGAAGCCGAACTCGGCNNTCGGCGTTGCGCAAGGTCGCCCGCGTGCGCCTGTCGAACGGCATCGAAGTCACCGCTTACATTCCGGGTGAAGGCCACAACTTGCAGGAGCACTCGGTGGTACTGGTGCGCGGCGGCCGTGTGAAGGANNGAGAAGCGCTCGCAAGGTCGATCGAAGTACGGCGCGAAGCGGCCCAAGCAGAAGACCTCAGTGTAAGGTTTAGGAGCAGAGCATGTCACGTCGCAGTAGCGCGGTTAAACGCGAAATTTCACCCGATGTCCGCTATAACAGCCTGATGGTGCAGATGTTTATCAACCGCATGATGTATAGCGGCAAGAAGAGCACCGCGCAAGGCATCATGTACGGCACGCTGGCGCTGATTGAAGAGCGCACCAAGCGCCCGGGGCTGGAAGTCTTCGAGCAGGCGATGCGCAATGCGACGCCGCAAATCGAAGTGAAGCCGCGCCGCGTGGGTGGTGCGACTTATCAGGTGCCGGTGGAAGTGCCGGCCGATCGCCGCAACACGCTGGCGATGCGCTGGTTGTTGGGCGCAGCACGCACCCGCGGCGGCAAATCGATGGTGGAGAAGTTGGCCGGTGAATTGATGGACGCAGCGGCCGGTAATGGCGCGGCGATCAAGAAGCGCGAAGAAACTCATAAGATGGCGGAAGCCAATCGGGCGTTTGCTCACTTCCGCTGGTAGTAGTTAATCGGCTAGTGCGGCTTTTTCGCCTCCCCAACGGGAGTGCACAATCTTCACGGTTGTGTGTGACGGCGCGTCGGGATTCTCTAAGAGTCGAAACCCGTCACCTTGCAAACCTAGGTGTGAATTATAATCATGACACGGGAATACCCGCTCGAACTCATGCGTAATATCGGCATTATTGCCCATATCGACGCCGGTAAAAC
>PMCF01000315.1 GCA_003154115.1 Anaerolineae bacterium
AAATTCGTTAAGGCTGAATAGTTACAAATCAGGATTCATCCACCCATACATACCGTCAAATGTGCCAGCTACTGGGAATGGCTCTATCGTATCTGTTAGTGCATTCCATTTTTGTGGCCAATAGCTCCAGGCTGCGGCGAGGAACAAAGGGTTTCCGCCTTGAGTCTGACTGATAGCGTAGTTCCTCAGAATACTCATTTCGTTCTTGGTAAAGCCATAATCATAAGTATGAGTGTAAGGCAATTCATCATCTGGGGAACTTTGATTTCGATCCCAGTTAAAGACAAACCAGACCGGTCGATCCACACCATTGATCCGGTAAGTCGCGCCGCTGGGTAGGATATATTTCTGGGTGATGTTCTGAATAACTTCCTTTCCCATATCCACCAGTTGGGTGCGGGAGATGATCTGATCCTTATTCCAGTCATACATGCTCGCCGGAATCCATTGGGCGGTCATCTTGAAATCATATTGCTGCGCATACGGCAGGAACTTGTCCATCAAGCTCACGGCCGGACAGTCAGGATCTTGAAACTCAAAGGCAAAACCATCCAAGCCGGCCAGTTTTGCCAGCAAAATCGAGTATTCAATCGTCGCCGGATCCCATTGGTCGTAGTAGCCGATCAGCGGGTTATAGTAGGCGATCGTGGTCTTGGTCACCGTGCTGCTGGGCGCATAGAGATCACCCGGACGCGCCGCCCACGGCGATTTTTCGGTGCTATACCACCACCACAGATCGGAACGGCCGGAATACTCGCGGCTGTGATAACCCACAAAGTAGTCGGCATACATGAATTTGGTCGCGCCGACATTCTTGGTGGCGTACTTGATATGGCTTTGATCATCTGCAGCCGTGAGCATCACTTGAAAAGTATCGGTTCGGGTATATGTGTGCGTTACCGTCGACCCGGTCCCGAAGGTTCCATCGCCGAAATCCCAGGTATAGGTGATCCACGGATATGGCCCGCTGCGATTATCGGCGTATACTTTCAGCCCGTCACCGATGAATACATAGGTACGGGATGAAACTGCCGTTGCGGTCAAACCAATGCGGGCAAACAACTCATAACCGATGGGTTCCACTGGCGGTGGCGGGGTGTAGCGACCCCATTGCAAAAAATCAAATTTGACCCAATCGCCGCTGGCGCCTTCCACCACCACAATGACCTGCAAGCGTTGCTGGCCATTCCACCCCGTAATCATTGGTATGTCGTAGTCGAAGGTCCCAGTTTCGCTGGTGATGGACTGGAGTTCATATGCTTGCCAGGTCGGCGACGTTTTATAAAGGAAGACTTTCCACTTGGCGCCACTTGACACTTCTGGAACCTTGATTCGGAAGATGGGAAACTGGTATAGATCGATCGGGATATACGCTTGAGGAGTCCGTTCCAATTTTCCCCAGGTATGCGTGTAGACTCCGGGCAAGGTCAACTGGAGCACGCCACTCTCCGGAATTGAAGGTGTCAGTTCATAAGTGATCCAGCTATTAATGCTTTGGAAGTTTTCTTCGCAGGTGACATACAGTGCTTCGGGCGGTGACGTATTGGGCTGCGCCGGGTAAAGCCGTGTGGCAGGAATGATCTGCTCTGGCTGACTGGCGCTTAACCAACTTAGCTTGATCGAGGCGTGCCCCACATTCTGGTAATACTCCAACTTCAAGTCATATAACCGTCCCGCGACCAGATTGATGTTCCCTTGCCACGTTTGAGCGATGGGTTGATCCGTCCAATGATCGATGATCAGCTGGTCGTTGATCCAGAGACGCACCCCATCGTCCGCCTCAACGGTAAAAACATACTCTTCGGAATACGTCGGCAAAACCAGCCCTGTCCACCGAACCGAAAAGGTATTTGGATTCAATGTAGGATCCGGCGCCCCGGTACCCCAATCGAAATTGACGGTAGCATCTGTCCGCACTAACTTGCTATTGGTCAGGTTGATGTTATCAAAGTATTCACCCTTCAATCCAGTGCCCGCCCCAAGTTCTCCCAATGACGATTCGATTAAACTTGAACCGACAGTTTTCCCAAGAGGAAGGATCAGGAGCGTTCCCAACAGCAATAGTCCTGACAAACAAATAGCCGACATGAAGCGGCGCTGAGCATCAGGCACGATCAACTGAACATACCGAGCGTAGGTCAACAGAGTTTTCATGATATTCCTCTCGTTGATTTGATGTTGATGTTTGAAGGCTGTGTAGTTGATGAAGATCAACTTGGGCAGGCCACTTAGCGGTAACAATCGCTGTTGACCGTGACCAAGTTGAAATGAGGTTACGTGCGATGGGAGCGGCAGCACGTTGCAACGTCTGGTGTTACGACTGAGCTTGCTCGCGGTACATTAATTGGATGGTTACTACGCGGTCTGAGTTGGCGAGTAGGAACTGCCTGGAGAAATGCCGTGGTGGGTGTTGCAAGAGAGCCACCTGAACTGAGAAGGTGATCCCAAATCAGCATCTCGCTACACGATGGTAGAGTCATGCTTTTAAGATCCTGTTCTCCCCGCGATAGATTGATTATATGGCAGGTACAAAACGCAAGTCAAGTCTGAATTCTGTTGCACAAAATCCTCCATCTTCAAACACAACGCGGTCCCTGGGCTGGGCGCGCATGTCAATTTGCATGTCCCTCAATATCGCTATTACGAATAGGTCGCTAGTTGCTCGCTCTGCCCTTGCACCAACAGCAACATTACCAGGCACTAATCCCAATGCGTTTGTGTTCAACGACTCGCTTGTTCAATCTCAGTTTGATTGGCCTGCGGTGTGTGTCTGATGGAGTATTGACAACAATAAGAAAGTTGTGCTATAGTTGCACCGTAACGCAGTAACGGGTTGACCTCTCATCCAAACGCTCCTGATGGGAAAGTGCTTGGTGATTACTCGAGAAAAACAAACCCCGTCGCGGTGACCCTCCGCACGGGAATGACACAGCAGAACAAGGCTGCCATGCAGGATCATCGTAGCACACAATCTTCCGAGAATCAACCGGGTGTGGGCGCAATCGCGCTCGATGCAGACCCGCTCATTACCACCCTGCCCGGCTTCCGTCTCAATTTGCCTGTTTCCCCGCAACTCGAAGCCGCCGTCGGCTATCGCGGCGACGCCCGCTACTTCTCAATTTTCTGGCGGCTGGCGACGAAGCGATCGTCAGTGATGGCCGCACCGCTCATGACGGCTGTTGGTGGGGCTATCAAGCCTTTGTCGATCATCCCGTCGTCATGCTGGCCTTAGCCGGTCAGTGCTACGACCTGGGCTCGAGTGAAAGTGAGGCCACACACTGGTTGGTGATTGATCGGGTGACCCGCACCGTAGCATTGGCTCCCTGCGTCGCAGCCGAAAAATTCCTGGCTGGTCAACATCCTGCGTTACTGCCGATCACACTTACGCGTGAGGAATGGGAAGCCGTTGTGAAAGACATCAGCGCCTGCCTGCGAACGCAAGTGGGGCCAGCCGACGGGCTTAACGTGCAAGATCGGTTGGCTGCGCAAAACGCCAGCGTGGATGAGATGTCGACCTGGCTTGATCAGCATCGACCGGCCCACTGGCAAACTCAGATTCGGGATCGGTTGTTGACCCTTGAAGCCGCTGTATGGAACGAGTTGTCACCCTAGTGGTGGTGGGGCTGCTCGTCGCGACCATCTGCAGCAGCCTGGCGCTGTGGTGGTTGGGGCATAGGGTGTTGGGCATGGTTTGACTCGCCCAGCTAGCCCGGTGAATGATGAGGCGGACCTGGCGGAGAAAGTTGGCTCACGCAAGCGCGTGTGGCTGCGCGGGACGACGCACTGGCGACGTCGACGGGCACGGGAGCAGTAGACCGTGTGTCACCGTGAAAGCGAGTTCGAGACTCGCCCGCGCAATTTGGAACGGGCCACAGTTAATGGTTGCGGCCGACTGACGAATAGATATGACTGATCTCAAAAGCGCCTTGGCGCAGTTCGAAACCTCCTCCACCCAGACCCTGTCGGATCTGGACGACTTGCGCTGCCACTTGGCGGAAGTCACGCAGCAAACGCAGCGCGCGGCCTTCCTCGCGCAATACGATCAGGTCGCGCTGCAAGAGTTCTTCACCAAACCCTACGTCGTGCGCCCGATCAGTGCGGATGAATTCGAATTGATCGTCCCGAAGTTCATTGGCTCGCTCGGTGGGTGGCCGGTGCGCACCGACGGCGCCTTTCTGATCTTCCGTGTCAACCGCTTCATTCACTTGATCAATCCGCTCCCCGCCTGGCTGGCCGATGAACTGGGATACAAAGCAACGCCGTTTCACGCCACGCTTGACGGGAACACTCTGATCGTTGATCGTGGTGATCCGCAGGCGGCGTTTGAAGCGCTCAGTGAAACACGCCTGGTAACCCGCCGCGAAGGCGAGCGCCTGTTCTTCCGACCGGCCAACCGCTTGGAAATCATTCGACAGATCATTCGCCAATATGGTTTCCTGCCCTATACACCACAACCCGTGCCGGTTGAGCTACGGCGCGAGAGCAAAGTGGGTTTCACCCTACGGCCGCATCAGCGCCGCTCGTATGAATACTTCCTTGAGACCAGTGCGATCAGTCTATTCGTGTACCCACAGATGGGCAAATCCTTCGTGGCCTTGCAAGCCATGGCCGATCTCGTCGGGCCGAAACTCGTGCTCGTGCCGCGCCGCAGTCTGGCCGATCAATGGCGCGCGCGGTTGGAGTTGTATCTTGAACCCGAAGCAGCGCGTGAAGTTGAGATCGTCACGTATCAAGGGGCGCGCCATGTGTTGAAGCGCGAATACACGCTGGTCGTCTATGACGAAGCCCACCATATGCCGGCCGACTTTGCGATGGACACGGCCACGTTGTTACAGACGCGTACGCGCATGGGACTCAGCGCCACACCCAAAAGAGAAGACCACAACGAAGATTTGATTCCCGCCCTGTGCGGTTTTCCCACCGGCGCAGACTGGCCGGTGAAAGACGTGCAGCGCCCGACGGTGACGGTGTGGATTGTTAAAAACGATCAAGCCAAACTCGCGCTGGCGCGTGAGTTGTGCGCGGCCCCGATCGCGGGCAAGACGTTCCTGTTCACCTACCGGCTCGACATCGGCGAGCGCGCGGCCAAACTGCTGGACGTGCCCTTCGTCTACGGCAAGACCAAGCGGCCACTGGAAGTGATTGCCGAAAATGAAACCATCGTCATTTCCAGTGTGGGCAACGAAGGCCTGTCGTTCCCGGTACGGCGCGTGATCGAATTGAGTTTCCTGTATGGCAGCGGCATGGAAGCGGGGCAACGGTTGGGTCGCCTGGCCTATGAAATGACGGGCGTTGAGCAACCGGGCGAGCATCACATCCTGATGACACCCGACGAATACGAGCGGCACAACAAGCGCTTGATGATCTACTACCAGTGGGGTCTTGACGTGAGTGTACAAGTGCCCGACAGCGGACGGCCGCAGGAGCGTGCGGCGTTGCGCGCCCCGCGTGTATCGTCGAGACCGCGCCCCGCCGATCGCATCAACCGCCGCTCGCCGGGAAAGGTTGCTGCGCCAAGTGCTCAAGCCGACAACGAACCCAGCGATGAAATCGCGCAAGTCCTGGCGCTGCCGGCAGTGGCGGCCCGCATCGCTAAGGCGCAGAACTCGGTCGGTAAACACACGGCACCTTTTGTGCCCCGGGCCTTTCGCCTGTGCTATCGCGCCTCGTTCACGCCGGCGGAAATTACGGAAGGCAAGGGGTTGGTCAACCCCGCCAACATCTCGCGCTACCGTTCGGCCTGCAAGGCACTGCACGAAGTCAGCCTGTTCAGCGAAGATGCGCAGGGCCGCTTCACAGTGAATCAAGACGAGCTGGCGCGGCTGCAGGCGTTGGCGCAGCGGATGGGAAAGTAAGCGATGACCGATCGGGCCGCAAAAAAGCCGCCGCGCATCCCGGATATCTGGGGCACCTCGTCGGCGGCCTTCTATGCCGAACTCGAAGGCGAAGCGATCGCCGTACAGCTGATCACGGGGGAGTGTCTCACCGGGCTGCTGTCCGGAGTCGATCGCTACGATCTATTTGTCGAACAAAGGGAAGGCGTTGAAGTGTTGATCGCCAAGGGCGCGATCGTTTCTGTGCAGCGGGCACCCGCGAAGGAGTGACATGGGCCGCACGACGCTTGACTGGTTTGTGGTGATCGATCCCAGCGACACGTTCACGCAGCGCCTGTTCCATTGGCGGGATGTCGAAACCTCGGCCCAACAACAAGTGTGGCCGGACGGCATCGTGTTTCGCAATCAGGTGACGGGCGAGCAGCGCCGCTATGCCGGCGGACAGTTGATCCCGTGGCAAGGCCTCACGCAGGCCGCCGCCTGTGGAAAGGCGTAAGCCGCCATGGGCTGCCTGTTGAATCCGCTCATCATCTTGCTGGCGGTCATCGGTCTGGTCGCAGCGGTGATCCTACTGGGCTTGACAGCGATCACCAGTTCCGTCACGGCGTTGAGCAACTCCTTCGCCGTGCTGACCAGCCAATGTGTGATGGGGCTGCTGGTGATCGGAGCCTTCGCTGTCACCGGTTCACTACTGGCCTTGCGCCAGCCGATCGTGCAGGCGCTGCTCATCACGCGTTTCAAGCTGCCGATCGATCAGATCAACACTGCGCAGAATGTGCCGGCCTTGCCCGATTACCCGGCTCAAGCACCTTCACAACTGGGATGGTCCGAACCAACGGTACAACAACCGATCGAACCGGCGACGGTCGTGCGTTACTCGTCGCCACTCGCGCGCCGTCGTAAACGCACGCGCACGATCGATGCCAATGTGTTGAAGGACTGGGGCTGGTAACACTGGCCGTGAGGCGAAACAACGACAATGAACCACCGACAGGCCGGCGGTTTGGTTTTTCTGGGTGTGTTGCTCGTGTTCAGCGCAGCGGCGTGCTCGAGCGATCCCTGCGTCTATGCGCCGGACTCGCCCTCGTGTGATGCGCAGCGGGCGGTGACGAAGGCGACCATCGCCGCCGTGAGCGCCGATCAAGCAGCAGGCGAGCGCCAGGCTGCGATGCGCGCGACGCAAGACGCCATTGCGTTGCGGGCGCAGGCCATGCAAGGCGCCATTAACAGCGAGGCGACAGCTCAGGCGGTGGCCATGTCGGCCACGCAGGGCGCGCGGCAGGCCGAGGCACAGGCCACGCAGCAGGCCGTGAACAATCGGGCCACCTCGCAGGCGGTGGTCGCGGCGGCCACGTCCAGCGCGATTGGACTGAAAGCCACCGTGCAGGCCATTAGCGCCAGCGCGACACAGACCGTGCTGGAAGGCCAGGTCAAGATCACCGCCGCCCAGCAACAGGCCAACGCGGCCAGCCTGCGCGAAAACCTGTACCTCGCGCTGCCGATGCTGGCCGCCGTAGTGTTGTTCTTCGGAGGCCTATGGTACGTCCGCCGCATGGCGGTGGCGGTGACCCACGGCGCGACGGTGCGCGCGGCCACGGTACGAGTCGGGCAAGACGGCACGGAAGTGTTGTTCGCGCTGCCACGGGCCGACGGCAAGTTGGACATCGTCGATCCAAGGCAGCTGGTTGGGGCGCACATGATCAGCGATGGGCGCGGCCAGCCCAGCGATGCGACGACGCCGGAAGAGTTGTTCCGCTGGCTAGCCCTGCTGGAACATGCCAAGCGCAATCAGCTGATCACTTTGGCCGAGAAGCTGGGTGCGTTGCCCGGTGCCGGTCTGAGTGATGAGGCATCCGGTCTCTTGCCCGAGCGCGCCGGTCAACCGTTCGCGATGCGCTACGAGATCGTCGCCGGGAAAGATCAACCCCCGTTGCTCGCGGCTGATCCGCGAGCCGTGGAAGTGCTCGATGCGGAATGGAGAAAGGTCAATGACTGACGCGTTTGCTGCTCCTCAGGCACAACAACCGTTCGATCATGAAGCGCAGCGTTCGGGCTTGGCGCAGTTCATTGCCGAGCGCACGCTGCGCCTGTTGACCAAGAGCGGCGCGATTGCCGAGCAAGGGCAGGTATTTAATCAGCCCATCTTCTACGCCTGGCAGCGAGAGGATCGCCTGGTGCTCGTGTTCAATCCACTGCTGTTGAAGAATCCGGAGGCGGTCCTGTCCGCGCGTTTCCGCCATCATCTCTCGACGGTACTCGGCGGGCGGGCCGTCGTGCCGACCAACACGCGGGGTGTTTTTCTGCAGGTCGGCTACTGGCCGGCGCCGCCGATCGATCTGACGGCGCGTCCGTTGAATCTGCGCGAGCAACCCGATCCGTTCTGTGTCCCGATCGGGATCACCGCGAAAGGATCGTTGTGGCTGTCGATCTTCAAGATGGACTCAGTGCTGGTGGGCGGCTCGCGGCGCATGGGCAAGACGCGTCTGCTGCACGGCTGGATTCAGGCGCTGCACCATGGCGGGCAGACGCGCCTGTATCTGTGGGACGGCAAGCCGAACTGTGCGGAGTTTCGCGGCTACAGCGGTCAGCCGAAGATCACCGTTATCGGTGAGCGCGATTTGATGACGGGACTGACCGAAGTGTCCAACTTGATGCGGGATCGCGCTCAATTGCTGGCGCACGCTGGAGTGGCTGACTTCCACTCATACAACGCGAAGTCGGCGGTCAAACTCGAACCGATCGTGCTCGTCGTCGACGAAGTGGCCGCGATCTCCTTGCTGCCCGATGCCGAGCAAATCCTGCGCGCGATCGAGGACTTGATCTCGCGGGGTGGGGCCTTCGGCATCTATCCGGTGCTGGCCACGCAGCGGCCTAGCGCCACGGCGGTGCGCGGCATCTCGAAGACGAATCTCTCGACCCGCATCGCGCTGCCGGTGCCGTCGCACACCGATTCGCAGATCATTCTGGAAAGAGTGGGTGCTGAGAAGTTGGCGAAGATCCAAGGGCGACTCGCGATCGTGTGGGACGCGAAGTTGATCGAAGCCCAGGCGTTCACGGTGGATCTGCCGTCGAGTGATGAGGTGGGGTTGGATAGAGCGCCTGACAAACGATCAGATGGTCAGCCTCAACCATCGACCGTTCCTGATGACGTTTGTGCTCTGGCTACACGGTGTTGGACAGAGAACGGTGGCAAGTTCACCGAAGCCTGGCTAACGGCGATCGGGTGGGGGCAAAAGGAAGCGCGCCGTGAACAAGGGCGTTGGGCGGATCAGGGCTGGATCTTTCAGAATCCGCGCGCCAGTCGTGCCTGGTGTGTGAGTCCGTCACTTCGTCGGACCCTGACGTTGGGCACTTTATCCGACGAACCCGACGAACCAAACAGACGTGACGAACCCGACGGACCCGACGAACCGCCTTCACAGGCTTGAAGAATGCCCGACGGACCCGACGAACCGACCGACGAACCCGACGAACCGTCATGAATAAACGTGCGCTCATGATCGTAATGCCCCTGGTGGGGTTGCTGCTGATACTGACGGCTTTCGCACCGACCGTGCCGCAGGTTCGCGCGCAGACCGGGCCAACGCCGATCGCCACGCTCGATCCCTACATTGGCGCATTGGGGACACAGACGGCGTTAAACGCGCAGGCGACACAGTCCGCTTTTTCACAGCAGCAAGGCGCCTGGCAATCGGCGCAAAACGCGAGCGCCTTGCAGGCTCAGGCGAGTGCCCTGCAAGCTCAGGCCGCGGCAGCACAGGCGCAGGCAGTGGCTCAGGCTCAACAAGCAACGGCGGTGGCGGCCCAGCAACAGGCGCAGATTGTGGCGATTCAGGCGACTGCGGATGCCGCCGCCAAACAGGCCACCGCGGTTGTACAGCAGACTCGGACGGCGTTAGAGATTCGCACGACGCAGACGGCGGTCGCGATCGACGCCGAGGCCAAGCGTTCGGCGATCTCCGCGACACGCTCAGCGGTCGAAGCACAGGATCGGGATAACCGGGCCGTGGCGACGTCGGTGGCGCAAAGCATCAGGGCGACGGCCGAAGCCCAAACGGCACAGTTGGCGGATACCCGACGTCGGCAAGATGCGTCCTTCGCCGTGTTCTCGATCGTACTCATCGCAGCGACGGCGGCGGCGGTGTATGTGATCGTGTTGCTCGTACGCCGAGGTGGTCAACTGATTCGCACCTCGACACCGACACCGGTGATGAACACGACCGCCGCTGGCTCGTCGACGGCAGCGTTGCTCGTGATCGATCAAGTCGGCGGCACTGGTTCGCGGCGCATGCCGGATATTGAGCTCGACCCTGATGAGTCCACGGCCGATCGGTTGCGGCAGTTGTTCGAGGAATGAGATGGCGACTGTGGCGCTCATACCTTATCGTTCCCAACTACCCGCTGTGCGGCGCGATGATGTGCAGCGACTGGGCGCGGCCATCCTGCGCACACTCGATCGGATCGGGATCAGAGCCGGGCAGACGGGCGTGGTCTTCGATCGGGTGCGGGTGCATCGTGGTGAGTTCATCAGTTTCACGATTGAGGCGCAGAGTCTATCCGCTGAAGATCAGTCGTTAATCTTGCAGGACGCTACCTGTGCCGGGTTACAGACGCTCGCGCAAAAACCAATCGTGGTGACACGCGACGGCGATCAGCTGCTCATCGTGATCGATCTGCGCGAACCCACCCGATCGTGGCGCGTTCGGCTGCGGCGTTGGCTGAAGCAGTGAACCTTTAACTGGGAGAATGGATGATGAGTGACAAGCTTGATTTTCTGGCGGTGGATGCAGGTTACGGCAACACGCGGGTCTATGGCGCGAAAGGCGGCGTGGTGCTGCCCTCGCTCGTCGCGACGAATGGCGCGAAGACCGTCAGCAAATGGGCGGCTGGCGATCTCAAGCGCGCGCGGCACGCGGCCAAACCCAGGTTGGTCCAGACCGACTATGGAGCCTACTACGTCGGGCCGGGCGCGCATGAAGCCGGCAATCCGGTGGAGAACCTCGATCTCGATCGCATGACGGGTCCCGAAATGAAGGCACTGTTGTATGGCGTGCTGAGCCAGTATGCGGCGCCCCGGCACGCGAATCTGATCCTGGCGCTGCCGATCGCCATGGCCCTGGGGGAAGAGGGCGACGTCGCCAAAGAACAGGCCAAAGCCATGCTATCCGGTGATCATGTCTGGTGGATCGACGACAAGAAGCAGACGCTGACCGTGGATGAGGTCGTGGTCACCTCGCAGCCTGCCGGCGCGATGTTTGATTTTCTGCTGAATGCCAAAGGCGAAATGCCGCCCGATAAAAAAATCCTGCGGCGCACGAAGTCCTTTGGCTTGCTCAGCCTCGGTTTCAACACGATCGAGATGATGGTCGTTGAAGAAGGCCGCCTGATCGAGAAACATGTGGCCGGCGAGAACAAGGGCGTCCACTATCTGCTCGATCTGCTGAATCCTGATCAGGCCTATTCGCTCGGTGAGCTCGACAGCCAACTGCGCGCCGGGCGCTTGGATGTTTCCACGGCCTTGCCGCGCTGGCAGCGCGAGGTGATGGGGCAGATCGAAAAGCACTGGGGCAAAGCCGTGCAGCGTTTCGCGGCGGTGTTTGTGGTCGGCGGGGGGACATTCTTGATCCGTGACGCGCTGCTGGCGAAGTTCAAAGACAAGTTGGTGATTCCCGACGATCCGATCTTGAGCATCGCGCGCGGCTGCTACAAGTACACGCTGTTCAAGTATGGGGCCGACTAAGGCTGAGGAGTCGCTGCGTGGCGCGCAAACCTAATCCACCGCAAGACCAACCAGTGTTGATCATCGGGGCCGAGATCCGGCTGTATGCCTGGGAGACCGAATTGCTGGCCTACTTCGGACAATTCAAGCCCCGGCAATATGCCACAGCCATCAAGCGGGCGGTGCGCGTTGGCCTGCTGGGCGGTGAGACGGCCCTGATCGCCGCTTCGATCGGGCCGGTGGCTGATGACGAGGATGAGACCGATCTGGATGATTTTATCGGCTGAGCATTGTTCCCCGGCAGGAATCGAGCCGGGATAGTTGCCGGGGAATAATCGGTTGAAGGATGAACGCATGCCTTCTGGAAAACGCAGACTCAAAGTGGAACGCCCGATCTATACGCGCATCAAGCGGATATCCTTGTATCGCCGCCATGCCGCCGTGAAACCGTTTTTCACGGAACTGGAAGCGCTGCCCAATGATATTGCCAATGAGACGCTGTTGCGCGCGGTCACGCTCGGCGCTGAAACCGCGCTGGGCGAGGCGCGCCAGGTGGTCGAACGCCGCCGGGCGGGCTTGCCGGAGCCCACGGCCTTGCAACCCGCGCTGCTGACCAGTGAGGGTTGAGGCCAGGAGTTGACCATGCCGCCCGCTCTGACCGCCCAACAGGTGCAACAGATCAACCGCGCCCTCGCCGAGGTTGGCGATTATGGAGAAGTGCGCTTGATCGTCGAGAAAGGCCGCCTGCGCTTTGTCCAGCGCGTGACGAGCGAAGAGGCAGCCTCACTCGCGCCGCGTCCCGCGCCGACCGCGACGTTTCAGCCGGGACGAGAGCGCCAGCCGTGATCGTGCTGCTGCTGGCCGACGAGCTGAGCCAGACCGGGCTCGTCGATCTCGTCGTGCAGCAGGGCGTGACGCGCGTGCTCGATCTGCACGCCCGCCTGAGTGTGCCGCCGCTCCTGGCGCCGATCACACAGCACCCGCCGCGTGCGCTGGCCGACCTGCGGCTGCGGCGCACCCTGCGCGACGCACCGGAGCAGGCCGTGCTGCTGGTGCTGATCGAGCCGGTTCAACTTGATCTGATCCAAGCCGTGATCACCGCCGCGCGACCGGCTGCCGCGCTTGAAATCTTGCACCCTTCATCTCCCGTGGCTCAGATCAACTGGCCCGCCCGTCAGGGTTGATCATGCTCGAAGAAGATCTCATTGTCGTTAAATTTGGCGACCTCGTGCTGGACTTCGGCGTGGGCACGCTGCCCAAGTTGTTCAGCCGGTTCTACCCGCATTTGCGTTGCACCTACACTCATCGCGGCGCGACCGTCAGCGAGACCCTGTCCGATGCCGAAGCTTGGCTGATCGCGCAGGTGCTGCTGCTCAAGAGCGATCAGGACTTCGTGCTGCGCCTGAGCAACCTGCCCCTGGCCGCCAGCCTGCGCTCGCGTGAAGACTATCTGGGCAAGCTGCGCCGGATGGGGCTGGTCTTCACCACCCGCCTGTACTACACCCGCGCCGAGATGCTCGCGCTCTTCGGGCCGGAACACTTGCCGACCACCCCGCGCCAGTATGCCCAACAATGGGATCTCACGGCGCTGTTCCACAACCTCGCGTTGATTGGCCGGATGTATCTCGATCGCCAGCAGGCCGCTGTGCAGCGCTGGCAGGCCGAGGGGGCCGTGAGTCCGCGCCCGGTGGTGACGCTGCCCGCCGATTATCAGCATGACATTGAACTGCCGCTGGTGGTGGCCCGCCGGATCGTCGCGGGCGAGTATGACCCGCGTCCGCTCTCCAGCGCCGACGGCAATGACAAACGCGGCCCGCGCTGGGCCGATCGGGCGGCAGAACAGGTCGCGCAGGCGTCTGACGCACCGCCAGTAAAACCGGCAGTGCGCGCCGAGCCCCCTGACGCACCGGCTGAAATACTGCTGGTGCGGACAAATTCGCCGCTCGCACCGGCCGAAAAACAGCTGGTGCGGGCTGATTTAACCCGCGCACCGGCTGGAAAACGGCTGGTGCGGGGGGACGCACCGGCTGAAAAAGCGTGGGTGCCAGCCGCGCACCAGCGGAAAAACAGCCGGTCATCTATAGATGATGATGTTGTTGATGATGAAAAAGAGAAAAGCAATGAATTGATCGCGCCCGCCGTGTTCGAGCATTTCGCGCGCCGCAAAGCGGTGGCCTACACGCCGAGCGGCCGCGATCACAAGCTGCTCAAAGAACTGCTGCAAGCCGGCTACTCGCTCAAACAGATTCTAGCCGGCATCGATGCGATCTTCGAACGCGGAGACAACCCCCAACGCTTCACCTACTGTGCCAGCGCCATTCAGGATCAATCGCCCGCCTGCCCGCCCGCCGATCCCGCTGCGTCAGTCGCCCGTGTGAGTGCGTCGCCCGCTGAGGTGGTCACACCTGCACTGCAACCGCACGCGGTTTGGTGCGGTGCATGTGTCCCCGTGGAACTGAGTGAAGCCGCCGAACTGTGTCGGGCGGCCGGTGTGACGCTCACACCGGAGACGATCGCGCGCCTGCGCCTGCTGGCCGATCACTGTGCAAGCGCGGCGCAGCAGCACCAGTCAACCGGCAGTGCCTGGCTGACGGAAGCCTTGAAGCGCAGCGTCGGTCGCGCCCAGGTCGATGTGCTCGCTTATGCCGAAGCGATCCTGCAAACCTGGATCGAGCACGGCCCGGGCGCCGATCTACGCCCGCGCCGCGAAGGCTATCGCCCGCCGGACAAACCGAAGAAAGCCGCAAGCGGGAGCGCACCACACAGCGGCCGCCAACGGCGTGACTTCGAAGCCGAAGCGCGTGGTGGAGGCCCGGCATGAAGGCCGAAGAGATCTGGCAGGCCGCGCTCGGTGAACTGCAACTCGAGATGACGCGCGCCACGTTCGATACCTGGGTCAAGCCGACCAGCCTGGTGTCCTATCAAGCCGGCGAGATGGTGATTGCCACACCGAATCAGTACGCGCAGGAGTGGCTGTCGAAACGGCTGTGCTCCACCGTCAATCGCGTCCTGACGGGCATTACCGGCCGATCGATGCAGGCCACTTTTGTGGTATGGCAAGCCCCGGTTGAAGACGCGGACGCTGAGCCTGAAGCGGTCGAACCGGTTCACACGGACTTGGTCCCCGACTGGTCCCGACGGGGTATTCCGGATCGCTTCGTCGACAAGACGCTCGCTGATCTGGATTGGTCACGCCCGGTTCTACAGCAGGCCGAACTGCGCGACTATGTGGATCGCTGCGCGGAATTTCTCAACGCGGGTATCGGGCTGCACTTGTATGGCCCGAACGGGATCGGCAAGACCCATCTCGTGATCGGGCTGGCGAAGCAAGTCTGCTTGGAGTTGGGCTGGACGATCGAGTTCATCACCTGGCGCGGTTATCTCGCCGGTCTGCGAGAAGGCTATGAGCAGGCGCGCCACGATGTGGCGCAGCAGCGTTACGGTGACGCCGAGCCGGAGTATCGTGTGCTGCAGCGGCTGGTCGAGGTTGATCTGCTGGTGCTAGATGATCTGCGCGCCGATGATCTCACCGCGTGGGCGCGCGGCAAGTTGCTCGATCTGATCGCGCGGCGGTACGACGCCGAACGGCCGTTGTTCGTCACGACCAACTACGACTTGAACGAACTGACTTATCCCGGCGCGAATCGCCTGGGCCACGACGAAGCCGCCATCTCGCGCCTGCTGGGCATGTGCCAGTATCTGACGCTGCAAGGCGAGGACTATCGCTTGTTGGAACGGCGCGCACGGGTGAGCGGTTTGAAGCCAGTCACGGTTGAACGATCAGGGGTGCGTAAGCGAGGGTAAAGAATGGCGATGTATCTGCGACGCAAGTTATATCCGCCCGATTGGCCGGAAATCGCGGGCGCGATCAAAGAAGCCGCCGACTGGACCTGCCAGCAGTGTGACCAGGTTTGTTATCGGCCCGGCGAACGCGTGCGGGATTGGCGCCGTGTCTTGACCGTGGCGCACCTCGATCGCGATCCGGCTCATAACGCGCCGGACAACTTGCGCGCCCTGTGTGTGGTGTGTCACCTGAATTACGATCGCGCGGTCAATGTGCGCGCCGCGCGGCGGACACGCTTTTTGAAACGCGCCGGCCCGATGCTGCCGTTGCCCTGGGCGGTGCAGGAGTGATGATGGAACTGCTTGAGACGACTTTTGAGCACTGGCAAATCCGGTGCGATCCCAACTTGATCGGCGCGGGTGTGGCGCTGATCTGGCAGGTCACATCGCGCTATGCGCGGGCCTGCCTGCTGATCCAATTGCTGGCCGACGGCGCGCCGCCGCTGGCCGAGATTTCCGTCTTCACCGGCGGACAGGTGGAGACGACCACGCAGATTCCGCTGACCGTCTACGCCGATCCCCGCGCCGCTATCCTCAGCCTGGAACTTGCCGCCCTGTATGCCGTGCAGAATGGCGTGCTCAGCGTCGAGCCGGGTTAGCCGATGACGACTACCTGGCACATCGCCAACGGCGTCGATCTGCAAGGATCGCTGCGCCTCATCGACGAGCGGCACGACGCCTTGTGGGTCGAGGTCAATACCGATCTGGGCATCATCGGCGGCGCCCACCGGGTGTTGATAGGCAACGCGGATATTGCCACCGTGCGGGAGCGCCTGCAGAGCGTCGCCCATCCGGAGGCGCTTCAGGTTCATCTGCATGGGAAGTTACGCTCGTCGCCGCGCCTGACCTTCGTGGAGTCCCGGGGCGTCGAGTTTTACGACCATCTCCTGCCCGGCAAGGCCAACGTGCTGCTGAAGGGCCGCTTCCTGATTGAGGAGAGCGGCCCGCGCGTGTATGTCGACGAGCAGGGGCAGCGCGTGACCCGGACGGTGCTGTGGGGGTGGATCGAGACGGACTATGCCTGGCTGGGCGGCCAACACCGGGTGCTGATCGCCAGCAACCACCAGGTTGATCGGGTGGCCGACGCGGCCCGGCGCTGGACGCGGACGGTGCAGAGCGGCCCCCTGCGCGCTGAGGTGCGCGGCATCCTGCACTCCGGGCGGGAGGGGGTCTTTACCGAGGCGCGCTACGTGGAATTCTTTGGCGTGCCGGAGTAACGTCGGCTACGCCCGAGAGACGCCCATTATGGTCGTGCCGACTACCCCTTTTTTTAATTTTCCGGCAGGGAAGGGACAGACCGTGGTGGCCCGCAAGCCAGCCGCAACCTCGCCAACAGCCAGTCCGCAGGCGATAAGCAAAACCGGGTCGATGTACCGCACGCTGGCCGATCGGCGCGCTGCGCCCCCGACGGAATCTCCCGGCAAGGCCGACAGGCTGGCCGTCGAGACGGCGGACTTACCCGCCCGCGTCCTTTGGCCCTGACCGGTAGGGAGCGGGACAGGGGCGCGCGGCGGACAGGCCGCCGCCAATCCGTCGGCAGGCGGATCGGCTGGCAAGCCGACGGGGCCGGCAGGCCCGCCGGTTTTAGAGTGAGACAGAAACGATGGCTACCCCCAGACGCACCACTCCCTATGACGACCGGATTCCGCCCGACCTGTGGCTGGAATTCCCGCGCGCCGATTTGCGCCTGCGCCTGATCGAGGCCGTGCTGACTATCGCCCGTTTACGCGGGGCAACGTCGCTGGATGTGCAGGAGGCGTTGAGCCAGCGCTGGAATCTGCCGGCGCGCAGCGGTTCGATCCGGCATTTCCTGCCGGACCTGATCTGCTATGACCTGGCCCACGGCACGGTGCAGCCGATCTCAGGGAAGCAGAAGATCGGCCTGTTCCGGCTGACCGAGCGGGGGCGAAGTCTGGCCCGGTCACTGGGCGTAGAGCCGGTCGAAAACGGCTGGGATACGCTCGTGCGCACCCATCAGGGCGAAACGCAGGTGGCACACGCCGCCTTGCTGCTCTATACCGATCGGCTGGCCCGTGAGCGGGATTGGCTGACGGAACTGACCCCGGATGAATCTCGTCAGCAATTCTATCCCGATCTGTGGCTCAGCAACGGCGCGTGGTCAATGTATGTTGAAGTGGAGAGCCGCTGGCGGGTGCGTTCTCATCAGTGGGACAAGTGGCGGGCGGCGCTGCGAGTGCAGGGTTATGCCGCGATCGTGGCGCGTACACAGGCGGTGCGGGCTCGGTTGATTCAGGGCTGTCGGGCCGCGGGTGTGCCCGGTGTGGCGACCGATCTGGAAACATTGCGCCTACGAGGCGAGCAATGGTGGCTGGAGGCGTGGCGTGCGTCTTCTGTTTCCGCGAAGACGCTGACATTTCTGCAGGAGGTGATCGAAGCATCCGGCCAGTGACGGTGAGAGAATCAGGTCGCGCTGGTGAATAACACCTCTTACAAAACACGCCGTACAAGAGTTGCCTACTGCGTCGGTTAAGGCTACAATCCTTAGCATCTCTTGTACGAGTGGGCGCTATGGCCAACAACACCCCAACCGAAGAGCCAATCCCCCCCGGCGTATCAAACCGCTCAGGCGGCACCGACATTGATGCCAACGAAGTCTCCGTTGGCGGCGATGTGGTAGGCCGTGACAAGATTGTTTCAGATAACTCCATCAAAGTCGGCAACATCAACGGCGTGACGGGCCTCGCCATTGGCAATGGAGCCAGCGTCGTCATTCATCAGTCACCAGCGGTATTATCCCAATCAAGTCAGGCGAAGAAATCCGGCAAACGCTGCGCCGTGATTCTGACCGCGCTCCCCGTTGAATACAAAGCCGTGCGTGCTCACCTGTCCAACTTCAAAGAAGAAAAACATCCCCAAGGCACGATTTACGAACGAGGTACATTTGGCACTGGGGATAAAACTTGGGAGATCGGCCTCGTCGAGATTGGCGCGGGCAATGCTGGCGCGGCGCTGGAAACCGAGCGCATGATTCAGCATTTCGGTGCGGATGTCGCCCTGTTTGTTGGGATAGCCGGCGGCATCAAGGACGTGAAGATCGGCGATGTCGTCGCGGCAACGAAAGTGTACGGTTACGAATCCGGCAAGGCCGAGGCGACGTTCAAGCTGCGCCCCGATGCGGGCAACACGTCCTATTCTATGGAGCAGCGCGCCCGTGCCGAAGCGCGGAAGGATGGTTGGCTGCAACGCATCAAGCCCAGTGTGCCTGATCCCGCCCCGCATGTCATTGTAGGGCCAATTGCTGCCGGTGAGAAAGTTGTGGCTTCAACGAAGTCCGCCGTATGGAAATTCCTACGCGCCAACTATGGCGATGCGTTGGCTGTCGAGATGGAAGGCCGCGGCTTTCTTGAAGCCACACACGCAAATCAAAAAGTGGAAGCATTAGTCGTGCGCGGCATTTCTGATCTCATCGATAAGAAGGGCGAGGCGGATGCCGCCGGTTCGCAAGACGCGGCAGCGCGTCATGCAGCGGCGTTTGCATTTGAAGTGCTGGCGAAGTTGTAGATTTACCTTTTCCCATTGGCATTAAACATTTGCCAGATTAAGCAGCATACTGTCATGACACTCCGCCGTGATGAGATTTGCCGCCGACATGCAGAACACTACTTGAAGGTGCTAAATTCTGCTGACGATCTTTATCTGACAGGCAGTGGCAACATTCCCCGTGGATTAGCACTGTTCGATCTAGAATGGGCTAACATTCAATTGGGGCAAGCATGGGCAGCCCTCCATGCGCCAGAAAACGACAAAGCCGCAATTATTTGTTGTGATTATCCGCATGCCGGTCGATATTGCCTCGTTCTTCGCCAACATCCACGCGATCAAATCAAATGGATGGAGGCAGGGCTGATAGCAGCACGGCAACTGAAGGATCGAATAAGAGAAGGCATCCACCTCGGAAATTTGGGTTTGGCCTATTCCGATCTGGGTGAGATACGTAAGGCCATCGAATGCTATGAACAACGTTTAGTCGTTGCTCGCAAGATTCGCGAAACATCTCAAGACGAAGCAGAGCGGGCGATGGCTCGACGCGGCGAAGGTAATGTTCTCGGCAATCTCGGCGTTGCATATTATTCGCTGGGTGAGATGCGCAAAGCCATTGAATTTCATGAGCAGCGTTTAGTTATCGCTCGCGAGATTAGTGCAGCATCTCGCAATGAAGCAGAACGAGCGATGGCTCGGCGCGGCGAGGCAAATGCTCTCGGTAATCTTGGTCTCGCGTGTGCCGCGCTGAATGAAACACGCATAGCCATCGAGTATCACGAACAAGCCTTGCAAATCGATCGCGTGATCGGGGATCGGCGCGGTGAAGGGCAAGACCTAAACAATCTTGGTTTCGCATATGCTGATCTGCATGAGACGCGTAAGGCGATCGAATATTACGAACAGTCCTTGCAGATCGATCGTGAGATGGGTGATCGATGGGGCGAAGGACGAGCGCTCGGTAACCTCGGCAACGCTTTCATGCATCTGGGCGAAACACGCAAGGCCATTGAAACCTATCAACAACGTTTGATCATCGCTCGTGAAGTCGGTGATCGACGTGGTGAAGGCAATGCATTCTTGAATATGAGTCTCGCTCTCGATAAATTGCATGAACGTCCAAAAGCAATCGAACTCGCTCAGGCTGCGTTGAAGATTTATGAACAGGTTGAAGACCCCAACGCGGAGATAGTTCGCCAACAATTGGCAACATGGGATCGCGAAGAATGATCAATTGATGCTTGAACGCGACGCGACGTCGTGGTGAATATGTTGGGGTGACTTTAACCGTCGCCTGCTGTTCTCGGCTATCGGCACCAGATCGCCCGAAGAATCGTTGAAAGATCGAAGGCTTCCACTCACGCGAAAATCAACACCGCCTAATGGTGGTTGCAACCTATGAACAACGATCCTGCTTCGCCTGTAGAACAAACAAAGCCAGGTGGCAACATCACTGTCGGTGATATCGTCAACAGTGAAGCTATCGCCATTGGAGACGGCGCGCGGGCCGAAGTGCATCATCACTATCACCTGGCGGCGTCGCCCGTACCGCAAGAACCGAAGTCGCTATTCTTCGTTCCTTTTCCGCATAACCCAGATTTCGTCGGTCGCGACGTTGAACTGACTGCGTTACATGACATGTTACAACAAAGTAATTCACCTGTTGGCATTCGCCCAACCGTGCTGGTGGGATTAGGCGGCATTGGTAAAACCCAATTGGCAGTTGAGTATGCTCATGCGCATCGCGCCAATTATCCTGGCGGCATCTTCTGGCTGAATGCTGTCAACCCACTTCTGTTCGAGTTTTCCGACCTAGCCGAAAAACTGGACTTGGCCGACCGCGAGACTCCGCGTGACAAAGCCGCGCGCAAAGCCTGGGATTACCTGGATGCACATCCCGATTCATTGGTCATCTTTGACAATGTGGTTGAACCTTCTGAACTGAACGTTCCCTTTTCGCCAGATCTCATCCCGGCCAATCTACGTTGTCGGACGTTGTTCACCACTCGCCAGCGTGATTTTCCGCGTACGTTTCAACCGTTTGAAGTCAAAGTGCTGCCAGAGATGGCGGCTATGCGCTTGTTGTTGCGCTCCCGCTCCGAAGTATTGGAAGAGCATCATCCCGACTGGGGCTGGGCGCGCATCGTGTGCGCGTCGCTGGGCTGGCTGCCATTAGCGCTTGAATTGGCCGCAGCGTACCTGGGGACCTATCCCGAAGTGTCGGTGACGGGATACCTAGAAAGACTACGAACCGAAGGTCGTCTGGAGACAGTGGACGATACTGAGCTACACCCTGAAGATTTACCTACGAGGCACGATATCGCTGTCACTGCGACGTTGCGAACACAGTGGAACAGGTTGGAAGACCAAGACGCGCAACTGTTGTTCGGTGCTGCGGGACAATTCCCTGAAGCCAGTTGGATTTCAATCCCGCGGTTAGGCTTGCTGACCGGAATTGAGAATGAAATCGCGCCAGGCCATCCGTCTTCCCTGAGTATCGCACTGAAAAAACTGCACGCCATCTCGCTGATTGAAGAGCTGACTGACGAACGCCTGCGCTTGCATCCATTAGTGCAGGATTTTGCCGCTCGACTTTCATCGAGGAATTTTCGCCTTGAGCTGGCCGACCGGGCGGTGGCCCTATTTGAGAATTTTCCGAAGTTGCAGGCGCGTGTCATACGCTACGGCATTGAGACAGTGTTAGAAGACGCGCGGACCGCCTTGACCTTCTATGGGCGCGAACCGGCAAATGCTGGTTATCTTCTACTTACCGATTTGGAGCGCGTCTTGGACCGGCAAGCCCATCATTTACGCAGCTGGGAACCACAAGCGCAGCCAGCCTTTTTTTTGCAGCAACTCCGCAACGAATCCTTCATGCTCGAATTCGGCAGGTTGCAAACGTGTGCAGAAGCGCACCTGGCTCAGCTTAACAGTCCCTATCTAAGCGCGCAATTTAGAACTTATCACGAATCTCCCGAACTTGTGCGCACACTTGCGAGGCATACTGACGTGGTACGCTGCGTGGCGCTGAGGACTGATGGGCGACTGGCGGTCTCTGGATCCCAGGACATGACGCTCAAAATCTGGGACATAGCGACAGGCCGCGAGCTCCGCACATTGCTAGGGCACACCGCTACAGCTGCTGCGGCTGTGCTAACTGTCAATGGACAGCTGGTCATTTCTGCGTCAGGTGACAATACGCTCAAAGTGTGGGAGGTGGCATCGGGTCGTGAACTCCGTACTTTATTCGGGCATCGCGATGCAGTGACCGGTGTGGCGCTGAGTGCGGATGGGCAGTTGGCCATTTCTGCTTCGCGGGATAAAACGCTCAAGATGTGGAACATGGCTACCGGTCGCGATCTGTGCACACTGCGAGGACATGACAAGGCTGTGACTGATGTGGCATTGAGCGCAGATGGTCGGTTAGCCGTCTCGACATCAGCTGACCACACTCTCAAAGTGTGGGAGGTGGCGACGGGCTACGAACTACATACGCTCCGGGGGCATAGCGCAGCCGTGACTTGTGTGGCATTGAGTGCAGATGGTCGGTTAGCCATCTCTGGCTCAGATGATGGAGTGTTGACAATATGGGATGTGATGGCTGGCCAAGAACTGAGAACGCTTCGACATGGTAGCCACGTTTTTGATGTAGCGCTGCGGGCTGATGGTCGCCTCGCCGTTTCCGCGTCGTCGAATAAGACTTTGAAGCTATGGGACGTGGTAACTGGTTGTGAGTTGCGCACCCTTCAAGGGCACAGCAATTCGATCGCCTCTGTCGCTCTGAGTACTGATGGGCAATTGGTCATCTCTGGCTCGGTAGACCACACGGTCAAAATTTGGAACATCCCGACTGGGTCAAATACTCAGCTTACCCCGTCTTCCCAACATGCGGAGGCTGGCTTCGGGACAGACCATGTGACGGTGACACCATCGCACCAATCTCGAGTGGTTCAACATCGTGATCGAGTATTTGATATAGCAGTGAGTGCTGATGGGCAGCTGGCTGTCTCTGGATCACGAGATAAAACGCTCAAAGTTTGGGCTATAGCGACAGGTCAAGAATTACATACGCTCCGCGGGCATACCCATACTGTGATGGGTGTGGCGCTGAGTGCTGACGGGCAGTTGATAGGTTCCGCATCCCAGGACGGTACGGTTAAAGTGTGGGAGGTATCAACGGGCCGCGAATTGCAAACGCTCTATGGTCATAGCGCAGCCGTAAATGCTGTAGCCCTAAGCGCTGATGGACAAATGATCATTTCTGCGTCGAGGGATAAGACACTTAAGGTATGGAATGTCGCCACCGGTCGTGAACTATTTACCCTTCAAGGGCATACCGATTCAGTTAATGGTGTTGCATTAAGTAGTGATGGACAATTCGTAGTTTCTGCGTCTGGAGACAAAACGCTAAAACTATGGCAGATTGCAACTGGTCGTGAACTACGTACATTTCAGGGACACAGCCAGGCTGTGCGCCGCATGGCGTTGAACGCAGATGGTCGGCTGATTGTCTCTGCAGCGCTTGATATGACACTCAAAGTCTGGGACAGGACGATCGAACAGGCACTGTATACCTATCGCGGACACTGTAAGAGCATAACTGGTGTAGCGTTGACTGCCGGAGGGCAACTGGCTACTTCCGTATCAAGCGATCGCACACTTAGGGTGTGGAATACGATGACGGGCGAAACAGTCGCAATGGCACCCATTGACGTTTTTCTATTATGTTGCGCGATGACGCCAAATGGTAAGTTAATTGTCGCAGGGGATGCCTTGGGGATAGTGCATTTTTGGAAATTGGTTGATGAAGGTGAAATCTTAAAGCTGGAGACGGTTCAACATTAAGAATCAACGGGAAGAAAGCGCAAAGAGAGATTCGGATAGATAAAGGTCGGGGCTGAGTTTCTCCTTGACTCCCTTCACAGTATCGCAGGCGTGGTTCACATTGATTTGTAGCTGGGAGAATATGTTACGCGGAGCTATAGCGGATGCCAAGCTTAAAAGAAGCAAGATTGAGACATAGCCGATATTACGCTGAATTACTCAATCAGGCGGATGATTCAAGCTACACCGGCCAAGCTGGTCTAGTACGCGGACTCGCCCAATTCGATCTTAACCGGGCCAATATCGTGGCTGGACAAGCTTGGGCGTCACTTTATGCAGCTGAGATTGAAGGTGCAAAAACTTGCATTCGATATGCCGCATTTGGTGAGACCTGCCTGGACTTACGCATAGATCCTCGTGAACAAATTAAATGGCTGCATGCGGCATTGACCGCTTCACTACAGCTAGAAGTTGATTCAGTTATACCAACCCTCATTGCAGGTATTGGTATCGCCTACAGTATGTTGGGCGAGATCGATCGGGCAGTTGAATATCATCAGAAAGGTCTTCAAGTCGCCAGTGAACTTGCCGATCGCAGCGGGGTGTGGATGGCCGCGAGCAATTTGATTGATGCCTATTTGATGCTTGGACAACCGGAACAGGCGTTTGATCTATTGAAGCGGTACAGCCACCTCGCGTTTGAAGCAACTGGGCCGCGAGCCATGATTGGCGCCACGGGACTTTTAGGGACAACCCTCCAGGCGATAGGACAGCCACGGAAAGCTATTCCCTGCTTTCAGGATGCCCTTAAATTCAGCCGCGAACTGGGAGATCAACGTGATGAATGTACGGCGCTGGTGCATCTGGGTAGCGCTTATCTCGATCTGGCGCAATACCAAGAGGCATATGCAGCTTACGACGAAGCATTAGGAATATCGCAAAGACTTGGCGATCGAAATAGTATTGCAATCATTCTTGCGCATCTTGGCGATATAAGATTGTCCTTAAAAGATCCCGATCAAGCAAATGATTTGTACTTACAAGCAATGGCTTTAGCGGAAGCGCGAGGTGATCAAATTGGTATTGCCACCAATCTGGGTAACCTGGCAAACGTTTGCCTGATGCGAGGTGATTATCAGAACGCCATCTCTATCTATGAACAAGAATTGCAGCTAACACGCGCTATCGCTAATAAACTTCTGCAGGGGGCGGTGCTGCTAAATCTCAGTTTAATACATATCAGTCTTGTGGATGATGTAACGGCGCGCAACTATTTGGCTGAGGCAGAAGCGATATTTATGATTCTCGAAATACCGTTGCCCCAAGAATTCATGTCTGCACAGCTCATGTTGAAAATTCCTCGTCCGATAAGGCATGCATTTAAACGCCTTGGAAGTTGGCTGTATAGTCGAAGCCGTTTTACAAGAGGATTATCTTATGAACACTCAACCCGATCCGCATAGTATCTCAGTAGGCGATGTCAGCAACGCTCAAGGTGTTGCCATCGGTAACGGCGCGCAAGTTGTTATTCAACAAGCACCACCTCCGCCTAGACCGGGCAGCGCACCACCGCTTCCCTCACTGGTTATTGGCCGCGAAGATGACCTACGCAATCTGAAAGAACGCTTGGGCCTTACAGGCGAGAACTCGCTCCAAGTCCTCACTGCCATTCGCGGCTGGCCCGGCATCGGCAAAACCACCATCGCCGCTGTGCTGGCGCATGATCCGGACATTGCCACGGCCTTTCCTGACGGCGTACTGTGGACATCGCTTGGCCCTAGGCCCAACCTGTTCTCAGAGCTCGCCACATGGGGGCGCGCCCTCGGCACGGATGATCTGCTGCGCGCCAAGACGCTGGAAGAAGCCACGGCTCAACTCACCGCGATGCTGCGCAATAAGCGCATGCTGCTCATCATCGACGACGTGTGGGAATCAGAACATGTCGTGCCGTTTGAGGTCGGCGGGCGCGGCTGTGCCACCTTCATCACCACGCGCGAGAACAAAGTTGCACAGGCCCTTGCTCCAACGGCCAACGACATCTACCGATTGCCAGTCCTCACAGACGACAAGGCGCTTGAACTACTGCAAGCCTTAGCGCCATCAGTGGTCAAAGACTACCCGGCGGAATCGCGTGACCTGGTACGCGAACTGGAAGGGCTACCGCTAGCCTTGCAAGTCGCGGGGCACATGCTCAATGTCGAAGCGAGTTATGGCTTCGGTGTCACCGACTTGATCGAGGAATTGCGAGAAGGAGCGGCCATCCTCGAAGCCAAAGCGCCAGCGGATCGCACCGACCTCGCCAATGAGACGACGCCCACGATTGCCGTGTTGCTTCAGCGCAGTACGGATCGTCTGGATGAACTCACACGAGATTGCTATGCCTACCTCGGCGTGTTTGCGCCCAAGCCGGCCACGTTCGACCTCGCCGCGATGAAGGCGGTGTGGTCAGTGGAGCAACCGGAGCCGATTGTGCGAACGCTCGTTGATCGCGGGCTGCTGGAGTTTGTGAAAGAGATGGGACGCTATCAAATGCACGCGCTGCTGGTCGCGCATGCGAAATCGCTGCTAACGGATGATTAGAGATGCCAAGTTTGCAGGAAGCGCAGCTGAAACACGCTGCGCACTATTGCGCAGTGCTTGACGCGATTGATGATCACTATCGACAGGGTGGTGACGAATATCGTCGCGCGCTTGACCGGCTCGATCGTGAATGGCTGAATATTCGAGCCGGTCAAGCGTCGGCCTCAGTCGACTTGATGATTTCCGAACTATCCGCGCGGCTTTGCTGTGAATTTCCGCGGGCCGGGACATATGTATTGCATGTCCGGCTTCATCCACATGAGCGCATTCGCTGGTTAGAATCGGCTATCGCTGCCGCCCGATTTCTCAACGAACCTGCGAGCGAAGCGCTCCACGTGAATAATTTAGGGCTAGCTTACTGGGATTTGGGCGAAGTACGGCAGGCCGTAGAGCATTACGAAAAAACTCTGACGATGCTTGAGGCTACAGCATACCAAACCGCCCAGAGTGATGTCCTTAATAACTTAGGCGCCGCCTATACCATTCTTGGCCGTTTTCCCGAAGCGCTTCACTGCCACGAGCAACAGCTGACCATTGCCAGGCAGATCGGGAATCGCCGAAGTGAAGCGAACGCGCTGAATAACCTGGGACTCACCTATCGCGCTTTAGGCGATTTCTACCAGGCCATTGCCCATTGTGAACAGGCACTTGCCATCAACCAAAGCCTGAATGATCGCCACGCGGTGAGTAATACGTTAGGCAGCCTGGGGATATTGTACTCGGATTTAGGGCAACATCAGCGTGCGATCGAATATTATCAGCAATGGCTGGCAGGAGCACAGGCGGCCGGCGACCGTGTGAATGAAGGTGCGGCTTTAGGCAATCTGGGCCTGACCTATGCTCACCTTCACGACATCGATCGCGCACTGGCGTGTGCCCAACAGCATTTAGCCATTGCTGAAGAGATCGGCGATAACCGCGGCGCGGCAGACACTTTAGGAAATATAGGCGATATATATATGGCGCAGGGTGACCCGCTGCGCGCCATCCCAATTCTTCAACGCGCGCTGGAACTTCAACGACGGGTCGGCAATCGATTAGGCGAGCGGATCACGTTAAGCAGCCTGGGCTTGGCTTACCTGGTCATGGATGATTTTGAGCAGGCATTATTGCTTTATGAGCAAGCCCATGCGCTGGCTTTAGAAATCGGCAATCGGCGCGGAGAGGGCACTGCCCTTTGCGACTTAGGCCAAACCTACCAAAAGTTGGGACAACTTGAGCGAGCGATTGAGGCCTGCTCGAAGGCGATCGATATGGCCCGAGAAATCGGCATCCCAGTAGACGAAGCGCGAGCTTGCTGGGTGATCAGCCGCGCGTACGCTTCAAGCAATCAATACGAACAAGCCATAACCTACGCTAAAACAGCCATCGCCGTTTACGAAAAAATTGACCCTCCGTCTGCTCTTTTAGTGCAGGAGGACATGACCGGCTGGCATAGCGGCAAGTGATTTCTCCGCTTTGAGAAGACGTGGAAGTGATCGTATGCCTGCTTTGGTGGAAGCGCAGCTGAGACATGCACAATACTACGCCGAGGTCCTGTATGCTGCCGATCGAATGTATCAGACTGGCCATGAAAGTCTGGCGCACGGTCTCGAACTGTTTGATCGAGAATGGGCCAATATTTTGATCGGGCAGACCTGGAGCGCGGCCAACGCACAGACGCTGGCTGTTGCCGCCACGCTGTGCTGCGAATATCCCGAACGCGGCGCCTATTGCCTCAACTTGCGGCAATCGCCTCAAGAGCGTGTGGTCTGGCTGGAGGAGGCCTTGCAGGCGGTGCGGCAGCTGCAGAATCGATATGCTGAAGGTAACCTGCTGGGAAAACTTGGCCTGGCTTATGCCGATCTGGGTGATGTCTCGCGAGCCATTGATCTTCATCAAGCCCGGCTGAAAGTTGCGGCTGAGATCAACGACGCTGAGGGATACACGGCCGGTCTCATCAATCTGGGGATCGCTTGTGATCTCGTAGGGCAACCGGCGCAAGGTATCATTCTGCTCAACCAGGCATTGGAACTGGCGCGTCAACGCGGCGAAAAACGTGCTGAAGGAAGCGCGTTAGGCAACCTGGGTATGGCTTATGCGGCCCAGGAGCAATATGCTCTGGCCGTTGATTATCACACGCAGCATTTGTCCATCGCGCGCGAAATGGGCGACCGGCGAGCCGCGAGCAATGCTTTGACCAATCTGGGGTTTGCCTATCGCAAACTGGGGGAACCACAGCGCGCCATTGAATACTATCAACAGTCCCTGTTGATCAGTCGTGCTCTAGGTAACAGGAAGGCCGAGGCACAGGACCTGGGCAGCCTAGGCCTTACTTACGAAGCGCTCGGCGATCTGCCACAAGCCTGCTTGTTCTATGCACAACGCTTAGCGATCGCCCAACAAATCGGTGATCAACGCGGGATGGCGATTGCGCATTGGAACTGGGGGGAGGCCTGTATCAAATCTGGCGGTATCGAAGAAGGCTTGCGGCACCTGGATGCCGCGGTTGAAATCGAACGCGCCTTAAATGATCCCGTAGCCGAGCAAGACGCGGCCCAGGTTGCGCAGCTGCGCGCTCAATAGGGCACTGGACTTTTTTAGTCTGACGAACAACCGCCAGCGAATTCCTGAATAGTTATTCAACACGCTTGCAAAATCCGACTGCTATGCCATCACTTCACAGCGCCCAGCTACGGCATGCCGTTCACTTCAAAGACATCCTCCTGGCGGCAGATCAGTCTTTCGCGCAGGGCGGTGAGTCCGTCGATTCAGCGCTTGCCCAATTCGATCAGGAATGGCCGAATATCCGGCTGGGACAAGATTACGCGCTGCGGTACGCTTCTTTCAATGAAACGGCAGCCCAACTGAGCGCTGATTATCCCGGTGTCGGCGCCAATCTGTTGCATCTGCGGCAATCCTCGTCTGAACGCATCGGCTGGATTGAGTCAGCATTGACAGCCGCCCAGCGTCTTGGCCAGCGGGCGACGGAAAGCGTATATTGGAGCAACCTGGGACTGACGCATTACACCCAGGGAGACTTGCGGCGTGCCCTGGACTGCTTTGAACAAGCCTTGGCCATTGCCCGCGAAATCAGCGATCGACTGCGCGAAGCCAATGCCCTGGGTAATCTCGGCGTCGTATACGCGGGCACTGGCGATGTTCGGCAGGCCATGACCCGTTACGAACAACAGTTAGCGATCACGCGCGAGATCGGTGATCGGCGCGGCGAAGGCAACGCGCTGGGCAATCTGGGATCGGCCTATGCGGATCTGGGCGAGTTCCGCAAGGCGATCGATTATCACGAAAAATGCTTACAGATTCATCGCGACATCGGCGATCGCCTGGGCGAAAGCAATACCCTGGGCAATCTGGGCAATGCCTATTACTCACTGGGTCAGTTCGCGCCTGCGATTGGCTATCACGAGCAGGCCTTGAGCATTGATCGGGCAATCGGCAATCAGTGGGGGATAGGGAGTGACTTGAGCAATCTTGGGATTGCCTACAAAGATTTGGGCGATACCCTGCAGGCGATCGATTACTATCAGCAAGCGCTGGCGCTTGACCGGGAACTGGGCAACGTCTTGGGTGAGGCCGGCGACCTGGTCAATCGTGGTAATGCTTATCTTGCTCTGGGTGACGTAGCACAGGCGATTCAACTTCTCGAACAGGGCTTATTGCTTGCTCGTGCGGTTGGCGAGCGCCGACTTGAGAATATTGCGTTGGGCAATCTTGCCGAGGCGCGCGCCCGACAGGGTGATCTAGAGCAGGCGCTCGATCTTTATCAACAACAATTGACGATCACGCGCGAGATCGAAGATCCGCGCAATGAAGCGGATGCGCTATGGGGTAGGAGCCGGCTATTCTATCAACTTGGCCGCCAGGTACAGGCCTGTGAGCAAGCACAGTTAGCCCTGCAAATTTGGGAGAAAATTGAAGATCGACGTGTCGCTGAAGTTCGTTGGAGTTTGGCCAGTTGGAACTGCTCAGCCTAGACTGGTTGAACGGCCCACTTGGTAAAGCGCTGAGCATAAAGAACATGCCTGGTTTACGAGACGCCGCTCAACGGCATGCGGCCTACTTCCTGCGGGTACTCTATATCGCTGATCAACTTTATCGGCAGGACGAGTCGCAGTTGGACTGGGCCTTGCAGTCTTTTGATGATAACTGGCTCAACATTCAAGCTGGTCAATACTGGGCGGCTGGGTATGCGTCTGTTGATGATTCGGCCGCTGAATTGTGCATGCGCTACCCGATTGATGGTGCCTATTTGCTCGACTTGCGTCTGGCGTCTCGGCTTCGCCAGGTCTGGCTGGAAGCCGGGCTTCAGGCTGCCCGACGCTGCGGCGATCAGCTCAACATCGCTAAATTGCTCGGCGGTCTCGGACGCATCCAGCTCGCCTTGAGTGCTCCGCATGCGGCCATTGAGTGTTATGAAGCTGCACGCAACATTTTTCGCGAACTCGGCGATCAGGTGAATGAAGGAGCCGCTCTAGGCAGTCTGGGCAGCGCCTATCAGCAGCTGGGCGACTTCGCGCAGGCGCTTGATCTTTATGCACAGTACAGGCAGCTGGCTCTGGCCGCGAACGACCATGTCCAGGAAAGTCATGCGCTGCACAATATGGGCAATGTCTACCTGGCTCAAAACGATCTACCGCGCGCGCTCGACTGCCACGTGCAGGCCTATCAGCTGGCGCTGACCGTCGGCGATGTGCGGGGTCAGGGCGATCTGTTGATTTGCCTCGGTAAAAACTATCATCTGCAAGGTCAGGCGTCGCGCGCGGTTGAGGTGATCCAGGAGGCTGTGGTCATCTATCAGCATCTGCACGATCGACGCGGGGAAGCCAGTGCTATGGCACATTTGAGCGATGTGGCACGCACCGGCGGAAACTTACCGCAGGCCATTCAGTATAGTCAGCAGAGTCTGGTTGTTACGCGCGAATTGGGCGATCGGCGCAGTGAAGGGCGGCTGCTCAATAGCCTGGGTTCGACCTGGCAGGCCCTGGGAGATATTCAGCAGGCGCTTGATTATCATCAATCGGCGTTGGCGCTCGCTCAAGAGGTCGAAGATTGGCCGGGCGTCAGTAATGCGTTAGGCGAAATCGGCCGGCTGTGTACCACGCTTAACCAACATCAGCGTGCGCTGGCGTTCTATCAACAACAGCTCGCCATCGCCGGGCAGCTCGGTGATCGCAGAAGCCAAGCGGTTGCTCTCTGTAATCTTGGTCTGTCACACAAACTGCTGGGAAACTGGGAACGAGCCATCGAATATTACGAAAACAGTCTCCGCCTGGCGCGTGAGATCGGCGACCGCTATACGGAAGGAACCGCGCTGGGTAATCTGGGCGTGATTTATGCCACACACGATCAGATACCACGCGCGCTGGAACTTTATCAGCAACGCTTGACACTGGCCCGCTCGATCGGCGACCGTCGGGCCGAAGGGACCATACTCTGCAATTGGAGCTTAGCGCTCTATCGCCTTGGTAACATTGAGGACGCGATTGACCTGGCCGAACAAGCCGTGACTATTTTAGGGCAGCTGGAAGATACACGCGCGAATGAAGTGCGTCGGCAGATCCAGCAGTGGCGCGCTTTCAAGCGATAAAACTGAACAACTATGCCCGGTCTATTCTCAGCTCAACTTCGTCACGCCCGCTACTACTTGAAAACTCTGCTGGAAATGCAGCGTGAGTTTTCCAAGGGCGGCGAAGCATTGCGGCGCGGCCTGGCTCGCTTTGACACCGAACGGCCCAATATCCAGACGGGCCAGGCGTGGGCCATGGCCCATGCTGCCGAAAACGATCTGGCTAATCAGATGTGCAGTCAGTATCCGAGTTACGGGGCACCTGTGCTGGAGATCCGCCAGCCGCCGGCAGAGCGTATCCAGTGGTTGCAGGCAGCTCTGACTTGCGCACGTCGGGCGAATGACCGTGCCGCGGAGGGGAAGCATCTGGGCCATCTCGGTCTGGCCTATCAGGCGGCGGGTGATTTGCGGCAGGCTGCCGAAGCGTATGAATTGCATCTGAGCATTGCGCGCGAGCAAAGCGATCAGTATGGTGAAGGAAACGCGCTGGGGAATCTGGGAATCATCTACCAAGCGTTAGGCGATCCGCAGCGCGCGCTTGAACTGCAACAACAATCTCTGCTTATTCATCAGCGGCGAGGCGATCGCCGGGCTGAAGGCAACGCGTTGGGAAATCTGGGATTGGCCCATGAAGCGCTTGGCCAATCGAATGAGGCGATTCATTACTTCGAACAGGCGCTAGCGATCTTCCGCACGATTGGGGATGCCGTCAAAGAAGGCGATGCGCTTAACAGCCTGGGCCTGGCTTATATGAATCTGGGTGATGTGGAACAGGCCGCCAGTTTCCACGAACAGGCCCTGGCGTTGGCGCGCGAACTGGCCGATGAGCGGGGCGCCAGCCAAGCTCTGGGCAATCTGGCCAATACGCAAGTGGCGCTAGGCAATATTCAGCAGGCCATCACCCTGTATGAGCAGGCTCTGACGATTGATCGGGCATTTGGCGATCAACGCGGCCTGAGTGAAGATCTCGGCAATTTAGGGCTGGCCTACTCCGCTCTGGGGCAATATCAAACTGCCATAGAATACTTTGAGCAACACCGTCAGATTGCTCACGCGGCTGGTGATCGACGCGGCGAAAGCACTGCGTTGGGCAACCTGGCGAATGCCCGTCTTGCGCTTGACGAATTGCCACAGGCCATTGAACTTTATCAGCAGGCGTTGACCATCGATCGCGAAATCGGCAGCCGGCGTGATGAAGGTATCGACTTGAGTAACCTGGGCAGCGTGTATGCCCATTCAGGCGACCCGGTCCGCGCGATTGAATGCTATGAACAGGCATTAGTCATTGCGCGCGAGGTGGGCGATCGTCAACTGGAGATGGGAAGTCTGGCCAATCTGGGCAACCGTTATCGTGATGCCGGCGAGGTTGAGCACGCCGTTCAAGTCCATCGGGAGGCGCTCAGCGCCTTTCAGGCGGCGGGTAATCGAAGAAATGAAAGCATCATCTTGGACAACCTGGGGCATGATTATCTGGCCCAGGGAAAAGTTCAGGAAGCGTTGGACCACTATCAACAAGCGCTGTCGATCAGCCGCGCGATTGGCGACCGCTACGGCGAAGGACAGCGGCTATTTAGCCTGGGAGCGCTGTATGCAGGTACCGATCAGCTTGAGCAGGCTACGAAGTGCTTTCAATTAATCCTCGCCATTGCGCGCGAAATAAGTAACTGGCAGATGGAAGAAGTCGCGCTGCGCTTTTTGGACCAGTTTTCTGACCAACCTCAATAGGCTTTGGCTGCGAGTCTATTCGGTCGTGCCTGATAAAGCGGTGGCGATGCGAGCCACAAAGTGCCGCGGCGGAACACCTTAACCGATTGCGCGCGCCGGGCCTGGCTGGCAAGCGTTCGCTGGCGTTTTGGCGGAGCCTGATGCACTGATCAGGCAACTGTCGGCATGGTATCACGTGCGAGGCATCGGCAAGGTGAAGTGGCCCGAAATCGAAGTATAATGCGGACACAGACACATTTCAGGTGGAGTTTGTTGCGCATTGCGTATCAGGACTGCCGAGGGCCAAGTTGAACAGATCTACAGCCACTGATCAGATAACCTTCATCGACTGTGGAAACATCCGCTTTTCGGCGCAGGCTGTGGTGGAGGTAAGCCGGGGCCGTGCGTTCAATACGATCTTGCGCGCTGACATCCAGTCGCTGGCCTGCCGTCATGGCCGCCTGTCCGTTCAACCATTTCTGCCCGTAGCCTTCGGCCTGTTGTTGTGCCTGGTGGGCGGTTTTTTCGCATATGTTTTCGTATTGTGGCGGATCAGAGGCGGTACGCTTTCCGATGTGGTGATCTATCTGATCTGGCTCCTGCCACTGGGCGTGTGGTTGATCTTTGATGCGCTGCAGCGTGGCTACTATCTGGAAGTCGTCGCCAACAGGGCCCGGCTACGGCTGGCGCTGGGCAAGCGCCTCACCCCCGAGTTCCTGGCGGCGCGCCTGAGCGAGGTGAACCGCGTTTTCGGCTACGGCATTGGTGTGGCGCTGGCCCTGAAACCTTGAGAGCATGACCGTCGTAGGAAGCGCAGTCAGGCCATCAGACTGAAAGATTCTCAAACACGTTAGCCGGCGGCTGCGCGGAAAAAACGCAGCGGCTCAACGTCCACTTGTTCTGCTGGGCTTGTCGATAACGCGGGCCTGTCCCACCGTGCGCCGCCCGGTTGTGTTGATTAAGCAGCAGATTGAGATCGCGGCTGATGAAGGTGTTGCAGCGCCCGCAGACAAAGACCCGCTCAGCCTCCTCAAACACCAGGCGTCGCTCGATCAGATCAATCTCGATTACCTCCGCATCAGTTCCAGGCCGTAACGTCGCCAGTAAGCGCGCCGGCGCCGTGCGGCGCACACTGCCGGTTGCCACTTCACCCGATGGTAGCACCATGCGTTCGATGCGCGCCCAGCCGGCGTCACACAGCAGCCACGTTCCTGCCTGAATCATAGCTGGTTCGCTCACGCCACCGGAATTGTCAGGTGGCAGACACCGCTCAAGACCGGGAAAATCGAGCGGGCCGTGTTCGATCGGCAATGGAGCCATGGCCTGCCAGATCGCCATCTGCGCCGGCGTGAGGTTGAGCCGTGTCAGCCAGCCGCGTTGTTGTGCTGCCGCATAGAGGCGCTGGATCGCGTGTGCCAGTGCGCTTTTCTGTTCGCGCGGCGCTGCCCACCATTGCTGAAAGTATCTTTCCAGGCCGAAGGCCGTGATATGTCGCAGCACGGACAGCAGATCGCTGGCCTGCCAATCTTGCGGATCACAGGCCAGCACCTGTTGTATCTCGGCCACGGCGTCCAGCGTCATGGCATATTTCGCTTCGGTCAGAAACTGCGACTGAGGCTCACTGTGCAGACCGTGCAGACACAACTGCTGCTTAGTGCGCGTCACCGCCACATAGAACAAGCGACGCTCTTCTTCCAGGTTCGTTGTCCGCTCGCTGATGAAGGGCAGCATCCCCTGATTGCAGTTGGGCACAAACACGATGGGCCATTCCAGCCCCTTGGCCTGATGAATCGTGGATAGCGACACNNGCATCGAGATCGGTCTGCTGCCCGATCTTGCGTTTGGCCAACTGCCGGATGTGCTGCAAGAATTCCAGCAGCGCTCCGCGTCCGCGCGCGTAGTCGATGAAGGCCGCCACGCTCAACGCGCGTCCTTCGCCAGTCTGCGGGAAACCGCTGTTGTCGCGCAGAAATGTTTGAAATTCCAGCCGCTCGTCCAGCCTCTTCAGCACATCATAAGCCGGTTGATCTAGCCGTGCGCTCAACCAGTCGAGGTCTTCGCCAAGCGCCGTCAACGCATCGGCCAGACTGTCGCGTTCCTGTGTCATGGCCGCTTGTTGCAACAGCGTGCTCAACGGGCGACGTAGGTTCAACACGGCATGTGCCACTTGCTCACGCTGATCGCGGGTCAGATAGCGCTTGGGCCGATTGTGTACGTCGAGCCAGGCGTCGTGAAAGAGTTTGATCTGATCGGCCGTCAGTGAAGTGCCCGATCGGATCTGCTGATCGATCCAGGCCAGGCGGCAGTAGTTGATCAACGTGATGATCTCGGCGCGCTCGTAGAAGGGCTTGCTGACGCGATAGGGAATATCACGCGCGATCAGGTGCTGCTCGAGGTAAGGCGTCTGCGCGTTGAGGCGCACGAGCACGGCCATGTCGTTCAGCGCTGTGCCCGATCGCTGGAGTTGTTCGATTCGATCAACGATGCGGCGGGCCATGGTGTCGGCATCCGCATCGAAGACCACGGCGGTCTCGCCCTCGAAGCCGCGCGTCAGGCTGAGGCGTTTGGGCTGGCGGCGTTGGTTGTGCGCGATAACGTGGTTGGCCAGCAGCAGCGGCGCGGCCGGGCAGCGGAAGTTGTCGCTGATAAGATAAGTTTGCGCTCCGTAGCGCTGCGGAAAGTTGAGAATGAATTCGGGGCTGGCATTGCGCCATTCATAGATGGTCTGGTCATCGTCGCCGATGGCCATGTAGTGACGCTGCGGGTAAGTGATCAGATCGAGAATCTCCGCCTGCGCCAGATTCACATCCTGGAATTCATCCACCAGCACGCAGGCATATTGCCGGCGGACTTCGTCCAATAAATCGGGATCAGACACCAGCACACTCCAACCGGTGAGCAGCATATCGTCGAAGGTGAGCCAGCGCTGTGTCATGCGCACGTGCTCAAACAGGCGATAGAGATCGAGATACCAATCGAGTTTGCCTTCTGGCGCTTCGGCCTGCGAGGCCACTTTCAAGACGCTGGCTGGCAGATGCGCCTGGCCCAGATCGGCATAGGCCAGCGCGCCCTTGCAACCACCCACGTAATCGAGGAAGTCCTGACGATCAAAGCCGTCCAGTTCACGTGCGAATTTCACGGCGCGCCGGCGCGCTTCAGCCAGCGTGGCGTTCAACACGCGATCGGCTTCGATGACTTTGTCGTTCAGATCGAGATCGCCACGCTGAATGGCCCGCCGCACAAGATCGTAACCCAGCGAGTGCAGCGTGCGCACATCAATGTTCACGCAGTGCGGCCACGGCTGGAGGGCACGGCGCAGGTCGGCGATGTTGGCGCGGCCAAAGGATGTCGCCAGAATTTGGCGTGGGGCAAAGATGCCGTCGCGCACCAGCCGTTCGATGCGATGCACCATGGCGGTGGTCTTGCCCGCGCCGGCTACGGCGAAGACCAGCGCCGGGCCGTGGTTGTGCCCGACGACAGCCTGTTGTTGTTCGGTCAGGGTCAGGGTCATGCGGGCGATTGTATCACGGGCGGCAGACGTGTTCGTTCGATCGGCAGCGCTGAGCGAAGTAGAGGTGATTCCAACAAGGAGCAGCACTTGGTCGCCAAGCATCGATACAGATACCGGACGTTGTTGCATCAACGCGGGCCACAAGGCTTCGCCGCCATCGTGGCGCGCAAGAGCGCGGTATCGATCTATTCTTCCCGCCGCGTTGAGTTTTCACACAGTCTGGCGACTTGTCGGGCGCGGCTAATCATTTGCAGCACTACTTGAATGATGTTGCATCAATTAGCCAACCATCCGCATTATCGGGCACAAGCTCAAAGAGGATCGAATGATCCTCGATCTTGTCGCTTGTGTAGTTGAAATGTAATGTGATAGAGACCGTTGCGGAATTTGTTTCCCAAGTCAATATGCTTGGATTAATCAACTGAACGCTTGCCATGCTATTCCAGTAGCTCACATACCCTTGATAACCTCCTTGTGCTGAGCTGTTGTTCCGATCCTTGAAACCGCTTGAGAGAAGCGCCCACGTCTGTTCATATTGCCGATTGTTTATTTTGGTGTAATAATCTTGAATAAATTGATCTGGTCGCACTCGATGAATTGTTGGATCTGTATTTGAAGGTGTTCCTGCCGCGGGTGTAGGCGTTAGTGTTGAGTTGGATTGAGAATTCCACTTGTTTATGCGCTCGACACCGTTATCGGCTACCCATCCTTCTATTCCTCCACTTAAGCGGACAGGCCAAAATATGGTCAAACCATCTACCTTTTCTTGTCCGATAACCTGCATACGTGTGCCTGGTTCCACTGTTGCAACCGTGCTGCCGAAGTAGTTCTCTGGTTTGTCTAGAATCTCTAACCCCTTTGGTGCATCTGCGACAACATAGTCCGCCGATAGGATGCCTCCCCAGAAGTGTACTCCTCCTAATAAAGGGACGACCTCGCCCGAAACGACACCCATCACCACATAGTAGCCACCGGAAGATTTATCTATTTGTATGTAAAGCTGACCCGCGCTATTCACCTGATATTCTTGCCATGCGGCTAGGACATAACTATATGAAGTTGGATCATCGTAACTATTCAGCCTTAACGAATTT
>PMCF01000278.1 GCA_003154115.1 Anaerolineae bacterium
GGAAAAGCCCTGACGATGTCCACGTCGAATAGTTGACACGCGAGAACGCATGTTCTATAATTAGGATATGGACGCCGCCAACAAGTTGCAACTCCTCTCCGATAATTCCAGCCTCGAACCGATGGAAGAACGCCGGATCGATCCCACGCAACTCGCGCCCTGCGGCCATTCTCCTGCTGAATTGAAACGCGCCACCGAGCAGCTTCAGGCGGGGTCGAGCAGTTCTCTCAAGGCCAAGCAAGACTCGCTCGGCATTCATCACGCCGTGATGCCAGGCGGCAAAACCATCGCCCTGCTCAAGACGATGCTGACCTCGGCGTGCGAGCGCGATTGTTATTACTGCCCGTTCCGCGCGGGCCGCGATTTTCGCCGCGCCACGTTCAAGCCCGACGAGATGGCCAAGACCTTCAATGACTTGCAGCGCTCACGCGTGGCCGAAGGGCTCTTCCTCAGTTCAGGCATCGCAGGCGGCGGTTCACGCACACAAGACAGATTGATCGACACGATCGAGGTGCTGCGTAACAACCTACACTATCGCGGTTACGTGCATCTGAAGATCATGCCCGGCACCGAGCGCGATCAAGTGCTGCGGGCGATGCAGCTGGCCGATCGGATTTCGATCAACCTCGAAGCGCCCAACTCCGCCCGATTGGCTGACCTCGCCCCGCACAAAATTTTCCTCGAAGAGCTGCTCAAGCCGCTGCAATGGGCCGAGGAAATTCGCCAGACGCAGCCCGCGCGCCTGGGCTGGAATGGCAAGTGGCCGTCGTTGACCACGCAATTTGTCGTCGGCGCGGTGGGCGAAAACGATCTAGAAATTCTATCCACCACCGCCTACTTGACCAAGCAGCTGCGCCTGGCGCGCGCGTACTTCTCGGCCTTCAATCCCGTGAAAGACACGCCGCTGGAAAATCACGCGCCGGAAAATCCGTGGCGCGAACATCGCCTCTATCAATCGTCGTTCTTGCTGCGCGACTACGGTTTCGATCTGGAAGATTTGCCCTTCCTGCCGAACGGCTATCTGCCGCTCGATATCGATCCGAAGGTGGCGTGGGCCAAACAGAATCTGGTGGAACAACCTATCGAGGTGAACCGGGCCGATCGGCGTGAGCTGCTGCGCGTCCCCGGCATCGGCCCCAAGGGTGTGGATGCGATCATCGTCGCGCGCCGCGCCGGCACCCTGCGCGAACTCAAAGACCTCAAGACACTGGGCGTCCTCGTCGCCCGTGCCGCGCCGTTTGTGTTACTGAACGGTCAACGCCCCAACTGGCAACTCAGCCTGTGGTAACATTGGACACGGATGAACACGGATTTCACGGATGTGATTTTGAATCTGTGTTTACGGGAGCATTCCCCCACAAGAGGGGGACTTCGTGCACCGCATGTGCCTGTGGAATCTGTTGTGTCCAATAGCCGTGACTACGCTCAACACGCTGCCCACTGTGGTAAAATTTCCAGAAGCGGCCGACCATGACTACGACGGAAACTTACATCACCATTCGCGTTTCATCGACGTTGGCGCATGATCTGCCGATCGATCCGGACACGCGTGCCCATATACTGGAATTGGGTTTGCGCCAGTGGCGAGTGGCCGAAGCGCTGGAACATTACCGGCAAGGGCATGGCTCGTTGGCCTACGCGGCAGAACAAGCCGGAGTCTCTATCCGTGAAATGATCGCGCTCGCTTACGCGCATGGGCTGACACCGCCGGTCGCCCCGGAGCAAATTTCAGACACCCTCACGCTTGATCAGGCAGCCGAGTTGTGATCGCCGTCGCCGATGCCGGTGTGCGAACGCGCGTTAAAGGCACGCTGGGAGTCGTGGTCACGGTCCATCAGCAACAGTTGCTGACGCGGGAGGAAGCGATTGAGCGCGTGTTAGACCTCCGCGCGCGGCCAGATTATCCGGCTCAACGTCGAATTGGGTGTTAGGCGCTTCTCTCCATCGCGAAAGGCAGATGAAAGAAAGGAGTGTTACGTTGTCTGGCCCATACTTTTTAGGACAGCAGCCATCCTCGTGTGGACATTACTACCCCGATGTGCTTCGACTACGGGATGAAAAAAGACCGGATGGAGTATTCGTCAGAATCATGGATTGCAGTTATTGCGGCCGATACGAGTTCCAATTAGACGCGCACACGCTTACCAAATCACTCGTACGTCAGCTCAATAAAAAGGGATTCGATGTCGGGACCAGGGAAGATGAGCTGGCTGAAGTCAGAAAGAACGAGTTGGAAAAATTTACTTCGGGCGATAACGATAAGGCGAGAGCTCTTCAGCTACTGCAATCGCTTCTTGAAGAAGCCATAGCTGGCGGAGCAAACTCGATTGAATTGGAATACGTGGATGAAGGTCTCGAAATAACCCATGTCATTGGGAACAGTGGGATCGGTAGCGTGGTGGACGATCGTCTGCTTGCAGAAGAACTCATCGGACTGATTGTCGAACGTGCCAAACTCCAGAATAAGTCTCGCGGTGTGATCGACTGGGCTTACCACGACAAATCATACAAGATCACAGTTGCAGAATATGAAAACTTTGGTGAATCCGCTTTCAAATTGCTATTGGAGAAACCCAAGCGGAAACGCGCCTAACACCAATACTGTTTAGTTAGCGCTCGTCAACCGCGTCCTCGCGGTTGGCCCGCCCGCGAGGACGCGGGCTTGGAGCCTTATCTTAACAGTATTGCGCCTAACACCGGCTTGCACCCGAACGTCGATCATGCCGGAGTTGAGCGTTACGGCTGACCGCGGTCACTTGGATCGGTGGCGGCGGGTGAAGCCGAGGTCGATCGCATGACTGCGCTGCTGCGCACGACGTAATGGACGTCACCACTTGACCAGTCTCACTCCCCTGCACTTCATCGGCGAACCGATCGACGCGATCTTCGATCAGCCGCCCACCCTCGAAAAGAAACCGCCTTGCCCGAATGCCTTGGTGTGGCAGGGACAGACGTATCGCATCGTGGAAGAACTGGAGTCATGGCACGACTACGAACGCAAAGGCCACATGGCGACGAACATGCGCCCCGATCACGCGGCCACCGCCTCGGCGCGCGGCTCGTGGGGTGTAGGCCGCTTCTATTTTCGCGTGCGCGTGGAAGATGGACGATTGTTTGAGTTGTACTATGATCGCGCCCCACGCGGATCGAAAGAGCGCAAGGGCGCGTGGTTCCTGCGCGAGGAATTGAGCGAGAAGTAACAGACCTCACAGGTTTTTGCGAAGCACCCCGCAGCGAAGCGGAGTGGGCGAAACCTGTGAGGTCTATCGCGATTATCGGCGCGCATTGCGCGCGGCGTACCATTTAGCCAGCGTGTGCGGCTGCACGCCTAAAAACCACAGTCCCACTAAGACCACATTCAAGGCTTCCTGTCGCACCACACCGTGCTCCAGAAAACGCCGCGCCGAAGTGGTGACCGGATAATGTCGAATCAAGCAGCGTTGACCATAGCGCGGCAAGCGCCGCATCAGGTCGAGGTCTTCCATCAGCGGGATTTCGGCATAGCCGCCCATCGCTTCAAAAGTCGAACGGCGCACAAAGATGCCTTGATCACCGTAACGAAAGCACAGCCAGTCGATGGTGGAACAGAAGGCGTAGAAGCGCAGCCAGAAATTATCCACGTCGAAGATCAACGTGAATGATCCCCCGGCAATGCGCGGATTATCCAGCGTTTTTTGCAACTGCGCCAGTGCGCCAGACGCTAACGTGGAATCACTGTGCAAGAACAACAACACATCGCCGGAAGCGTGGCGTGCTCCGGCATTCATCTGGATGGCTCGCCCACGTGAACTGCTGATGACGGTCGCGCACGATTGTGCGATCTCCGGCGTGCCATCGACACTGCCGCCATCCACGACGATGATTTCGACGGCTTGATCTTGCTGCTTGACGCTTTCGATCGTTTTGAGAATGTTCTCGGCTTCGTTCAACGCCGGGATGATGACGGAGATCAACCCACCAGCTTCTCCAGCCGATCGACCATGCCGGCCAGCACTTCAAAGCCCGCCAGCACCGCCTCCGGCTTCGTCAAATCGACACCGGCGATCTTTAAGGCATCGAGCGAATAAACGGAGTTGCCCGCTTTCAAGAAGCGCAGGTAGTCTTCGGCGGCATGCGGCATCCCGGCCAGGACGCGATTCGCCAGCGCATTCGCCGCCGAAATGCCGGTGGCGTATTGATACACGTAGTAATCGGCGTAGAGATGCCCGAAGGTAGCCCAGATGATGCCGTGGCGATCGTGATCGATCGTCATGTGATCGCCGAAGCCTTCGGCAAACAGATCGTCCAGCAGCTTCATCAGCGTCTCGGCCGTGACGCCCTCACCCCGTTCGAGACGTTGGTGCACTTCCAGTTCGAAGCGGGCCAGCGTCGGCATGATGAAGAAGTAACGATGGAAATTGTTAAAGGCTTCTTCCAACAGCGTCAGCTGAAACTGCGGATCGTCGTTGGTTTGCAGCAAATAGGCCCGCACCAGCGCCTGATGGAAATTCGAGGCGACCTCGGCCACGAACAGCGAGTAATTGCAGTAGATCACCGGCTGATTCTCGAAGGTCAAGTACGTGTGCATCGAATGGCCGAGCTCGTGCGCCAGCGTACTGAGGCTGAACAGATCGTCGTGGAAACTGGTCATGATGAAGGGATGCGTGCCCGGCGCGCCGGTCGAGAAGGCCCCTGCCCCCTTGCCCTGATTCGGGTACACGTCCACCCAGCGATCTTGCAAGCAGCCCTTGCGCAGCGCGCGCACGTAGTCCTCGCCCAGCGGCGCTAAGCCGGCGCAGATCAGATCGATCCCTTGTTCATAGGTGACCGTCGGGCGTTGTGTCGCAAGCGGAGCCCAGATGTCGTAGTAATGCAGTTCGTCGACGCCCAGCGCCTTTTTCTTCAGTGCCCAGTAACGATGCCAGGTCGGCAGGTTCTGCCGAAACACCCCGATGAGGTTGTGGAAGACCTCCGCCGGAATGTTATCTTCAAACAACGACGCTGCCAACGTCGAGTCGTGCCGCCGGGCACGCATCTTAAACACATTCTGCTTGATCGACATGACGAGATTGTTCGCCAGCGTGTTCTTATGCGCCAGATATTCATCAGTGAGGCTTTCAAACGCGGTGCGCCGCACTTCCCGATCGGGATGGTGGATCAACCCATCATACGTCGATTGCATTACCGGCAGTTCTGCGCCGTCGCTCGCGCGGGCCGGCTTCAACTGAAAGTCGGCGTTGGTCAGCAGCGACTCATTCAAGGTCGCGCCTGAAAACGGATCGGCTAGCATGCCCAGCAATTCTTCCACTTCCACCGATCGAACGTGCGCCTGCTTGCGAAACAAATCGTCGAAAGCGTGCGCGTAGATGGCCAGGCGCGGTTCGCTATTCACCCAGCCGCGCAGCCGCACCAGCCCAATCGCGATCAATTCCGGATCGATAAAGGCAAAGGCCGCCAACACTTGTCCGTACAAACTGCGCGCCCGGCTCGCCATCGCGGCGGCGATCTGATCGTTGGAATCAACCGCGCTTGCCATGTCGGCGTAGACCGTCAGCACTTGCGCCCGCCGGGTGAATTCATCACGCGCCTGCAGCGCTTCGACCAATAACGCGCCGCTGTCGGCCAAATGGCCCGGATACTTCGCAACCGCGCTTAGTCCCTCGCCAACGCCGATCAGTTCCTGCTCCCACGCTTCATGAGAGGCAAACACACTCGGCGCATTCCAAGTGTACTGCGACGGAACTTCACTGTGCAAGAGTTGTTTAGTCATGAGTGGTTTCTCCTTCACGTAGTTGTTTGATGCCCCCGAACCCTACCAGCCGATGGTGCTGCTCGTCCCACAGGCGCAGTTTCAAGCACTTGAGGCTGGAACGCAGCGTAATCGGTTTGACCGTTTGAAACAACGGATCGGACTTGTAGCACGGCTCCAGATTGTAGTTGGGAATGCGCGGGCTTAAGTGATGGAAGCGCTCATGCTTCCTCCCGGCGCCAGTGATCGATTGAGTGAGGCGATGAACCGTTCGCATGGAGTTGACTTGCCGCGCGGCTTGGCCAGAACCGCGCGGCAAAGTTGAACCGCGCTTAGACTTCGCTGGTCATGATGAACAACGGCGTCATTTCAAAACTGTGATAGTACGGCCGATACCGTTCAGTATTATAGAACCGATCGACCTTCACCAGCTTCTTGGTCGTGGTGATCACATCCAGCGGGATGTTGTCGTAGCGGCCATTCTTCAGCACCACCAGGCGGCCATGCATCCCGGAGATGATCAGGTCGAGGGCGAGGTTGCCGTAGGCCATCGGCACGATCGAGTCGATCGCGTCCGGGTCGCCGCCGCGCACCAGGTAACCCAACTTCTGGTTGATCACGTGAATGGGTTTGCCGTTGTTGTACTTCGGCGAAAGCTCTTCCAACTTAGCCGAGACCATGTCGCCGATGCCGCCCAGCTTGCGGTGGCCGTACGCATCGGCCGCGCCGCTCTGGAAGACCATTTCGCCGCCTTCGAACATCGCGCCTTCCGACACGATCACGATGGCGTACTTGCTGGGGTTGTGATTTCGATCGGCGACGAGCAATTCGGTCAGCCGCTCAATATCAAAGCGATGCTCCGGAATGACGCAGCGATTCGCCGCGCCCGCCATCGTCGGCAGCATGGCCGTGAAGCCGGCATAGCGCCCGAAGACTTCCAGCACCATCAGGCGTTCGTGCGAACCGGCCGACGTGCGCAGGCTGTTCGCCATTTCGATCGTGCGGGTAACGCACGTGCTGAACCCGATGCAGTAATCGGTGCCCGGCACGTCATTGTCCATCGTCTTGGGGATGGAGACCACCTTGACGCCCTGCTTGTACAGGTGCACGCCGTAGCTCAGGGTGTCATCGCCGCCGATCGGGATCAGATAATCGATGCCCAACCAATCGAGGTTCTTCAAGATTTCCGGGGTGAGATCGTTGGTGCTCTCCTGATACTGATCCTTCAGATGCTCCGGTACGCTTTCTTGCTTGACGTGGCTGGGCCGCGTGCGCGAAGTGTGAAGAAACGTCCCGCCCGTGCGGCCGGCCCGATTGACGATCTCCTCCGTCAGGATCTGGAAATTATTGGTGTTGTCATAGTCCTTCTCGCGCACAATGTCGATGAGGCCCGCCCAACCGCGCCGCAGGCCGATGACCTGATACCCTTCGCGCAGTGCTCGCACCGTGACTGCGCGAATGGCGGGGTTGAGGCCGGGCACATCACCGCCGCCTGTCAAGATGCCGATCGTCTTCTTGCCGGTATTGATGTTCGCCATTCTAAAATCCTCCGTGGTTGATAGTTGCCGCGCCAGGCAGCAACAGAATTTGTGCGACGCTGGAATTACGACTGATACAAGGCTTGATACGCCGGCTCAGCACGCAGCGACGCCAGATCGGTGTCCTGTTGCGACCACTCGATCAGGCTCGGACGCAGCTGCACAGCCTCCCGCAATGCAGACAAGGCCAGTTCGGTTTGGCCGCTCAACGCGTAGAAACACGCCAGATTATAACGCGCAATGCCATATTGCTCCGGCCAGTCCGCGACCGCGGCCACACTGGCTTCAATCAGCTGCGTGGCCTTCGCCAGATCGCCGCGCCGCCGATAATAATCCGCATAGTGCACGCTGGGATGCTCGAAGCCGTTGCCCATGATCTGCTCGGCGAAGGAACGCGGCTCTTGATCGCTGAAGCGCGCCGGCTGAGCGAGATCGTCGGCGGGCTGCGATCGGATCAACGCGACGAAATCGGCATAAACCCGATCGCCCTCGGCGGCGATATCGGCCAGCGTCCGATCGCGGTTGGTGTCGTAGATGGCGCGATTGATTTTCTCGTAGTCGCTGAAGTCGGGCACCGTCTCAGCGTGGATCAGCGCCGCCAGGCGCGCCAGCGCGTTCAACTGCCACGCGACGACGTGCGCCAGCTCATCCTTCAGCGACCACTGCTCCCAGGTGCCGCTGCGCTGATCCGCGTCACTGGAAAAATCGGCGAGAAGTTGTTGGCGAAAAGACTGCGCCAGATCGAGCAGTTGGATCAAGCGGGTCTTGAGATCAGCCATGTGAGGCTCGCTTGAAGATACGGATGGGCGGCACGTGCGGCTCGGTACCTTGGCGCAGCCGATCGATGTTCGGACGCAGCGCATAGATCGACAACAACAGAGCGCTAATGGCATACACGACGAGCGGCCAGGGATAATTGCCCAACAAGACGAGCAACACAAACAGCACGACCACGCCGGCGTTCAGAATCAACGAAGTGAACGAGGCAATGCGAATCACGAACATGCCCAGCACAAATATGGGCGCGATGAGCAGCATGGCCGGCGGCCAAAACGCCGTGACCGCGCCCATGTTGGACATGGTGCCGGCGCCACCACGAAAAGCCAGAAAGATCGAAGCGTTGTGGCCCAGCATGCCACCCAGCCCCGATAGTACCGGAGCCCAAATGTTGGGCAGGACCAGTGCGCCAAACGCCACGGCGCACATCCCTTTCAAAAAGTCGCCGACCACCGTGAAGAATCCGGCGATAAAGCCCCCCGCCCGATAGGCGTTGGTGCCACCCGTGCGGCCACTGCCCTCATCACGAACATCGCGTTCGGTCAGAGCGCCGACTGCCAAATAACCGATCGGCAGTGAACCAATCAGATAGCCGCCGATCGCCGCCACAATCAAACGCACCGGCTCCGGCCAGTCAGCCAGCGCCGCAAACACCGTACGGCGCAGCTCGTTGCCGGTCAAAATAAAGATCATGAACAGAGCGACGGCGATCAAGCCAGCCAGCGCGCTGGCGCGATACACTTTACGCTTCATGTTCCTCCTTGGTTGCAGATTAGGGTGTAGGTTTGGGTAAGAGTCTTAGGGCTTGCCAAGAAATAAGTCCGCACTTTCGACGCTCCCGCCGGATTGCAAATCCGGCGATGGGAGGCTGGATGTGCCCATCCAGTCCAGAGCAATCTGCGGAATTGTTCTTTGACGGCTGCTTAGTATTACGACAATGCGCCAATCACCAGGCACGCGTTTTGTCCGCCAAAGCCAAACGAGTTATTTAACACGTGACGCAGCGTCACCTGCCGCGCGGTATTGGGCACGTAATCCAGATCGCATTCGGGATCGGGTTCGTCGTAATTAATCGTCGGATGGATCACGCCCGTCTCAATCATCTTAGCACAGGCTACCGTTTCAAATGCACCTGAACCGCCGGACATATGCCCCGTCATCGACTTGGCCGCGCTGATCGGGATGTCGTACGCGCGCTCGCCAAAGGCGAGCTTGATGGCGCGCGTCTCGGCCAGATCGCCCTGCACCGTGGCCGTCGCATGCGCGCTAATGTAGTCGATCTGATCGATGCCAAGGCCCGCATCCTGCAAGGCCCAGATCATAGCCCGCGCGGCTGCGCGCCCTTCAGGATCGGGGTGGCTGACATGCGATGTATCCGCCGAAGTCGCATACCCCAGCATCTCCGCGTAAATGTGCGCGCCGCGCTGTTGAGCATGCTCCAATGTTTCTAGTACGACCACCCCGGCCCCTTCTGAGCCTACAATGCCGTCCCGACTCTTATCAAAGGGACGGCTGGCTTTTTCGGGTTGATCGTTGTGCACCGTGAAACCGCCGATCACGCTCATGCTCGCCAATGCCAGCGGACTCATTTGCGATTCCGCTCCGCCCGCCAACATCACCTCGGCCTTGCCGCGCCGCAGCACTTCCATCGCTTCGCCGATCGCCTGCGTGCCGGAAGCGCACGCAACCGCGATGGTGCTCGTATAGCCTTGGGTGTCGAAGTAGCAACTGATGTGATGCGCCGCGCTGTTGGGCAGCAGGCGCACCAGGTAGAACGGCGACACCTTCATCGGCCCCCGTTCCATGAAAGCTTTGGCGGCATCTTGCGACTCGTCCATTCCGCCGCCAAAGGCTGTGCCCATCAACACCCCCACCTGCTCGCGATCTTCGTTCTGCATATCCAGCTTCGAGTCGCGCACCGCCTGCACGGCCGCCGCCACCGCCAACTGCGCAAAGCGCGGCATGCGGCGCGCCTCACGCGCCGGCACATACTCATCCGGCTTAAAATTCTGCACCCGGCCTGAGACGTGACACGCAAAACCCAGGTCGACCGCCAACTGCTCGAAGCGCGTCCCCGATCGGCCGTTGACGAGACTCTCCCAATTGCTGGCCACGTCCAGCCCGATCGGCGTCAGCGCTCCCAGGCCGGTAATGACCACTCGTGTTCGATGATGGTTGTTCAAGCTTCTGCCTCACACCAAGATGTCTATCTTCACTTCACTCACCCGCCCGTCTATGATGCGAAACGCGCGGACACTCGGTGACATATCCTGCCATGATATAACCACGTAAAGGGAATCTGGATACGCGGCCTCGGCAATGTCAGTGGGCGAAGGCACGGGCGGCCCGCTAGGATGGGAGTGAAAGATGCCCAGCGGCTCAAATCCACACGCCGCCATCGCGGTGATGAATTCCGGCCCATCCATCCGATAGGCCACGGGGCTGTGCAGCGCATTTGGCACCGGCCACACCCGATCGACTATCCCGTCCTGACCGGCTAACAGTCCGCACATTTCATATGCAAGATCAGATAAGACGTACGCTACCACTTGCTCGTAGAGCGGACGTGGAAAAGTAAGCCGCATCGGAATCATGACCTGATTATACCGCCGCTTGTCATCCCGCTCCAAGTCGCACCATTCGGCTTCTACGGCTCATTTTTGCCCTTGACTTTTAAGCCCGCTTCGATATAATTTAGTCATACCTAAATTTTATTCTAGGACGACCGAATGAACAAGCTCAGCCCGCCGATGGAAGATTACTTGAAAACCATCTACCTGATTCAAGAACGCGAGGGCGCGGGAGCCGGCACCAACGCCATCGCGGCAGCGCTGCAAGTGACGCCGGCCAGCGTGACCGGCATGATCAAGAAACTGGCCGAATTGAAGCTGGTGCGCCACACCCCCTACCAAGGCGTGGAATTGACCAAATCCGGCGAGAAGATCGCCTTGGAGGTGGTCCGGCATCATCGGCTGCTGGAACTCTTCCTGTTTGAAGCGCTGGGTTATGCGTGGGATGAAGTTCACGCCGAAGCCGATGCCTTGGAGCATGTCATCAGCGAAGAGTTTGAAGATCGCATTGCCGCGCGCCTGGGCAACCCCGTCGTCGATCCGCACGGCGATCCGATCCCGGCCAAAGACGGCACCATCGTCGCCGTGAAAAAACGGGCCCTGCTCAATTTGCAAGCAGGCGAAGCGGCGTCTATCACGCGCGTCTCCGATGGCGACGCGGAAATGCTGCGCTACGCCGGGAGTTTGGGACTGCGCCCCACGGTGCGCGTAACGCTGATCGAGATTGAGCCGTTCGGTGGATCGCTGCGCATCAAAGTTGGCAAGGCAGAGCATTCGATCGGGCGTGAATTAGCCGCCCAGATTTTTGTTACAGATAAGGCCTAACCTATGGGAGACATCATCAAAGTTGAACCTCGTACCGGCGACGCCAGTACCCTGCAAGCCGCCAATGATGTATTGAGCGGACATAGCAAGAAAGGCAAACTGGCACGACTGCTGCCCTTTTTGGGCCCGGCCTTTATCGCCAGTGTGGCCTACATGGACCCCGGCAATTTTGCCACCAATATTGCGGGCGGCGCGCAGTTCGGTTACATGTTGCTGTGGGTCATCGTCGCCAGCAACCTCATGGCGATGCTGTTGCAAACACTGTCGGCTAAGCTGGGCATTGCCACCGGCCAAAATCTGGCCGAAATGTGCCGCAATCGGTTTCCTCGCCCGGTGGTCTGGTTTCTGTGGGGCCTGATGGAAATCGTCGCCATGTCTACCGACCTGGCGGAATTTCTGGGCGCAGCGTTGGGCTTCAATTTGCTGCTTGGCATTCCGATGTGGATCGCCGGCTTGCTGACCGCTGTCGCCACGTTTTTGATTCTGGGCCTGGAGCGATTTGGCTTTCGCCCGATTGAGGCTGTCATCACGGCGTTGATCGGCGTGGTCGCAGGCAGCTATCTGATCGAAACGATCCTCGACAAACCCGATTGGGGATCCGTGCTGCATGGCGCTTTCGTGCCTCAATTCTCCGGCACCGAAAGTGTACTGCTGGCGGCCGGTATTCTGGGTGCAACCGTCATGCCCCACGCGCTCTTCCTGCATTCCTCTCTTATGCAGGATCGTATTGTCGCCAAAAATGTCGCGCAACGCAAACGGTTGTATCGCTTTGAAATCATCGATGTGCTCATCGCAATGGGCGTCGCCGGATTGGTGAACATGGCGATGTTGATCATGGCGGCCTCGACGTTCTACTATCAGGGCTTGACGCATGTTGCCACCATCGAGGATGCTCACCTGACGTTACAACCGCTGTTGGGCGCGGCCGCCGGCGCGGTGTTTGCCATCTCGCTGCTGGCCTCCGGTTTATCTTCGGCCTCAGTCGGCACCATGGCCGGACAAGTGATCATGCAAGGTTTTCTGCATCGCCATATCCGACCGTGGATTCGACGGCTGGTGACCATGCTGCCCTCCTTGATCGTGATCGCCCTGGGCCTCAACCCGACCCGGGTTCTCGTTTTAAGCCAAGTTGTGTTAAGCTTTGGATTACCGTTTGCCGTGGTGCCGCTGATCATCTTCACTCGGCGGCGCGACGTGATGGGCGAGTTGGTCAATCGGCGCACCACGACGATACTGGCGCTCGGGGCAGCGACCATCATCATCGCGTTGAATCTCTATCTGCTGTATCAAACTTTCTCCGGGGCGTAAACGATGTTCAAACATTTACTCGTACCGCTCGACGGATCATCCTTAGCCGAAATGGCCCTGCCTGCGGCGGCGTATCTGGCGCGCGTCTTAGCAGCACGGGTCACGCTGCTGCATCTCGTCGAACGTCATCCGCCCAGCGAAGTGCATCACGATCGGCATTTGACCAATGCGGCCGAAGCCAGCGCTTATCTGGCAGACATCAAGCAGCGCGCCTTTCCTGCTGAGGTGACCGTCGAGTGCCACGTGCACACGTCGGAGATCGATGACGTGGCGCGCAGCATCGTCGAGCACATCGGTGAACTGGCACCCGATCTGATTGTGATGTGCACCCACGGGCACGGCGGCTTGCGCCGCTGGCTGTTTGGCAGCAAGGCTCAGCAGGTCATCGCGCTGGAGAAGACACCGATCCTGCTGATTCCACCCACGCCACCCGCTAGGCCGGAGTTTCAGTGCGCGCACATGGTCGTGCCGCTTGATGGTAATGCCGACCACGAACAAGGTCTGCGTGTGGCGACCAATTTGGCGCAGGTCTGCCAGGCGGCGCAACACTTGGTCTTCGTCATTCCTACGGTCGATCGGCTTAAGGGCGAAGACGCCGCGACCGGCCGCTTGTTGCCGCACACCATGGCCGCGATCCTGGATATACAGCAGGAGGAGGCGTCCGAATATTTGGGTTGTCACATCGTCACTCTGCGTGAAGCCGGTCTGGCCGTCACCGCTGAAGTCGTGCGCGGCGATGCGGTAACGGCTATCGTCGCCGCCGTCAAGCGCACGCAATCTGATCTGATTGTGATGGGCACCCACGGCAAGACCGGCATGGATGCGTTCTGGTCGGGCAGCCTGACGCCCGTCATCTCCGATCGGTCGCCGGTGCCGCTGTTGTTAGTGCCGATTCATCCGCAAACCCATTCTTAACAGGAAAGATCATGACATCACTGACTGATAACACTCTGATCACCGTCGTCTCGGGCCTGCCACGCTCCGGCACCTCGATGATGATGAAACTGCTCGAAGCGGGCGGCCTGTCGCCACTGACCGACAATCTGCGCACCGCCGACGAAGACAACCCCAAAGGCTATTACGAATTCGAGCGCGTGAAGCAACTGCCCAAAGGCGATGTGGCCTGGCTGCCCGACGCGCAGGGCAAAGTGGTGAAAGTGATCGCGGCGCTGCTGCCGTCGCTGCCCGGTGGTTATCACTATCGCGTGATCTTCATGCAGCGCGCCATGCCGGAAGTGCTGGCCTCGCAGCGGCAGATGTTGATCCGGCGCGGCGAAGATCCGAACAAGATTCCGGACGACGTGCTGGCCAAGTTATTCGAAAAACATCTGCGTCAGGTCAACGACTGGGTCAGCCAGCAGCCCAACGTCGAGCGGCTGGACGTGAACTACAACGAGATGCTGAAGAACCCGCAGCCGTTCATCGATCAGATCCATGCGTTTTTGGGCAGCCAACTCGATACCCTGCGCATGGCGACCGTGGTTGATCCCAGCCTGCATCGACAACGAAAGGCGTAGTTTGAAATCTAATCCGCATCCAACGATTATCTCATCAATGGTAAGAAGCCGTCAAAGAACAACTCCGCAGATTGCTCCAGGCTGGATGGTTACATCCAGCCCCCATCGCCGGATTTGCAATCCGGCGGGAGCGTCGAAAGTGCGGACTTATTTCTTGGCAAGCCCTAAGTATCAATATGCCAGCGAGCACTTATCTCCAACTGGAACAGCGCTTCATCGATTGGGCACGGACGCAATCCGCCATCCAAGCCGTCATTGTTGTTGGCTCGCGCGCCCGATTGGATCACCCGGCCGATGAATGGTCTGATCTCGATCTGGTGGTCTTCACTCAGGATGCCTCATCGTATTTGAACGACGCCGCGTGGCTGGAGACGTTCGGTCACGTACGTGCAGTCGTATCGAATTCGTTTGGCAAAAACGATCGGGAGCAGCTTCGATCCATCTTGCGAGGAAACGCTTGACTTCAAATACTTGGCTGCTTTACGGTGCAAACGGCTATACCGGCGAACTCATCGCCCGGGAAGCCATACAGCGCGGTCTACGCCCCATACTCGCAGGACGCAATCGTGAATCTGTCATGGCTCTGGCTGCTTCGCTCGGATTGGAGTCGCGCATCTTCGGGCTGGATGATCCGAAGGCGATCGAAGCCGGACTCAGTGGCTGTGCCGTGGCGCTGCACTGCGCCGGTCCCTTCTCGCGCACCTCCAAACCGATGATCGAGGCCTGCCTCCACACGCACACCCACTACCTGGACATCACGGGCGAGATTGCGGTGTTTGAAATGGCCGCCACCTATGACGCTGTGGCGAAACTGGCGGACATCATGTTATTGCCCGGCGTCGGCTTTGATGTCGTGCCCACCGATTGCCTGGCGGCACATCTAAAATCGCAGTTGCCTGCGGCCACATACTTGACTCTGGCGTTTCGCGGGCTGGGACGCACCTCACGCGGCACAACGCTGACCGCGCTGGAAAGCATCGTTACGGGCGGCATGATTCGACGCGAGGGAAGACTGCTGCCCGTGCCCAGCGGTTGGAAAACACGCCGTATCGATTTTGGAAATGGCCGCGGCCCGATCAAAACCATCACGATCCCCTGGGGAGACGTCTCGACCGCGTACCACAGCACCGGCATTCCCAACATCGAAGTGTACATGGCCCTCAAGCCGAAACTGATCTTCCTGCTTAAAGTTGGCCGCTACCTCAGCCGGTTGATCAAGTCAGCACCCGTGCAAAGATTCCTGGCGACACAGATCAACGCGCTGCCGCCCGGCCCCACCGCCGAACAGCGCGCGCGCAGCACCAGTTACGTGTGGGGTGAAGTGCGCGCTGACGCCGGTCAAGCCGTCACCGCTCGATTCAAAGCACCAGATGGTTACACCTTAACCGTGCTCACAGCGCTGGCCATTGTAGAAAAAGCGTTGGGCGGCCACGCGCCGATCGGGTTTCAGACGCCCGCTAAAGCTTACGGCCCGCAGCTCATCTTTGATAGGCAAGACGTGACCTGGCTTCCATAGCCTGACGGCTCAATATTCGCCTCAATAATCCACCCTTGGGTGGATTACATCTTCAGCGGACTGTGGCATACTCCGTTTGTCAAAAAAATTCTGTCCCATTGCAGGCTTCTGCAAATTGATTTATACTCAGCCCCGATTTAGCCAAGGGAGAGGCTGAAGAAATCATAAATTAAGGAGTTCATTATGCCCCTGGAAAAACGCAACATCTACCGCATGCCGTGGTCGAAGAACGACAACCCCATCGGTTGGCTAGAAGTCACCGATATCTGCAACCTGAAGTGCCTGGGCTGTTATCGGCAGAAACTGACCGGCCACAAGACGCTGGAAGCGATCAAGGAGGAGATTCTTTTCCTGAAGAAGTGGCGCAACGTCGACAACCTCTCCATTGCGGGCGGCGAGCCGCTGATGTATCCGGAGATCATGGACGTGGTGGCCTTCGCCAAGCAGCAGGGCATCAAGCCCATCATGCTGACCAACGGCCTCAAGTTGGATCGTGAAACCGTCGTGGAACTGAAGAAGGCAGGACTGGCGGGCTTCACCATCCACATCGACAGCAATCAGGGACGGCCACAGTGGCGCGAAAAAACCGAAGTGGAAACCAACGAACTGCGCCAGCACTTCGCCGACATGATTTACGATGTCGGCGACTTATACGTGATCTTCAACAGCACCGTGTATCCGTCCACCGTGCAGTACATTCCCGAAATGGTGAAGTGGGCGCAGAAGAATATCGATCGCGTGCACGGCCTGGTCTTCATCTGCTTCCGCACCGCGCCGTTGGACGAAGAGATCACCTATCAAAAAGGTGACGAAATCGTCGATGCGCGCCATCTGGGTTACGCCAGCGAGGTCACGCCCGATCACAACATCACGTCCTACGAAGTATACGATCTGATCAAAGCCAACGTGCCGGAGTATGACGCCTCCGGTTATCTGGGCGGCACCTGGAAGGTCGATACGATCAAGTGGCT
>PMCF01000343.1 GCA_003154115.1 Anaerolineae bacterium
CACGCGGCACTCGTCGCCCCACTTCAGATCGCGCAGATCGCGCAGCACACACGGCGCGGTGTTGCGCGCCCACGGGCGCGTGCTGTCGATGGCAACCTTGCCCTCATTGACGGCGTTCATCCACGCCCAGTCTTTGTCGTTGTTCGACGCATTGATGACGATCAGATAGCGCTCGTCTCCAATGCGATAGATCATCATGTCGTCAATGGGAATACCGTCGCTGCCGAGCAGATAGTTATAGTGCGAGTTACCCACTTCCAGCGCGCTCACATCGTTGGCCGTGATCGTGTCGAGGAAGGCACAGGCGTTGGGGCCGCTGGCATCGCACACGCCCATGTGGCTCACGTCGAAGAGACCGGCGGCCTGCCGCGTGGCTTTGTGTTCTTCGATGACGCTGCTGTACCACACCGGCATTTCCCACCCGGCGAATGGCACCATGCGCGCGCCCAGCTGCTTGTGCGTCTCGTTGAGCTTCGTCTTCTGGATCGGCGCGTTGTGCGCATCCGCGTCGTGCCACTCGAACTTGGGCAGGGCTGCGCCGGTGCCCGGCACGGCCTGCCTGCCGATGAAGTAGGGCTTGTAAACGGCCACCGCGTCTTCCAATTTCGCAGGCAGCTTGCCTATGGGTTTAGCTTCCACGTTGTATTTGACGGAGACCGGCCCGGCCAACTTCATCGCGGGATCGGCGTCGAAAGCCACGTAGCCGTCCGAGAGATCGCGCAGCCACGCGGCCACGCGCGCGGCTTGCTTGCCCGGCAGGGCCAGCTGGAACGATCGGGCGGAGAGGCGCGTGAGAGTGGCCGCGCTCATGATCGCGCCATGGGGTTCGAGCACGAAAGTCGGCTGCGTGTCACCATCGTGCAGAGCATCCACATCGTTGGTGGTGGTGTGCTGCACGAAACTGTGGGCCTTGTCGCCGGTGATGTCAAAGACCACGGTCGCGTCAGGATACTTGTCGTCGAGCGACCAGTAGTGCGGATAGCCGGACATGTCGGCGTGCATGTCCACCCCGTTGCCGGCGAGTTCGGCCACGATGAGCTTGGTCTTTTCGAGCACGTCGAAATCCACCTTGGCCCGATAGGCTTCGCTGCCGCCCTTGATGTCATAGGTGTAAGGCGTGCAGGCCTTGAGCAGTGTGGCAATGGCGTCGGCGAGTTTTTCGACTTCGGGTTCTTTCAAGCCACGCTGCGTGATCCAGTGCGTGCCGATGCGCACACCAGAGGCCGCGCCCGCGCCGGTATCGCCCGGAATGGTGTTGCGATTGGCGACGAGGCCGGCGAGATCGAGGATACGCGCAGCCATATCGCCCATCAGCGGCGTGCCATCCGGCCCCTTGATTGATTTGCAATCGATAAGGAAGAGGTGCGAGTTGGTGCCGCCATAGGCGAGGCGAATGCCACGATCCGCTAAAGCCTGCGCAAAGTGTGCGGCGTTCTTAACCGTTTGATGTTGCAGCTGCTTGAATTGATCGGTCTGCGCGAGTTTGAAGGCGACGGCCAGACCCGCGATGGTGTTCATGTGCGGGCCGCCCTGTTCGCCGGGGAAGACGGCGCGATCGAGTTTGCGGCTGATCGCTTCGTCGAGCGTGACCAGGACTGCGCCGCGTGGGCCGCTCAACGTCTTGTGCGTGGTGAAGGAGAGCACATGCGCCAGGCCCAATGGGCTGGGAAACGCGCCCGCGATGACGAGGCCGGAGACGTGCGATATATCGGCCAGCAAGTACGCGCCCACTTCGTCGGCGATGTCGCGGAACTTCTTCCAGTCGGGCGCATAAGGATACGAGGTGTAACCCGCGATGATCATCTTGGGCTTGTTGGCCAACGCGAGTTCACGAATCGTGTCGTAGTTCAATTGCTCGGTGACCGGATCGACATCATACGACACGATCTTGTAGTGCTTGCCCGATCGGTTGACGGGCGAGCCGTGCGTCAGATGTCCGCCTGCGACGAGCGACAAGCCCATCACCACATCGCCGGGTTTGACCAGCGCTTCGTAGACGGCGTTGTTGGCAGGCGCGCCCGATAAGGGCTGCACGTTCACGAAGATGCGTGAGGCCTCATACTTCTCGGTGGCGAAGCATTCGGCGCAGCGACGGCGGGCCAGCGCCTCGACGATGTCGGCATATTCCACGCCCTTGTAGTAACGCGGATCGCCATAGCGGCGATAGTAGCCGAGCTGTTCGTCGTAGTCGAGAATCTGTGCTTCGGTCTGTTTACGCGTGTGCGAATCGGGATAGCCTTCCGCATACAGGTTGTGCAGCGGGGACATCAACGCCTCGCGCACGGCTTCGGGCACGGTCGATTCGCTGGCGATGAGAATCAGCTTGCGAATTTGCCGGGCGGTCTCGTGATTGATCAATTCGGCGACAGCCGGATCAATCGAGCGAAGATCGCCACGAAAGAGAAAATCGGACATGGTCACTCCTTGCTGAGGATTAGAGCTCGTATCCTGCGGGCCGGGGTTTGGGCAGGCGTATTGTAGCACCAGCAGGGCCGAGGGGCAATGGAGAAATGCTGAATGCGGAGTGTGGAATGGGGAATGGAGTGGTGTTGCGTTCGATGTGTCACATTGCACCTGCGGTGGGTGCAGGTGTTCCAAACGACGCCAAGGTGCACCTCCACTGTTGCACAGCGGACAAGGCGAGTGAGGAATCTCCTGGCTTGTCGAGTGAGTGAGATGGAGTACAATTCTTTCACATGACAAAGCATGATCTGGTGACGAGAATACTTCAACTTGTGCCCTCTCTGGTGGGATTACCGGATCATCGTCTCTGGACCGATTACGATGCTGAGGCGGATGTCCTCTATTTGAATTTTGAGCGCCCGCAGCAAGCGACCGATAGTGTCATGCGCGATAACGGTGTCTTGCTGCGCTACCGCGGAAATAAACTGGTAGGGATGACCGTGTTTGAAGCATCAAAGCGTTGAATGTAGCTGCCAGTCCCTGAACGTAAAAACCGCCGAATGATTCTCGGCGGCTGTGTCTATGGTGGGCGTCCCACCACAGGTGGGCGGTATAGGACTTGAACCTACGACCTCCTCTTTGTAAGAGAGGCGCTCTAACCAGCTGAGCTAACCGCCCGCGCGAGGGTGATTATAAGCGTGCCACCATGATCGGTCAAGGCGCGGGTTGGTTGACGTCCCGGCACGGGCAAGCGACAATCATATTATCTTGACGCAGGAGATGAATCAAATGGGTTCACAGACCAGTTACATCCTCAAAATCACGAAGCAGAGCGATCCCCGTGACTCATGCCTGATCGAATTACTTGACGTGCAGACGCTGCTCGATCTGCATAACACGATTCAGACGGCCTTTGGCGCTGGCGGCGATGCGCCGTTTTCATTCCTCATGAGCGGCCGATCGGGTAATGAAGCGGTGGAATACGCCGAGCAGTTTCAGTCGATCGGACGCGGCGTCAGCCGGACGTTTTTGCGCAGCCTGTCGTTGCGGCCCGATCAGAAGTTCTCTTACGTCGGCGACGCCCGGTTTTCAGTGCAAGTCATCGCCGTGAATGAAAATGCGCCAGGCGGACATTATCCGCGAATTTTGGAGTCGCATCGCGCATCACCTCTCGAAGAGGGAGAAACCGAAGGCGTAAAAGCGACGGCTGAAAAGGCCCACGCGAAGGCGGTCGAGGGTAAAGTCGAAAAAGGTAAGGAGGAAAAGGACGAGAAGAAAGAAGACAAGGAAAAAAGGGAGGGCGAGGAAAAAGAGAAGGGACCCAAAGAAGACAAGGAAAAGACTGACGAAGACGAAGAGGACAAAGACAAGGAAGAGAACAAGGACGAAGAAGAGAAAGAAGAGGCTAAAGAAGAAGGCGAATCGGAGGAGGTCGAAGAAGAGGAAGAGAGTGAAGAAGAGGAGGGTGAAGAGGAGGAAGGGCCAGAGGCTAAAGTTGAAGGGGCAGAAGAGTCGGAAGAGGCCGAGAAGCCTGAAGAAGACAACGAAGAAACTGAAAAGGAAGAAGAGTCTGAAGAAAAGGAAAAACCCGAGCAGGAAGAGAAAGAGAAAGAGGAAGAAAAGGAAGAAGAAAAAGAAGAGGAGGAAGCGGAAGAAGAAACTGACGAAGCCGAGGAAAAACCAGAGGCCGAGCCAGAAAAAGAGAAAGAAGAAAAGGAAGAGCCAGAAGAAGCGGAGGAAGAGGAGAAAGAAGAACCAGAAGAAGAGGGCGAAAAGGCGGACGAAGCCGAAGGGGCCGAAGAAAAACCTGACGCAGAAGAACCCGAAGGTGAATCACATGCCGCCGAAGACGCCGCAGAGCCTGAAGCAGCCGAACCGGCTGAATCCGCCCAGTCTGCCCCTGCCGACATTGGCGCGGCGGACGATGTCACCGCCGAAGATAGCGCCGTTGGTGATGAGGATAGCGAGGATGCCGACGAGGGGGAGGCCGACGGCGGCGCGGCCAGTTGATGGCGGGAACGGGGTTACAGATTTATCGGTAATCGGCGCTCCTAAGCGTCTATTTTTGATTTCTCATGCTTATTTTTATTTCCTCGATGGTGAAAAACGATCAAAATGTGGTTACTTTGAAACGATTTTTGTTTACTGCGCTAAAAAATTCCGTCACTCAGCAAGAAAACATGCTTACTTTGCTCTTCCTACGCTTAAAGGAATCAAAAAGTAATGCTAAGCAACAACAAAGTAACGCAAAGCACAAGCAAAGTAACATCAAGCAAGAGTATAGATACCGTAAGGAGTGATAAAGTAACGTTAAGGGATAGCAAAGTAACATCAAGCAATGATAAAGTTACCAGTACAATACCATAGCCAATTTTCAAAAAGGAATATTTAGGCCCCATATCTTGCGGTAGCAGCATGCGCTAACCGGCAGATATGGCGGTCGAAAAAGTCATCTGAAATTTTGGCGAAGGTATTGCAGTAGCAACAACAAAGTAACGGCAAGCAATGATTGGGGAACATTGACCCTCACCCCCGGCCCCTCTCCCTAAAAGTGGAGAGGGGGGAAGGCGCTCACTCCCTCTCCCAGCAAGGGAGAGGGCCGGGGTGAGGGTCGATCCTACCGTCCCATCTTCCCCCGCACCCGCGCAAGGTGTTGCTCGATGCAACGGATGAACAACCGACACATGCGGTGCACGGAGTCCCCATCTTTTGGGGGAGTGCTCCCGTAAACGGATGACGGTTGCGCTATCCGTTTATCCGATGCCTATTCGTTGCCTCGCCCCCTACCGTCCCCTCTTCCCCCGCACCCGCGCGATGTCTTGTTGCGCCATTTGCACTTCAAGTGCCATGCCCACCTGCTGGAAAATGCTCAACGCTTGTTCATACTTTTCAAGCGCAGCACGGTATTCGCCTTGTTGCTCGTGAACGTGGCCCAGAAGCGCCAAAGTAATACCCATCTTTGGATCACCCAGTCGTTGCCGAATTTCCAGCGATTCGTTGAAGGCCGCAATCGCTTCACTCATCATTCCTGCATTGAAATACAACTTCCCTAATTCGGCAACGCTGTTCGCCGCGCCGGACTCGTCTCCGATGCGGCGCTTGATCTTTAGGCTCTCGCTGAAGCGCTCGAAGGCGTCTTGTTTACGGTTGAGTTCGATGAAGATGAGGCCCTGCGCGTGAAAGTCGGCGGCGAGGCCAGCCATGTCGTCCCGCTTGCGATCAATTGCCTCGGCCTGCTGACTGTGGGTCAGCGCCGCGTCGTAACTTTCTTTGTGTCGATAGAGCATCGAGAGTTGGTGCAGGCTGATGGCCTGACCTTCTTCGTTGCCGATCTCACGCTCGATTTGCAGCGAGGTTTGCTGCTTCTCGATGGCGCGGTCGTAGTCGCCCATTTGCTGATAGATGCCACTTATCTGGCCCAATCCTGCAGCTAGACTCTGCTTGTTGCCCGACTTTTCAGCGATAAGATTGCTCGCTTCGTGCATTTCCAACGCCTCGGCTAGACGGCCCTCATCTTGAAGCAAGCTCGCCAGATTGCCCTGCGCGACAGCACGATTGGGACCTTCGAGAGAGTCGATGCTACGGCGCAGGAGGCTCTTGGCCAAGTCGCGCTGGCCCCAGCGGGCGAGCACATCCCACACGGCGTTGACAATGGAACCCGCCGCATCAACCTGTCCGGCCTGAAAGAGATGGTGCTGCCATTGCAAGGCGCGCTCCATCGCCCAATGGGCGTGATCTATGTTTTGGGTCTGCATGACCCACATGCCGACAACACCTTGATCGGAGCGGGCCAGTTGTTCGATTTGTTCGTCGGTGACGGTTTGGCCGCTTTGGGTGACCGCTTGTCGTGCGGCCTCGACAAACGGCGCACCATAGAAGGTGGCAGCGCGGAGGTGCAGGTCGCGGCGGGCGTCAGCGGTGAGGGGGTGTAGCAGGTATTCGCGCACGACGGAGTGAAGGGTGTACCCCGGGTCACCCTTGTTGGTGGTGCCTTGCAGTTGGATGAGGGAGAGGTCGAGGAAATGCGACAGCATGGATTGAATGTCGGTGTCTGGTAGGGGCGAGGTATACCTCGCCCCTACGATTAAATCACGTGCCACCTGCCACCAAAACGGTTCTTCGAGGATGGCGAGAGTGGTCAGGGCGTCGCGTTCGGTGGGCGAGAGGCGAGCCAGCAGATCGTTGAGGAAGTAGGCTTCCCATTCTTCGGCCAATCGGTAGCCCAACGCGGGATCATCCAGCAGGGCGTGCAAGGATCCACCTGTGCCGAGCCAACCGTCCAGCAGTTCCAGCGTCTTGGGGTGGCCGCCCACACGGGCGTAGGCTTGTAATTGGTCGCTCAACGGCGCGGCCTTCAGGCGCGGCAGCGCGTTCATCAGTAGGATGGCCTGTTGCCGCGTCAGGCCGGGCAGTTGGATGTCCAAGCGGTTTTGCGGCGGCAGCGCTTCGATGCCCGCCCAGCGATAACGGCTCGTGAAGATCAACGTGGTGCGCACATCGTAGGCGGAGAGCAGGCCGCGCAGGACATCACGCGTCACCGCATCGGCGATGGCGAAAGCGTCATCCACCCTCCCTCCAGTCCCTCCCTGCAAGGGCGGGATGTCTAACCACGATTCGAGGTTGTCGAAGACGATGACATAGCGCTGTGTGGCAAGCATTTGCAGCGCTTGCCGCGCTCGATCAGCCGGATCGAGATTCGAGGCGAGCAGCAGCGCGGCGGCCTCGGCGTGATTGGTCTTGCCCTGCGCCTGCCAGAATGAGGCGATCTTGTTCAACGCATCGACGGGCTGCGAGAGTTCGTGGCAGCGGATGACGCACACACCGTCGAGATCGACGCCGGGGCGTTGCAGCAGTTTAGCCGTCAGCGTGGTCTTGCCCACGCCGCCGATGCCGCGCACGTAGATCGGTGTGTGTTGACGCAACGCGCGTCGCAATGAGCGCAATTCCTTGCGCCGCCCGACGAAAATACGTGGCAACGTCAATCCGCCCAGATCACGTTGTTGGGGCGACCCTTGCGGTCGTCCGGGGGCAGACGCGAGGTCTGCCCCTACACGATCAGGATCGATCAATCGCAAACCCGGCGCACGCACATATAACGCGGGCACGCCCCAATCGAAGCGGCGCAGGTCGCTCGGTCGAGCTTCGTCGAGGTGGCGCAAGGCCAAGCGGGTTTGCCTCAGCGCTTCTTCGGGCGTGCGACCGCGCGCCAGTTCAGCATAGAAGACGCGCGCCAACTCAATCGCTGAAGTGTCGAGGATGCTGAATTGCATCGCCAGCACGGCAGGCACATCGGCTTGCAGCAGGCCCGTCGCCACGCTGTCGAAGGCGTCCAGTCCGCTGGTCTTGGCGCTCTGGCAGGCCGACAGGACGATCAGCCGCAGATCGCGCTGGCCGATCAATAAGGGACGCAATTGCTGCGGCCCGATCAAGTCCGATTGACCCTCGGCATCTTCAAAGCACAACTTGCCTTCGTTGATTTCTTTGTCGTCTTTGTCCTTCTTGATGAATGCGCCGTGGCCGGTGAAGTGTAGCACGTGGTAGGGCGTGCGGCTCAATGCATCTTGCAGCGCGGGCAGCGTCGCGTCGTCAAGGTAGTCCACCTGCACCTGCCCGTTGCGGCGCAAATCGTCCAGCGCCTCTTGCATCACGGCCAGTTCGCGCTCCACGTCCAATTCGGCCTGATCGTCGGGTGAGGCGATGATGACGAGGATGCGCAGCGGCGGTGTCCCTTCGGGAGGATGCAGTTCGGCCATGCCATGCGGCAAGCGATGGATCAGCAGGCGACCGTTGAGGCTCAGGAACTCCGTGCCATCGTGCAGATACTCCCACGGCAGACTCCACAACGCGGCGGCCTCGGGATGCAGGCGCAGGGTGAGGCGGGCTTCGCTGCGATAGGCGTCGTTGAACTCAAAGAAACTGTGCAGCTTCGCGCCATCGCCGAAGAGATAGGCATACAGGCGCTGCCCGTAATCGATCAGCAATTTGTCATCCGGTGGGCGAGGGGCAGCAGGCTCGTCGGTCTTCAGCGTCTCGGCGGGTGTGCGCGTGCCGCGTTCCAACATCCATTGTGGTTCGAGGTGGATCAGCTTGTCGGGATCGTGCGTGAAGATATTCGAGCAGACCTCGCCGCCGTTGGCGCGTTCCGTCACGGCCAGATATGAATCGCCGACCTTGCGAATCTCGACGCGGAGTTCGGGTGGTAATGGTGGCATGAGAAGTCCTTTGGAATGACAAATGAACAATGACAAATGATTAATTTACCTTACACAGATCGGGCCCGTTGTCATTCCCGCGCGTTTTTGGCGGGAATCCAGCAAACCTGGCCAGCCTGACTTGCCAATCGTCAGTCTGGATGCCCGACACGCCCTGTCCGCGCTTTGCGCGGGGGCGCGCATGGCGAAAGCATTCGGGCATGACGCGTTCTTGAGGTTATTCTTTCTTCGCCCCGATGGGCGCACACTCGCAGAAGCGATCAAGGCCGCGTTTGAAGAGGATGACGGCGATCAGCGTGGCGGGCGCGATGATGCGGATCGCTTCGTTGTCGATCATGCTCATTACCGCGAGAATGACGTTGGTCGGATCATCGAAGCGGGCGTCCTGCCGCCGCTCGCACCAGTTGCCTTCGACGCAAATCTTCTGCTTCAGCAAGGGCACGATCTTGTCCCAAGCGGTGCCGGGACCTTTCATCGTGCCGGTGGCTGCTTCGGCGTAGAGATCGAATTCCTGCTGCAAGTCGGCGAGCGGTTGATCGAGGTAGCGTTGAATTTCGCGGGATGGATCAGACATGCGCAGCACCTCGGAAATGGGGTGGCTTCATTGTACAACGAGCCGCAGCAAAACAAAACCTCCCGAAGCGTTCAACTCTCCGGGAGGCTTTCGAGGATCGCGGCTTATTTGGCGTTGAAGTCGTGGACAACGGTGTAGAGATCGCCGCTGCGTTCGCTGCGCTCAGGGCCACTTGGCGCGATGAAGGGCCACAGGCATTGTTGCGTCGCGGGCGTGTCCCACAGAATGGTCACACGATTGGATGACGCACTCGCAACGATGACGGCCTTGGTGGTCGGATCGAACTTCAGGCCGCGTTCCGGCGAGGGTGGCAGATTCACGCCGAGGTAGGGCTGTTCCATGTAGGGCCAATCGCCAGTGAGCGAGATGATATTATCCAGCCCGTTGTCTTCGGTGCTGCTGCTAGTGAGCCACAAGCGGATCTTCGATCCCAGACCCGGATTGGCATTCACGGCGATCATGCGGATTGGCACCGGCAGGTTGTCCGACCAGCGCCGCACTTGCAGATAACCCAACTGCGTGTCGGTGGTCGCGTCGATGGCGTAGACCACCGCCGCGTTGATCGAAGCGACGTAGAGGCGATTGTGGACGTTGTCGGCGGAGATGCCGTACAACTCGCCCGCCGGATCGAGATAGATGGTGTTTACGATTTGATCGGCGCTGCCGCTGATGACGGTGACCCACCCGATCGGACGTCCGTGCGCGTGATTGGTAACGTACACTTTGCCGGTATTGGTGTTCACGGCGATGTACGACGGCTCATAGATGGAATGCTGCGACGAATCGCTCAAGCGGGCGCGGATTTGCAGCGTGTTCGCGTCGATGATGGTGATCGAGTTATCGCTGTAGCCGGTCACGTAGATTTTCTGGCTGACCGGATTGTAAGCCACGGCGTGCGCGCCGACGCCGGTGCCCAGCGCGATCTTGGCGGTCTGTGTGTAACCCTCGCTGTCCAGCACATTCAGCCAGTCCCAACCCACCACGTATAACTTGTGATGGGTCGTGTCCAACGCCACACCCTGCGCGCTGAGCAGTCCATCGAGCGACTGAGAGATGTAAGCCGTGGGCGTGATGGCGCCTATCTTTAGACTGCCGCCGAACGGCCCATCACGATTGGCGATGAAGAGCCGATCGGTGGGGGCGTCATACGCCACATCCATCGGGCTGTACACCGACACGAGCGATTGAGTCGGCACGACGCAGTGTACGTCTTCAATGTACAACGTCGCCACACCGGGGTAACCGATCTTGGCGTTCAGCGAAGGATCGCTCAGGATCAGATCGACCGTTTCCCAGTATTCGAGCAGCGTGTCGCTGATGATGCCCACCGCAAAGGTGTGCGTCGTTTCGCCGGGCGCAAAGGTGAGTGTGCCCTGCGTGGCGGTGTAATCCTGGCCGGCTGTCGCGGAGCCGTCTTCGGTGTGGTATTTGACCGTGACCGTGTCAGTCCACGGTTTATTGAGCGTCACGGTGATTAACGCGGTTGGTTGGTCTTCGAAGATGTGATACGTCGCGCTGGTAAAGGATACTTCCGGAGGCGGTACCACGTTGTCGCCCGCTTGGTGCAGAATCAGCGGCAGGAACACTCTCATCTGCCCATTGCGCACGGGCGTATCATCCGCCGACCAATTATCGCTCACATCACATTCGGCTTCGCGGCTGCCAATGTCGATACGATTGATGACCCGATCGACGCCGAGCGGGAAGGGCTTATCGACTTTCACGATGAAATGCCGCAGCCCGCCTTGGCCTGGTGCGAGATCGCCGAGCGCGATCGTATAGTGGCGGCCGTCGATCGACGTCCAGTCACCGCCGAGGTACGTCGTGAAGAGCGGCAGCGTTTCGGTCAAGATAACGTTGTGCGCCGTGCCGATGCCGGTGTTCACATACAAAATCGTGTACGTGATCCATTCGCCGGGCAGGACAAATTCTCGATAAGCGGGTATGCGCGCTGCGCCGACGAAGCGCCGTTCGAGTTGCTGCCACTTCGGCTGTTGATTCAACGGCAGCGGCCCGACGTTGTCGTTCTTCACGACGGCGAGATTCGGTCCGCCATCGACCGTTGAGGTGAGGACGAATTGATAGCCGCCACTGATCGCCACCGTGTTGGTGACGATCGATTGCGTGGTGTAGGGGAAGGTGCTGCTCAAGCGCACCGGCAAGATCGACGTGCCGCTACTGATCGGCGGCAGCGACGGCACGATCTGAGTGCATGTGCCGGCGGTGCACGACCAGTCTGTGCTGCCCGTGTAAGCCGTATCAGTGGGCAGCGTATCGGTGATCGCTACCTGGCTGAAAGCAGCGTTGGAGCGATTCGCAAAGTTGATCGTGTAGTTGAAATCGCTGCCGGGCGCGAGGCATTGCGGCGCTGACTTGCTCACGCGCAGCGGCCGCCCGACGACCGGCGTGTCTTCGTAGTGGCAGTTGTCGTCGGGATTCATATCTTGATCGGACGAGTAGCCGCACACGTAATTGACCAGATTGCTCACGCCGGGCGGGATCGGATCTTGCACGCGCACGACGAAGTACACGATGCGGCCAGCGCCCGGCGCAAGTGAATTGAGCGCGGTGATGAAAGTGCGGCTGTTGATCTGGGTCCAGCCGCTGCCGAGGTACGTCGTGAAGAGCGGCAGCGTTTCGGTCAGGATGACGTTCGTCGCCGTGTACGTGCCGACGTTGACGACGGCGATCGTATAAGTCACCACATCGCCTTCATACACAAAGTCACGATGCACGGTCGGTGCCAGCACGGTCTTGGCGATGAATGAGTAGGCGCTGGCCTTGTGGCCGCTCGATCGACTCAAGGATGTCGTCGGGCCGACATCGTCATCTTTGACGACGACGACATCGACCGGGTTGGTCACGAGATAAGACGCCGACGCGCAGTTGTTGCTCAGATCACTGTCGAAGAGGATCGAGCTGATGCACGCGGTGTTCGTCACAGTCGTGTTATTGCCCGCACCGCTGTAAGCCAGTCGCAACGTAAAGGAGACAGACGTGGTTGGCGGTAAGGGTAGCAGTGTCCAGGTCAAAAGACCTCCGCTGTTGAGCAGAGGCAGCCCGCTGGTGTCTGAGACATAGCTCGTGTTGGCCGGTAACACATCGGTGATGATCGCACCCGATAGCCAATAGTTGCTGCGGTTGGTGTAGGTGATGGTGTAATCGATCGGGCTGTTGGGGGGGCCGGAAGGCCGATCGGCGGTCTTGACCAACGCCCAGTCCGCGCAGATCACGTCGATGAAATTGGCGAAGGCGGTGTTATCGGCGTAGCTACTTTCGATGGCCGTGGTGCCAATCAGCACGGTGTTCCGGTCAAGCCGAACGCAGTTGGTCGCTGTGACTGGCTGGCTGACTATCAAAATGAAGCTACGCAAAACGCCGGGCGTCAAATTGCCAACCAGCCAGACGATTTGATTGCCCGTGATGGTGGGTGTGAGGCCGCTGGTGTCGCTGACGTAAACGGTGCCGGCGGGTAACACATCGGTGATGATCACGTTGGGCGCCGGCGCGGTGCTGTTGCTGTACGTGATGGTATAGGTGATGTTGTTCCCGATGAAGACTGACAGCACAGTGGCGGTCTTGGTAACCGCAACGTTCGCGCAGAGAACATTGATTGCTGCGGCATTCGCGGTGTTATCGGCGTAAGTGCTTTCCAGCGCCGAAGTGCCGATCAATGCGGTATTGTTGATCGGCTGTACGCAGCTGGTAGCATTAGCGAGCACGGTGGTGGTCAGCACGAAGTTCCGATTCGTGCCGCTGGGCAAGGCACCGATGGTCCACGTGACGATATTGCCCGCGACATTGGCTGGATAACCACTGGTATCGCCTACGTAAGCGAGGTTCGATCCCAACACATCCGTGATGACGACGTGGGGTGCGTCGATGCTGCTGGGGTTGCTGTACGCGATCGTGTACGTCAACAGACTGCCCGCCATCGTCTCGGTGACGAGTGAAGTCTTGGCGATGGCGACATTGGTGTTGGTGAGCTCGAAGGTGGTGGTGAGCGGGTAGTCGCAGAACGCCGTCGCGGTAATCACGCCTGTTCCGATTTGCGGGATGGCGGTCAAGACGGTGGTGGCTACACCCTGATCGTTCACATCGACGACCACGGGATTGAGGCTGCCCAACGTCGTTTGCAGTGCGATGCGGCGCGCGTCGGGATCGCCGGAGCGATTGGGCTTGGGCACGGTGTTGCCCAGCGAGTCGCGCAGGGTCACCGTGACGATCGTGGTGGCCGACGCATCAGCAGGAAGTCGATTGGCGCCCAGCGTGACCGACAACACGATGGGATCACTCAGCACGACTGGTCCGAGGTAAGTGGTGCCACTCACAGGCGTGTTGGTGCCCCACCAGTTGTTAGGGGCGGTGACGCTGCTACCGTTGTTACGGAGCTCGACACCATTGCCGGTTGTGGCGCAGAGCGCGTTGTACTGAATGGGATTACTTGCGGCGCTGGCATCTATGGATACCGCATCGGTGATGACGTCTAGCACAACATTGCGTTTAATGGTTGGGAGGTCTCCCAAGACGAAGATGCCGCCGTGATAGGCTGCGCCTCCGCCATTGGTGTAAACGTGATTGTAAGCCACCATTGCAGATGAACCACCTTGGCGATCGAGGTAGATAGCACCCTCGGTGTTCAAGGTCAGCGAGTTGGTCAGCACTTGGTTGTAGCTGCCCTCTTCCAGGCGCAGGCCATACTGCGTCCGATAGATCACGTTATCGCCGATGGTGTTGTTGCTTCCGCCCGTGGTGGTCTGACGGATGAATCCTACGCCATAACCGTTAACATCATAGATGGTATTGCGGAGGATGTGGTTGCCAGAGGATTCGTTGAGGAGGATCCCATTGCTGGAACTATAGATCGTGTTGCCGGCGATGGTAGAGTTATCGGTATCGGTGCCGATCGCGCCGGGGAAGGGGAGGTTGCCGCCAAGGTAGCGGAAGGTATTGGACAGGATAATCAGATCATCGGCATCGTTAGGAGTAACACCCGTGCAGGCGTACTCAATGGTCGAGTATTGCAGCTGCAGGTTATGCGGGTTGTTAGCTAACGCAATGCCTCGCCAGGCACAGGGTGTCTGCGCACCGGCTGAGGTGAACGTGATGGGGTGAACCTCCGTTCCTAAAGCCTGCAAGCCGCCATCGACATACAGCTGCGCTCCCGCCTCAAACTCGATGCGCGTGCCGGTCAAGGGTGCAATGGTCAGCATGGCCCCCGGTTGAATGGCGACGGTGTCGGTCGTGACGTGATAACAATCAGCCGACCAGGTGGTGTTCGTCGTGATGTCGGAGTTGATGATGATGCAGGCGTCAGGCGACTGGACGGCGTTGGCGCGCACGACCGGGGCGGGTGACGCCAGCGTTCCGTTCACGACAAGCAGAGCGGCCAGACCGAAGACGACGACGAGCAGCGTGGCAAGAGTACGGCGTAGCATGGGACCTCCTCAACAAGCCCAAAGGTGTATTTCTCAGGCCCTTCTAATGTATCACTTTTGGATGGGGGAGGGGGTAACGGTTGGGTTACAGTTGTGTTGTGAAAACAGACCTCCCGAAAGTCGCGAAGCGCCTCCGGGAGGTGGGGTTCCCTACTTGATGATTTTCGCGGGGACCACGCCGGTCTGCTTGTCGTATTTGCCTTTGCGGTCTTTGTAAGAGGTCTCGCACTCTTCATCGGCCACGAAGAACAGCACCTGCGCGATACCCTCGTTCGAGTAGACCTTGGCGGGCAGGGGCGTCGTGTTGCTGATTTCCAGCGTCACGAAGCCCTCCCATTCCGGTTCGAAGGGCGTAACATTCACGATTAGACCGCAATTGCTGACGAACACGCCGCTTTCCAACGCAAAGTTGCCCGCTTCTGGAACCGTCAGGCAAAACACATCATGCTCCCCGGAGCAGGAACGTACCCTCGTGACTTTGTGGTTGTCGGGTACGGTCTGGCCGTCGGGCGCAGTGTGCCCGCGAAATGCCCGGACGATTTCCGGGAAGCGGCGAAACACCGAGCGATCACAATTGAGCAGCCGCGCTGCGCCACGGATCGAGCCTGTTTGATCGAGCGCTGCGCGAACAACCTCGGCCGTAATCTCGCTGCGCAAATTGATCGCTCGCGCAATTTCGGCCTGCCGGGTGCGGCGATCTGCGCCGGAATTGGCCCAGGCGGTTTTCATCAGTTCAGAATGCCGCAGCCGCTCTGCCATGTCCTGATAGCGACGCAAAGTGCCGTCGCGGTGGGCCTGCCGTGTTTGCTCGGTGGGTTGACGGCGTTGTTCCAGCAGGCGGGCGCGAGTCTCGGCGTACTCCTCTTCATGCCAGAAACGAGTGGAGCGTTCACTTTGCGCCTGCGCATATTCCTCAACCCAGGCAGGGTCTTGCCTGAGGCGGGCCAGAGCAGCGCGAATAGCGGCGCTGTGTTCATCCGGGTCAAACTCGGCGCCGTAGTTTTCCGCATTATGGAGGCGGATGTGTTCGCCGGCCGGCATCCGAGCCAGATTCCAGGGGTTGTTATTCAGGCGATCAAAATCAACGTGATGGCGATGCGTGCCGGACTGATCGCCGTACACGCCTTGTCGGACATTCCATTCATCGGCTAGGCGGTGTGTCGGGTGCAGATGGCCGTTGAGGGGCTGATAAACCATCTCATAGCCGCGTTGAATGGAGCGATACAATGGCATTAATGACGCATTGGGCTGCAACTCTCCGGCGGCGACCCAGCGCCCATCCCGCAGCATAAAGCGATGATCGGGCGTACAGTTGATCGTTTGCCCGTTATCCAGTGACACTTCGACCAATTTATCCCGGCCAACGTACCGGGGCGCATCCAGCAGCGTCACAATCAGGCGGCCATTCTCGCCGATGCTGTAGCCCCAGAACATCTCGCCCGTTTCAGCGCGGCGAGTCATCTCTTCGAGCGTCGGGGCCGTGCCATCCACCAGTGCGACGCGAGTATCCCCCCGGAAACAACGCGCGTAAGTCGATTTGCCCACGCAGATCGTCAAGACGTTGCGCGGGATGCGGAAGTACTCGATCGTCCGTGCCAGCACGAAGGAGTTGGGCGGGATGATGCACACCTCGCCTTTGAAGTCCACCATCGACTTGGGATCGAACTGCTTGGGATCGACGATGGCCGAGAAGACATCGGTAAAGATTTTGTATTCATCGGCGATGCGGACGTCGTAGCCATACGACGACACGCCGTAGGAAATGACGTGCGAACTGACTTGCTTCTCGACGAACGGCTCGATCATGCCGTACTCGTGCGCCATCTTGCGAATCCAATGATCAGGTTGAATGGTCATTTAGTCTCCTGGTCAAATAGTCCGGTAGTCAAATAGTCGGATGGTCGAGTTGTCCGGTAGTCTGTAGCCCGCATTTGACTACATGACTAGTGGACTTGCTCACATACTTTCCGGCGTCGTCATGCCCATTAACTCCAGCGTGTGCGCTAAAACGCTCTTCGCGGATCGGCACAACATTAAACGGGCAGCGGTCAGCGCCGGCGCTTCGGCATCGACGACTTTGCAATCGCGGTAGAAGATGCTAAACGTCGAGGCCAGGTCTTGCGCGTAATACGTCAGGTGGTGCGGCGCGAGATCGCGCACGGCCTGCTCGATGATGACGGGCAGTTCCAGCATCTTGCGGATCAAGGCCAGTTCAGCCGGATGTGTCAGCAACTGCACATTGGGCACTTCAGGCAGTTCGACTGCGCCAAGCACTTCACTCGCTTTGCGTAGAATGCTGGCGATCCGCGCGTGCGCGTACTGCACGTAGTACACCGGGTTCTTGTCCGACTGCTCTTTTGCCAGCGACAGATCAAACAACAGCTTGCTATCGATGGTGCGCGTAAGCAGCATGAAGCGAACGGCATCCATGCCTACTTCATTAATAACTTCATGCAAGGCCACTGCCGTGCCGGCGCTCTTGGAACCTTTTTGTTCCACGCCGTCTTTCATCAGCGTGACGTGCTGATAGAGCAAGATGCTGACGCGCGCCGGATCAAGCCCCAGTGCCTTGGCCGCGGCCAGCACGCGCGGCTTGTCGCCGTGATGATCCGCACCCCACACATAGATGGCGCGATCGAAACCGCGCAACACCAACTTATCCCACACGTAAGCGATGTCGGATGCGAAATATGTCGGGCGATCCTCGGGATTGGGAATGATCTGCGGCGAGCGGATGATGACGGCTTCGTTGTCCTCACCCAGATCGGACGAAGCAAACCAGATTGCGCCGTCTTTTTCCAGTAGTAGTTTTTTTTCTTCCAGCATCTGGTAGACTTGCGCGAAAAGTCCGCTATCGTACAGGCTGCGCTCGGAATACCACCGATCGTAATGGATGTTCATCCGTTCGCACGTCTGCTTGACATGATCCAACACGCGCTGCGTACCGACTTCGCCCAACGTCTGTACAGCCCCGGCGCGCGGCGCTTTCACGTACTTATCGCCATACTCATGTGCGAAGTCCTTACCCAGCTCGACGAGAAAATCGCCGGGATAGAATTCTTGCGGCAGCGGCTCATCGACGCCCAATGCCTGCGCGTAGCGCACATAGACCGTTTCGCCAAACTTGCGCACTTTCGAGCCGACATCGTTCACGTAGTATTCGCGCTGTACGTCGTAGCCGCACGCCTCAAACAAATTCGCCAGCGTATCGCCGATGATGACGTTGCGGCCCGATCCGATCGTGAGCGGGCCGGTGGGGTTGGCCGATCCATGTTCCACCTGCACGCGCTTGCCATGCCCGATCGTGAGGTGCGCCCAACTCGGCCCTTCTTCTAAGATGCGCGTGACTTGCGCGGCCAGCCACGGCTCGGCCAGCGTGAAGTTGATGTAACCCGGCGCGGCCGCTTCCACCTTGCCGAGAAAATCGGCGGCGGGCAGATGCGCGATGATCAGGTTGGCGATCTGCATGGGGGCCAGTTTCGCCGTTTTAGCGACGGCCATGCCGAGGTTGCTGGAATAGTCGCCATGTGCGGCCACTTTGGGGCGCGCCAGATCGATCGGGGGAAGGGCCAACTCCGGCAGAGATTGATCGGCCTGCGCGGCTTGAACTGCCGCGCGCAGTAAATCGGCAATTTGATCGCGAACAAGAACAGTCATCGTGTCACCTCAAAATATGCGAACCCGCCGAATGGGTTCGGCGGGCGCGCGTATTGTATCGGGTTTGATGCGATTCGACAAGATAGTTATTGTGGCGCGAACGGCGCCGGCCACGCCGGCGATTTGTGGACGTGCACGATCTGCCACTGCCCGTCGCGTTTGATGAGCACGCGGCTTTCGTTGTGTAAACGATGCTCGACACCGCCTTCCGGCCGGGCGCGACTGAGCATGAAAGTGTAACTGACGATGGCCGTATCGTCATAGAGCTGCAAGCGGGGCTCGAGCAGATCGTAACGGTAATCACCTTCTCCCGCCCAGCGATGCTCGATCATGAAGCGGTGAAAGTCCAGGCCGTCCTGGCGGTGCGGGGCCACCCACCACTCGAACAGTGACAGGTCGTCGCCGGTTGTCTCTTCGTAAGCCTTCACATCGCCGCTGAAGATGCTGTTGAGATGGCGATGCAGGGTGTCCCATATTTCTTGCTCCATGCTGAATGCCTCCTCGTTGATCGCGGTATGATGGTCGCGTCAAGCCCGCTTCCCGTTGATGGTTTTCATCTCACCTCGCGCCGCTGGCTGAAGGTGATTGCCCTCGGAGCGTATCGGTGTGATTTATCACGCCGACTGGAGCCAGACCGTAAAGGCCGCGCCCTGCCCGGGCTGACTCTCGACCGTAATTTGGCCGCCCAGTCGTTCAACAATTTCCCGGCAGATGGCCAGTCCCAGACCGGTGCCGGGGGCAGTCGATCGGCGGCCGGCTTCACCCCGATAGAATCGTTCAAACAAATGCGGCAGGTCGTTGGCTGAGATGCCCGGGCCGGTGTCACGCACGGAAACCCTTACCCAGTCACGGGCGTGGTCTTGGCCGGTATCGGTTGTCACGATGATGGTCCCCCCGCCTGGTGTGTAATGGATGGCGTTAGTCAGCAGGTTGGAAATGACTTGACTGAGCATGACGGTATCGGCTAAGGCCAATGGTAGATGGGGCGCCGCTTCATACCTGAGCGCCAGGCCGTGTTCGGCGGCCAGCGCCGATCGGTCTGTAGCGAGCAGGCCGGCGAGCTCGCCGACATCGGCCGGGACGAGATTGACGGTTATTACATTCCGATCGAGCCGCGATAGATCGAGCAGGTTTTCGATCATCTTCGTCAGCCGATTGGTTTCGCGGTGCAAGGTCTGCCTGTACTCGTTATGCTTATCCGGTTTGCCCCGCTCCAACAGTTGCAAATACAAGTGCACGTTCGCCAGTGGCGTACGAAGTTCGTGGCTGACGTTGGATACGAATTCATCTTTCATGCGATCGAGCTCTTGGAGACGCTGATTCGCTTCAGTCAATTCACGCGTCCGATCAGCGACGCGCGTTTCCAGTTCTTCCGCATGGCGGCGGATTTGTTGATACAGCCGCGCGTTCTCTAGTGCGACCGCCACCTGGTCGGTCAGCGCCCGCAAGAATTCCAGGTCAACATACCGAAAGGCGTTCGCCTCTGGACTTTGCAGGTCGAGGTTACCGAGTACTTGATCGCCTCGGACAATGGGCGCCACCAATTCCGTGGACGTGCCAGGGACAAACGGATAATAGTCTGGGTCAGCCAACACATCGCTCTCACACACGACTTGCCGGGTGCGGTACGCCCGGCCATTCAAGCCCAGATCCAACGGCAACGGGACCACGCGTGCTGCTTCGAGTATGTCCGGGGAGTAGCCGCGCAACGAGCGCCGTTCGAAGCAGCCCAGATCGGGACGCACCACCAGCGCCGAGCCGTGCGTGGCGTGCGTAGCGCGCATCGCCTCATCGGTTAGTTGATCGAGGATGGAGTCAACATCGAGTGTGGAGTTGACGGCTTGGCTGATGTGGTACAGGGTCTCGAGGCGTTGCCGCCCGGCGCGTTCAGTCTCGAACAGCCGCGCGTTCTCGATAGCAATGGCCGCCTGCGCCGCAACAGATTCGAGCAACTGAATATCGATGTCGCCAAACGCGCCCTGCCGTTTGTTGAGCAGTTCGATCACGCCGACGACGGTGTCGTGGGCGATCAGCGGCACGCACGCCACATCCCGCGTGGTAAAGTTCACGTGACCATAGAAGCGCGAGTCGGAGGCAGCCTGGGGAACCAGTTCTGGCTGTCGATGTGTTGCGACCCAACCGGCGATGCCTTGGCCGGGTTTCAAGCGCAGGCCAACGACGGCCTGACCAGGCTCGCCAGCCGCGTGGCGAAACACCAGCTCGCCAGTCGCCTTCTCTACCAATGCCACCGAACCCGCCTCGGCATCTGTGGCTTGCAGCACATGCTCCAGCAGTGTGACCAGCACGCGGTCGAGGTCCAGTGTCGAAGTGATGGCCCGGCCAATTTCGTTCAAAGTCGCTAGACGTCGGGCATGGAGCCGGATTTCTTCCTCCGCCCGCCGATGAGCAGCACGAGTGCGGAGAGCCATGATGCCATACGCCAAGTCATTTGCCAGTTCCGTCAGTAGTTTGACTTCCTCCGAGTAGAAGGCGTCTGGCTTTTCCGCATAGATGTTGAGCGCGCCAAAAGGCCGCTCGTTAGCAATGAGCGGGAGGGCAATGGACGAAGCATAACCGCGTTTGGCTGCCTCGGCTCGCCAGGGTTCAAAAGCTGGATCGGTTGGGATATTCCTGGACACACAGGATTGACCTGTGCGAATGGCTGTACCGGTCGGACTGTGTCCTCGCTCAGTATCCGCCCAGGTGATGTTCAAGGTTTTAAGGTAGCCTTCTTCATACCCGGCCTGCGCTACCGGCCGCACGGTTTGGGCTTCGTCTTGCTCGGTCAGTCCGACCCAGGCTAGACGATATTGGCCCACCTTCACAATGATCTGGCAGACTTCATTCAGCAAGGTAAATTCGTCCGTTGTTCGTACCAGCGCTTGATTACAGTCACTGATGGTTCTGAGCGCGCGGTTCACCTGGTGTAGCTCCTCTTCGGCCTGCTTGCGCTCGGTAAGGTCACGCAGCACTGACAGTATCGCCGGCTTGCCCTGGTAGGTCAGTGCCACAGAGGCAATCTCCACGTCTATCACACTTCCATCCATTCCAACCAGCTTCTCTTCCAGCGGTGGAACCGCTTTGCCCTCCTCGCTGATCTGCCGCGTTCTTTCCATGACCGACCCACGAGAATCAGGATGGACAAAATCAACGACCGGCTTTCCGACAAACAGCTCGGCGCTGGGTGTGTTGACACGCTTTGCGGCGGCTTCATTTGCATACAGAACGATGCCCGCGCTATGGATGACGATCCCATCGGGGGATAACGTCACCAGCGTGCGATAGCGGTCTTCGCTTTCTCGCAGGGCCTCCTCCGCCTGCTTGCGTTCGGTGATGTCTGCGATCAGGCCGTCGTAGGCGATCAGGCACTGGTGCTCATCGTAGCGTGGCACAGGGGTATTCCGCACCCAACGGATCGAACCGTCGCGATGGATGAGGCGGTGCTCCAGCGGCGGCGCTCCTTCTCTCGACAATACCTTGATCGCCTGCTCCGTCACTGCCTGCCGATCCTGTTCGTCGACCATGCGATACCAAAGGTTGGGATCAGCCTCATAGTCCTCCGACGTGTAGCCGGTGACCGCTGCGCAGCCTGGGCCATGAAGAGTGGCAACTGGACGGCCAGCCTGGACTTGGACCGTATAGATATAGTCCGTGACCGAATCGAGCAGCTGCTTGTAACGCTTTTCGCTTTCGCGCAGCGCTTCCTCCACCCGCTTGCGCTCCATGATTTCTGCTTGCAATGCGGCATTGGCGGTGAGCAGCTCAACGGTCCGTTCCTGTACCCGGATTTCCAACTCGTCGTGCGTCTGGCGCAGCGCTTCCTCCGCCTGCTTGCGCTCGGTGATATCAGTCACCATCGCCAGCGTGCCGGCATATTGTCCTTCTTGGAGAATTGGACTGGCCGACAGCCACGTCCATAGAGAGCTGCCGTCCTTGCGACGGAATTTGAACTCATGCTGCTCTGCGCTGCCCGTGCGACGGCGCTCCGTGTTGGCCGTGGCCAGCGCCTGACTTTCCTTGTCCATGAAGGCGAACAACAACGCGCCTTTCATCTCGTCCACGGCATAGCCGAGCATTTCGCCCATCCTGGCATTGACGAACGTCGTTTTTCCTTCTGTGTCCGTGGTCCAGATGCCCTCCTGCGAAGTCTCGACGATGCGGCGATACTGGTTCTCGCTCTCTCTAAGTTTTCTATCCATCTGATGCCGATACAGGCTGGCCTCGATGGCGGCGTGCAATTCCCTTTCTTTGTACGGCTTGAGAATATAGCCCAACGGCCCGGTGATCTTGGCGCGTTGAAGCGTAATCTCATCGGCGTAGGCTGTGAGATAGATAACGGGGATGTCGTAGCGCACGCGGATTTCTTCCGCGGCCTGGATGCCGTCCATTTCCCCTGCCAGTACGATATCCATTAGGACCAGGTCGGGGCGCAGCTCGGCTGCGCATTGGACGGCTTCCTCGCCCGAAGAGGCCGTGGCTGGAACCAGGTAGCCTAAATGCTTCAGCCGGTGCTGGATGTCCCTGGCCACAATGCCTTCATCTTCGACCACGAGAATCTGTACAGTAGTGCCCATTGCCTCATCCCCCAGTTACTGTCTTCTCTCAGGCTTCGCCGCCGGGAATGAAATCTTGAATTCCGTTCCGCCGGCGCGCTGGAGTTCGATCGTACCCCCCAGTTGTTTGACGAGCGTGGTGACTAATTGTAAGCCTAATGAGGTCGTGTGGCGAAAATCCAGATCTGGCGGGACTCCCCTGCCATTATCGCCGACGATCAACACATACAGCCCAGCGTCGCCCACCGGGCCGTTTAGGCTGAGATGGATTACACCCGAACTCCGCGCCAGTACGCGATCCTTCAGCCCGGCAGGCCCGTTGCTTGATCGAGGAAAGGCATGCTTCAGGCAATTGGAGATCAACTCGTTGATGATCAATCCTAAGGGAACGGCGACATCGATACCGATCGAAACATCCTCAACATCGACCTGTAGCTGAGTTCCTGCGGCACCGGCGCCATAGACGCTGAACAGGCTGGCGGCCAGATCATGGATGTAGTCATTCAAGTCAACTTGCGCTAAGTCTTCTGAACTGTACAGTTTTTCGTGGACGAGGGCGATGGAGTCGATGCGACTCTGACTGTCTTGGAAAGCCGCAATCACCTGTTGGCTCGGGTTGCTGGCAGACTGCAAACTGAGCAAACTGGATATGAGTTGCAGGTTGTTCTTGACCCGATGGTGGATTTCCTTGAGCAGCACTTCCTTCTCTTCCAAAGCCGCTTTAACTCGTTCCTCGGCCAATTTGCGCTCGGCGATTTCTTTTTGGGCTGCTGTGAACAGTCGGGCGTTCTCCTGGATTATCAAGATTTGACGCAGCAGGACCAGCCCGCCTATGGTTCCCACCCCCCAGGCCAGCGCAGAAAAGCTGATGGGCAGCGGATGTTCGTGACTCCACACGAGCAAGCAGTAGGCGGCAATCATCCAGGAAAACGGTAAATAAAAGGTCCAGCGGAATTGTCTGTACCACGGTTCAGCCGGGTGCGAAGCCAGCGGCAAGTCCGCGGACCGCGTAGTCGCTAGTGCTATGCCGGCCAGACCGGTCAAAGCGCAACTCACGAGATACCCGGTATCGACCAAGTTACCCGTTACATATATTCCCTGCAAGGACTGAAAACTAAAAGCGGTATCACTGATGATCAGCATGGTAACGCTGAGGGCCAGGAGGGCCACTGGGCCTTGGCCCGACCAATGAAGCCGGCTGAACAGCAGCTCGATCAGTGCGAAGAACAGCACCAAATCTAAGATGGGATAGCACACGGAGAGTGCTAACGTCAACGGATCTTGTTCGCCGACGGCCATCATGGGTGCGATCAAAAAGGCCCCGGACACCAAAGTGGCCGCAATCATGATGATGCCCATGTCGATCAACTGCTTGAGTCGCTCGCCGGGGGCACGGGACGCCGCCGCTAAGCGCAGCAGTCCAATGGCAAAGAGAGGGTAATACATCAGATACAGTCCGTCTGCCAGTGAAGGGAAAGGTCGCTCGTGAAAACCGAGCTCGATAATCGCCCACACGGCCTCGGCCAGTGCATTGAACAACTGCGCCGTGGCTAATACGACCCAGGCACCACGGACAATCCGATCCGATCCCTTGGCCTGCCGCGCGGCGTAGAACAAGCAAGCGGCCGCTAGTCCGCTGACTATTGGAAACAACACATCGTTAAGCACAACTCGAAGCGATGAATCAGTGGCCAACCCGACCGCCAGCGCGGCGTGACCGAGCACAATACCAGCTGCCAGGATGGCGGCGTTGCGAAAAGAGACAACCGACTTGTCACCCGCCGAAATGCGCATGACCATTGCCCTTCAGATGGTGCGAGGAGTACGATAATTCATTGTAGACTAAAAGAGGGTTGCAGGTCAAAAGTCCCGTATGCCAGACGTTTGGATGCGCGTCAAAGTTTTGCGGTGGCGACAGGCTGGCGACTGCCCACTCCGCTGCGCTGCGGGGTGCTTCGCAATGTCGCGCCTTTCGAGCCGGTGGCTGAGCGTCCACCGACGTGGACGCGGTCTCGTCGGCCGTGAGCAGCCGCCGAACGCAGCCCTTGCACGAACACGGGCGGGCATGAATGTTCACGCCCGCCCGTCTAACTCAGCTAGCCTGCACTTCTCGATCGATCGGCTACTTTTCAAACGGATACTTAAGCCCGATCTGCGTCCGAATCTTATCCATCAGCTCCATGTTCGCCAGCGTGTGCGCGTGCGGCATGGCGGGGCTTTCCAGCAGACCCGCCCGGATGCAGCGCATAGCTTCCTCGATTTCATATTCAAACCCGTTGCGGCGTAACGGCTTGGAGACCGTCACTTCGCGATCGCCAGTCATCAGGGTGGCACGGGACGCCGCCCAGAAATTGGCGTGGATGTGGATGCGGCCCTGCGCGCCGTAGATGAGGAACTCATTCGCATTGTCGCTGATGAAGTTACTACTGAACTGAGAAATCACACCGTTGTCGTACTTCAGGTTTACAGCGGTCAGCTCATCGACGCCCGTTTTACCCAGATAGGCCTGCGCGCTAAAGGAATGCGGCTCCCGCCCCATGACCCACTGGGAGACCGCTATCGGGTAAACGCCCATATCCAACAACGTTCCTCCGGCCAGTTCCGGATTCAGCCAGCGGTCAGTCTCACCTTTCGGCACATTGATGCCGAAGGTCGAGACCAGCAGTTTCACGTCGCCGATGACACCCTCATCCAGCCATTCACGTATTTGCAGGTAGATGGGCAAATGGCGCGTCCAGAGCGCTTCCATCAGGAAGACGTTTTTGGCGCGGGCGAGATCGATCAGTTGTTTTGTTTCCACGGCATTCACCGTCAGGGGTTTTTCGCACAGCACCGGCTTGCCTGCAGTGAGGCAGAGCCGGGCGTTGTCAAAGTGGAAGCGATGCGGCCTGGCGATGTAAACCGCATCCACCTGCGGATCATTGACCAGAGCCTCATACGAATCATACGTTTTCTCGCCGTGATATTGCTGCGCAAAGGCTTTCGCTCGCTCCAGGTTGCTGCTGGCGACGGCGTACAATGCCGCATCGTCGATCGCCAGTAAGGCGTCGCCAAATTGCTGCGCGATGCGGCCGGGGCCTAACACGCCCCAATTGAATTTCTTGTTTGCCATGTTTAACTCCTATTGGATATAACGCGAAGATAGAGCCCACGCAAGGCGCTATCCGTTTATTCGCTTTAACATCTGTTGACGGTTTTCATCTCACTTCGCGTTGTTGGCCGAAGTATCGGTGGCATGGCGCGGCTGAGTCGCCAATAGCGGGTCTTCATTACATCCCTGCGTCATCATTTCCTGGTGCGACCATATGACGAAAGTCCCCAGGGATCAAATCCAAATTGCCAGTTGCTTTACACCAGTTGCTCACACCAACTGCAGTATCAAACCATATCCTCGATAGATATTTTTGATAATTTTCGAATACCTTCTTGACTAGCGTTACCACTTCAGATCGTGGAGCTTCTTTTGCTTCACTCAATCTAAGCCATTCTCGGACAACATCCAATCCAATTGCCCACGCTTCACTGCTTGGGTCCTCACGGTTGTATTGTTCAAAAAATCTAACGACGGTATGAGCGTATTCCAACGGTGTTGCTGTGAAATAGATTTCGGTTCGCACACCTTCTGATGCAAAAAATACCTCAGGAGGCAGAATAGGTATGCCTTTTGTGCTTATCCAATGATAAGCCCCTAGCGCCAGATCATACCACCCGCTCGTTCTATATCTATTGGCATGAACAACGTCTATAAATGTAGACAGTTCGGCTTGTGATGCATTATCGTTGTCGATCAAGCGAAGCCATTCTTGCGCGGTGCGCAATCCTTTCCACCAGACTTCTCGATCATTCTCGCGTGCGATGCGCTCGAAGTATCCTACCAAATTTTCTGCATGCTCACGTGCTTCCATGCCGGCATATTCCTGTAGTGTAGCGATGTATAGAACAATTCAGTTGCATTCAGTGTCCGTCTTCGCCAAGGCTGTCCCACTATTGATTAAATGGAATACAGTCTGCCTCTCACGCTCTATTCTTGCAATGGAGTATAGCCCCATCCCTCGCACAACGTCAAGGACGTACCAAGCGCGGCGACTGCCAGTCGCCAACCATCCACCCATGACACCTGTCACCCCAAACTCGTGAATTTGCTACTTGCCTCCCAAAGTTTCTTGAGTATACTTAATTTGTCTATCGGGTAAACAAACTCGCCTTAAGGAGCTCAGCATGACAGACTTCCAACCTAAACCCGAACACAAATTCACCTTTGGCCTCTGGACGGTCGGCAATACGGGTGCCGACCCCTTTGGCAAGGCCGTTCGTAAAGCGTTATCTCCCGTCGAAATCGTCCATCTGCTGGCCGAGGTGGGGGCATGGGGCGTGAACTTCCACGACAACGATCTCGTCCCGATCGATGCGACTCCCGCTCAGCGCGATCAGATCGTCAAGGATTTCAAGCAGGCTCTGAAAGACACGGGGATCGTCGTTCCGATGGCGACCACCAACCTCTTCAGCGATCCGGCCTTCCGCGATGGCGCTTTCACCAGCAACGATCCGAAGGTGCGCGCCTATGCGCTGCATAAGACCATGCGCGCGATCGATCTCGGCGTGGAGTTGGGCGCCAAGACCTACGTCTTCTGGGGCGGCCGCGAAGGCACCGAGACCGATGCGGGCAAGAGCGCGCTGGAATCCGGTAAGCGCTTTGCGGAAGCGTTGAACTTCCTGTGCGAGTACGCGCTCGACAACCAGTACGATCTCAAATTCGCGCTGGAAGCCAAGCCGAACGAACCCCGCGGCGATATTTATCTGCCGACCACGGGCGCGATGTTGGGCTTCATCGCCACGCTCGATCATCCCGAAATGGTCGGCGTCAATCCCGAGATGGCGCACGAGCACATGGCGGGCCTCAACTTTATGCACGCCGTGGCGCAAGCGTGGGGCGCGGGCAAGTTATTCCACATCGATCTCAACGATCAAAACTATGCGCGCTACGATCAAGACCTGCGCTTTGGTTCGCAAAACCCCAAAGCCGCGTTCTTCCTGGTGAAGTTCCTCGAAGACGTGGGCTATGCCGGTTCGCGTCACTTCGATGCGCATGCCTATCGCACCGACAACCTCGACGGCGTGAAGGCGTTTGCGCGCGGCTGCATGCGGACGTATCTCATCCTCAAAGAGAAGGCGGCGCAGTTCAACGCTGATCCTGACATTCAAGCGCTGCTGGCGCAGATCAATGCCGATGATGGATCGTTGGTGCAGTTCAGCGGCAAATACTCCGCCGACAAGGCCAAGTCCTTGAAGGCGTATGAGTTCGATCGGGTGGCGCTGGGCCAGCGCGGCCAGCCATATGAACAGCTCGATCAGTTGACGATCGATCTGCTGTTGGGTGTACGCTAAAACTGAAGAGTGAAGAGTGAAAAGTGATTCATCACTCTTCACTCTTCACTTTTCATTGAAGGGGGTCTCATGTCCTACTTCCTCGGCATCGACGTTTCGACCACCGGCGCGAAAGCGCTCATCATCGACGAACAGGGCGACTTCATTGCCAGCCACACCACTGAATATCCATTGTCCACTCCGAAGCCCTTGTGGAGCGAGCAGAATCCGCTCGATTGGTGGAACGGGGCGTGTGCCAGCATCAAGGCTGCGTTGGGCAAAGCGCATCTAGCGGGCGATCAGATTGCGGCGATTGGCCTGACCGGCCAGATGCATGGACTGGTCATGCTCGATAAAGCCGATCACGTTCTGCGCCCCGCGATTTTGTGGAACGATCAACGCACGGGTAAACAGTGCGAAGAAATCACGGCGAAAGTCGGCGGGCTCGATCGGTTATTGGCCCTCACCGGCAATCAAGTGCTGCCGGGCTTCACCGCGCCCAAGATCGTATGGGTGCGCGAGAATGAACCCAAGGTCTACGATCAGACAACGCACATCTTATTACCCAAGGACTATGTGCGTTTTTGTTTGACGGGCGAATATGCCACTGAGGTGTCTGATGCTTCGGGCATGTCGCTGCTCGATGTGGAAAAGCGCGTCTGGTCGAAGGAAATGTTGAGCGCGCTGGAGATTCCTGAAGCATGGCTGCCCGTCTGCACCGAATCCGATCAAGTGTCGGGTCGCATCAGCGAGTCGGCGGCGAAGGCTACGGGTTTGAAGGTGGGGACACCCGTCGTCGGCGGTGGCGGCGATCAAGCGGCGCAGGCTGTGGGCAGCGGCATCGTTCAAGCGGGTGTGATCTCGGTGACATCGGGAACATCGGGCGTGGTGTTCGCTCACTCCGATCATTATGCGGCAGAAGCGCAGGGTCGCTTGCATGCCTTCTGTCATGCGGTTCCCGGCAAGTGGCACTACATGGGCGTGATGTTGAGTGCGGGTGGATCGTTTCGTTGGCTGCGTGATGCGATCGGGGATGTGGAGAAAGCCGCCGCGCAGTTGATGGGCGTCGATCCCTATGAACTACTCACGCAGGAAGCGGCAACGGCTCCGGTCGGCAGTGAGGGCTTGTTGTTCCTGCCGTATCTCACCGGCGAGCGTACGCCGTATCCCGATCCGCAGGCACGCGGCGCCTTTGTGGGCCTGACACTGCGGCACGGCAAAGCGCACCTGGTTCGATCGGTACTGGAAGGCGTATCATTCGGGTTGCGTGATAGCCTCGAATTGATCAAGGGTCTCGGCGTGCCGATTACGCAAGTGCGGGCGTCGGGCGGCGGAGCGCGTAGCGCGGTGTGGCGGCAGATTCAGGCCGATGTGTTTGGCGCAGAGCTGGTGTTGGTCAACGTGACCGAGGGCGCGGCGTACGGTGCGGCGTTGTTGGCCGGTGTCGGTGCGCGGGCCTATCGGTCTGTGGAAGAAGCGGTGGCCGCCACAGTGAAGGTTACCGATCGCACGGCGCCCATCGCCGCGAACGCGCAGGTGTATGAAAAACTGTATCCGGCATATCGCGGTTTATATCCGGCGTTGAAAGAGACGTTCCATTCGTTGTGATTTTTAGAAACCGGGTTTCTCCAGTCCAGTCGTAATGAAGCGCGGAAAGTAGAAACCCGGTTTCTGCACCTTAGAAGCCGTCAAAGAACAACTCCGCAGATTGCTCCAGGCTGGATGGTCACACACCGCACTGCACGCAGTGGGTGCCAGTGTCCAGCCCCCAGCGCCGGATTTGCAATCCGGCGGGAGCGTCGAAAGTGCGGACCTATTTCTTGGCAAGCCCTTAGTCTTAGCATGTCACCTTCTCCTCATCCTCAACGGCGTTATCGCACCGGCGATCAAAACTGGGTGCGCGAACGCAACCTCTCGATCGTGCTGCGTTACATCTGGGAAGCGGGCGAGCCGATCGCGCGCGCGCGGCTGACGGAGATCAGCGGCCTCAATAAAAGCACGATGGGCAATCTGCTCACCCAGTTGCAGGCGTGGGGCTTCGTGCGCGAGATGGGCACCGTCAGCATGGGGCCTGGCCGCCCCGGCGTGATGATCGATATCGATCCCGACGGCGGACGATTGATCGGCGCGGAAATCGGCGTCGATTTCATCTCGGTGGTCTTGGCCGATCTGAAAGCGAATGTGGTCTGGCGGCGTAAGGTCGAAACGAACGGATTAGCGCGGCAGCAGGCCCGCGTGATCGAGTTGACCGAAGGACTGATCCAGGAAGCGATCGATCGAACGCGAGCGGCGAATCGACGACTGTTGGGCATTGGGCTGGGCCTGCCGGGGTTGATCGATCATGCGACCGGCACGCTGCTCTTTGCGCCGAACCTGGGCTGGAGTCATGTGCCGTTCCGCGCGATGTGGCAGCGCTTTGGGGTGCCGGTGATTGTGGAGAATGAAGCGAATGCCGCGGCGTTGGGCGAGTACATGCTGGGCGTGGCGCAGCATGTCGAGGACTTCATTTATCTGAGTGCGGGCGTGGGCCTGGGCGGCGGATTGATGATCGGCGGCAAGCTGTATGGCGGTGTCGGTGGTTACGCGGGTGAGATTGGCCACATGACCCTCGCGCCCGATGGCCCGCCGTGCGCGTGTGGCAATCGCGGTTGCTGGGAGACCTTCGTCGGCCCGACGGCTATTCTCGATCGAATCCGGCAGGCGGCACTGGATGGTCACACTTCATTGTTGCTGGCACTGCCGGAAGTCAACGGCGACGTCAGTGCGATTCGCATGCGGCATGTCTTTGAGGCCGCCGACCGGGGCGAAACGACGGTGCTGCATGCGCTGGACGAGGTGGGGCGTTACCTGGGCATCGGCATCGCCAGTTTGCTCAATGCGCTCAATCCAAGTCTGGTAGTGTTGGGTGGTGTGTTGAGTTTAGCCGGCCCGTACATTTTGCCGCGCGCCCAGCGCGAGGTTGCCAGCCGCGCTTTGTCGGCGGCGCGCGCCAATGTCGAACTCGAACTCTCCGCCTTCAAATTCGATGCGTGCGTGATGGGCGGCGTGAGTTTGATCATGCGCGAGGTTTTGAATAATCCTACGGGCTGGAAGGCGTGACATTGACTGTCACTTTGTGAATTTCTCCCATTGCTCCCGTTGGACGAGAGTCCAGCGGCTGGAAACGGCGGACTGTCGTCCGCCTGGAGCGTAGCCCCACAAAGTAATTCGATCTAGGCCGCTGAATTTCAGCGGCTTTTTTGTTGAGACCGTGCGTCATGGCAGACAGTTGGTGATATACTATCTGTAGCCGCGCAAATTTTGCGCCGCAAGCTTTGCGCCGCAAGTTTTGCGCCGTCACCACTTTTTCCACAAGGATGCGCGCCTCCATGAATGACGCCAACGCCTCGCTGCCGGCGCAGTTGCTAGAGGTGTGCCGCGAGATGACCTCCACCGTCTCGCTGGAGCAGCTGCTGCACCAGATCGTTCAGTCCGCTGCGCAGCTGACGCACGCTGATGCGGCCGACGTTTTGCTGTATGAGGCAGAGCAGAACGAACTGCGTAGGGTGGCCGCCACCGGCCAGCCCGATCGGTTGTTGGACAGCCCCGTCCCGCTCGATCGCTCGATCGCCGGAGTGGCATTCACTTCCGGTCAACCGGTGAATGTGCCGGCGGCGGAAGATGATCCCCGTAATTCCTCTGGCGAAGGACCGATTCAAATCAAGGCGCTTTCACTGCTGGCGGTGCCGTTGTCCTACAAACAGCAGCGGCTGGGCGTGTTGGAAGTCACCCGTTGGCGCGCTGGCGCAGTCTTTGAAGCAGGCGACGTTGAACTGCTGCAGCTCCTGGCGGCGCAAGCGGCCCTCGCGCTCGAAAATGCGCGGCTGGAAAAACAAACGGCGCGCGACCTCGCGGTCCTGCAACAGGCGCAAGCGCAGCTGCGCGAGTCGGAAGAAAACTTCCGCAAAATATTTGAAACAGCGCCTTTCCCTCTCACTATCACGGTGTTGGAGGATGGCACGGTGCTGTACGCCAATCAGTCGGCCCTCGACTTTTATGAAATCACTTCCGACCGGTTGTCCCGCCTCAATGCGATCGATGTCTATGTCGATCCGCAGGATCGCGCTAAGATGCAAACTCTGCTGCAACACGCGGGCGGCTTCAAGAATATGGAACTGCGGGTCCAGACCCCGGTCACCGGCCATGAGAAATGGATTTTCGTTTCCGGGCGCGTGATTCAGTATCATGGCCGGGCGTGTCTGCTCAGCGTGCAGGTGGATATTACGGCCAGCCGCCAGGCCGCAGAAGAGCTGCGCCGCGCCAAAGAAGCCGCCGAAGCGGCCAATCGGGCCAAGAGTTTGTTCCTGGCGAACATGAGTCATGAACTGCGCACGCCGCTTAACGCCATTCTGGGCTTCTCGGAATTGATGGCGCGCGATGTCGGATTGACGACGGAGCAGCAATACAATCTGGCCACGATCAATCACAGCGGCGAACATCTGTTGAATCTGATCAACGACGTGCTCGACATGGCGAAGATCGAAACCGGCCGTGTGGTGGTGAACCTTCGGCAATTTGATGTGTATCGCTTGTTGGACGAACTGACCGATCTTTTCCGGCTGCGCGCTACCGAGAAGGGCCTAACGCTGCTGCTGACGCGCGATTCCAGTGTGCCGCAGTTGATAGAAACCGATGACAAAAAACTGCGGCAGATTCTGCTCAACCTGCTTAGCAATGCGGTGAAGTTCACCGAGCAGGGCGGCGTGGGCCTGCGGGTCAAATTTGCCGACGGGCTGCTATGGTGTGAAGTGCAAGACACCGGCCCCGGCATTCTGCCCCAAGACCTTGAAACGATCTTCGAGCCGTTTGTGCAGACGACGCATGGCCTTAAATCCAAAGACGGCACCGGGCTTGGCTTAGCGATCAGCCGTCAATTCGCGCAGCTGTTGGCAGGTAATCTCACCGCTTTCAGTACGGGCGAGCCGGGACAAGGGGCCCTGTTCATGCTGCACTTTCCGGTGGGAGTACCCCTGGCGAATGCGTCACCCGCTCCCGCGACTGACTCACGGCTGAGCGTCGCGGCGCTGGAACCAGGCCAGCCCACTTGTCGCATTTTGATCGCCGAGGATCGTCTGGAAAACAGCGATCTACTGCGGTTGCTGTTGACGAAGTTGGGCTTTGAAGTGCGGGTCGCCGCCAACGGACTCGAAGCCATCAACGTGTGGCGCGAATGGCAGCCGCAGTTGATCTTGATGGATATGCGCATGCCGGTGCTGGATGGGCACGAAGCCACGCGCCGCATCAAAGCGACAGTGCCAGGGCAAGCGACGATCATCATTGCGCTGACCGCCGGGGTCTTTGACGATGAGCGTGAGCAAGTGCGGCGGGATGGCTGTGACGACTTTTTGAGCAAGCCCTTCCATCCCAACGATGTGGCCGAGGTGTTGACGAAGTATCTGGGGGTGCGCTTCATCTATCGGAGTGGCACCGGGCCGCTGGTGCCGCGCACCGCCAGCCCGGCGAGCGGCCGTTTCCCACTCGATTTAACTCAACTCGCGCAGCTGCCGGCTGCGTGGCGGCGGCAAGCCGCACAGGCTGCGCGGGCGGCCGACGCCGATCAAATCATGGCGCTGGCCGCGCAAATTCGCAGCACACAGCCACGCCTCGCGGCAGCCCTGGCCGACCTCGTGTTCAACTTTGAGTATGATGCGATTTTGCAGGCGTTGACAGCGGCGGATGGAGAGGTCTGATATGAAACAATCCCCGTCTTCTGGTGGGATGAAACAATCCCCGTCTTCTGGTGCGCGTAGCGTGGACCAGACGCGGCCGGCAAGGCCCCTCGATATTTTGATTGTCGACGATACCCCGGCCAATTTGCGGCTGCTGACGCAGTTGCTGACGGAACAGGGCTATAAAGTGCGAGCTGTCTTGAACGGCCAGCGCGCGATCGAGGCCGCCGAGGCGCAAGTTCCCGACTTGATTTTGTTGGACGTGATGATGCCGGAACTCGATGGCTATGCCGTGTGTCAACGCTTGAAAAGCTTGCCAGCGACGTGCGATGTGCCGGTGATCTTTATCAGCGCGTTGGATGAGGCCGATGATAAGGTGAAGGCCTTTACCGCGGGCGGGGTGGACTACGTGACCAAGCCGTTTGAGCCGCGTGAAGTCCTGGCCCGGGTGCAGACCCATCTCATGCTGCGTCGCTTGACGCGTCAACTGGAAATCGTCAATGCCGATCAGGCCAAACAATTGGCCGAGCTGGAAGCACGCAACGAAGAACTGGACGCCTTTGCGCATACCGTGGCGCACGACATCAAGAGTCCCATGGCGGTGATCAGCGGCTATACCGATCTGCTGCTGGAAGCCTTTGACGATCTGCCGCCGGACAAGCGCACCGAAGCTTTGCGCAGCATCTCGCGCGGCACGCAGAAGATCGTGAATATCATCGACGAACTGCTGCTGCTGGCCGGGGTGCGCAAGACCGAAGTTCAACTCGCACCCGTCAATATGGCGCGCGTTATTCGCGAAGCTTGGCAGCGCGTGGAATATACGCTGGTCGAGTATCAGGCCGAAGCGATCATCCCCGCGACATGGCCCACCGTGTTAGGCTATGAGCCGTGGATCGAAGAAGTCTGGGTGAACTATCTGACCAACGCCTGCAAGTATGGTGGTCAGCCACCCCACATTGAGTTGGGCGCAGACCCTCAGGGTTTTCAAAACCCTGAGGATCTTAGGCTGGTGCGCTTCTGGGTGCGTGATAACGGCAAGGGCTTATCGCTGGATGATCAAGCACAGCTGTTCACTCCCTTTACGCGGCTCGATCAGGCGCGCGCGCGCGGGCATGGCCTGGGCTTGTCCATCGTGCGTCGCATTGTCGAGAAGCAGGGCGGGCAAGTGGGGGTGACCAGCAGCGGCGTGCCCGGCGAAGGCTGTACCTTCTACTTTACACTGCCGCTATCTTCTTGAAAAGTTGTGGCTCTTCCGAGTTGAACGGGATCGGCGTAAACCAAGAAACCAGGTTTCTCCATCTTAGAAGCCGTCAAAGAACAACTCCGCAGATTGCTCCAGGCTGGATGGTCACACACCGCACTGCACGCAGTGGGTGCAAGTATCCAGCCCCCATCTCCGGATTTGCAA
>PMCF01000381.1 GCA_003154115.1 Anaerolineae bacterium
GCGACTTACTCCCCACTTGTGGCGTCAAAACACCCACAAACAGGGGCTGAGATTTCCTCTCCGACAGGCTGCTAGACAGTGTGCCAGCGAACTAACCAGCCACCTACACAAAAAAGGATCGAATAATGGCCGCACGATTAACACCTGTTATCGATATGGATTGCATCAGGAAAAAATACGCCGTGATTTACGTCAGGGTAAGTACGGATGAGCAAGCCGACAAAGGGTACAGTCTCGAATCCCAGATCGAAGCCTGCCGGAAATATGCACACCAGTACGGCTATACTGTTGTTGCTGAGTGCGTCGAAGACTACACCGGAACGGTGCCGATCGAGCAGCGGCCGGAAGGCAAATGGGCTTACGCCATGCTGTCAAAAGGTGAAGCGGATGCCTTGATCGTCTACACCATCGATCGCTTGGTGCGTCCTCCCGAAGAAGGCGATGAGTGGGATATGCCGATCTTGATTCGCGGGTTGGCCAAGTTAGGCAAGGAGATTCACACCGTCAGCCGCGGCCCGTTGCGCACCGACTTTGCCAGCCTGTTGATTGCCATGCTGGATGCCAAAAGCGCCGGTGATGAGCGGCGCAAGATTATCGAGCGCACCACGCGCGGTCGCGAGGTCAAGGCTAAGAACGGCAAGGTCGTCGGCATTGGCAAAGCGCCGTATGGCTACCGCTATTTGAAAGAGAACTCATTCAGTATCAGCATGCTGGAAGTCTATGAGCCGGAAGCCCGGATTGTGTGCTTGATCTTCACCTGGTATACGGAAGGCGAAAATGGCTGCCATATCAGTTTAGATCGTATCGCTGCGCGCTTGACTGAGATGGGTATACCGACACCGATGGAATCAGCCGGCCACAAGCGCCAGCGTGTCTTACCGCCTCACATGTGGACCAATGCCACGGTCTACTGGATCATCAAGAATGAGACGTATGCTGGCGTGTGGCGCTATCGCAAGTTTATCGGGAGCGGTGGGAATGGTGGCAAGCGGGCGCTTCACGACACGATCCCCATCGCTGTCCCGGCGATCATCGAGAGGTCTGTGTGGGAACTTGCCCAGAAGCGCGGTGTTGAAAATCGGCACAGCCCGCGCCATGCCCAGCGATTTTATCTTCTCACGGGCTTGATCTATTGCGGTTGTCGTGAACGGATGCATGGCGCAAATGATCGCTATGTGTGTGCGTCATGGTCAGCACGCAATCGCTTGACGCCGCGCACCTGCCATGAACCCAGCCTCAAAGCCGATGGGCTGGAAGCATTTGTGTGGGATTACTTTGTCGGCATCCTCACTGATCCACAAAAACTGACGGAACTCCTGCGCGCTGCGCGGGATAGCTTGGCCAGTGCAAAACAACCCAAACTGGACGAGGTGCAAATTGTTGATGACATGATTGCTGAGGTTCAAGCCGAAGCCACCGATATTGCCCGTGCTTTGGTCGAGACAAAGGGTAAGACGATTGTAACCAATGTGCTCCAATCCAAAGCAACCGAGCTTGATGATCGGCATAACCAACTTGTCGGCCGACGTGAAGCGCTCGTGCGTGAAATGGAGCAGGGACAGATCACTGACAGCGATATTGCTTCGATGGTAGAATTCAGCCGTGATGTGAATCTTGGCCTCACGCGTCCCACGCCTGAACTGAAGCGCCACTGGCTTGAATTACTGCAAAGTAGAGTTACAATAGAGGGCGGCCAGATTGTCATTGCCTGCGTGTTGGGCAAGGGCTCTGGTGATCCTAAGAACTTCGAGCAGTTCAAGGCACAGACCACGCTCCGTGCCGAGTGATGGCGGCCAGTCCACGGATTTGATTTTCGATTGCGGATTCTAGCTGAGCAGGTCTCATACCTTGTCAGTCCCACATCTTAATTCCAGGATGATCGAGTTAACTCTTAACGGTCTTTGCCTTGAGTATGATTTTCGTGCGTTAATATTGACCGGTACGGGCGCAGCGGAAGTCGCCACGCGAGCGAAGTGGACGATCGCCGCGCAGGGTGAGATCGATCTGCATCTCGGCGTGGCGCTGTTCGATCGGCCTTTCATATTCACCCCCACGCGCATCATCACGGAGCGGCAGCAGCTCAGACAAGATGCAAGATGCAGGAGGCAAGGCGCTGCGGCAGTATCGCGCCGGGCCAGATATCGATTGGGTGAAGCAGTTGAACCGGTGGACGAGTTGAAAACTTGGGTTTTCTGTTTGGGCCGTTAGCGTATTGACACAAGACCCTGTTTTGTGGCAAAATGATAAGCGGTTTAATGAAGAATGAGTGGATGGTTAAACTGAGGAGACCATTGAAAAACTTCCACTTTCCTAATTCTACATATTGACAGGGACTGTAAGTAGGTACCTTGTAAGGGTCCCACAAGATGTGCTTCTGAAATACTCTCAGCGTATGTTTTGAAACTTCCCAATCGATCTAGCCTTATTCTTTTGCGGTCATGGTGTTTACCTGCCAGGGTGCAGAGACGTTCTAACATGATGAGATTAAGGTGGCCGCTCAGATCAAGGACGGAGGCAGCCCTCAGCGAAGTATCCAATGTTGCCGGTCATGTGGGCATGTGGGGTTGCACGCTCAATCGTGGAGTCAGATTTTTCGGTTTACTTCAGCTTGATCGATTGATGATATAACGCTGGAATGAGTGAAAGGAGGTTGCCCGGCAAATTTATCAGGATGTAGCCTAAGTCGTTTTACCAGGGGTCGTAGAGTGTCGTGGGAGATGGTCCTGACTGCCATTCAGTCACTATCAGTAAAAAACTTAAACTCGACAGGAGCATACAATGTTACGCAAGACCTTCTACTTGATTGCCGCGTTGTCGCTCATCTTGGCGACCATACCGGCGAGCGCTGCTCCATATGTACCTCCAACCGCGGGTTCCGCAAAGGCACCGTTGGCTCAAAAGACCCAACCGCCTCTACCGCCCGGTGGAAAGCAGACAACCCCGGACCCTATGTCCAAGCTAACGGGCGAACTGCGTGATATGGCCGCGCAAGGCGGCACAGAAGAAATCGTCGTTTACGTCGTGGCCGACAAGGGCACTGACCTGAGCAAAATAGCCACGGTTTCAGAAAAGCGTCCGTATATGGATGCCGAACTGAACGTGCTCAAGATCAAGCCCACCCAGTTAGCCCAGTTGGCCGCTAATTCGGGCGTGATCGTGGCCCAGGCCTTTCACGAGATCCAAGCGCCTATCCCTCTCACTCCTAAGGAAAAGCCAGCGCTGACTGACGAGGCGGTTAAAGCCGCACGTGAAAAGGTAAAGCAGGCCAAGGCATCCGGCCAGCCGTTTAAGACCCTGCCTCAAGCGCCCGTCGGCGTCGCGCCCAGCAGCCCCAGCAGCGTGACCAGCCCCACCGACTGGTTTGGCGTAGGTTCCATCGGCGCGCCGGCAGCCTGGGCCAAGGGTTATCAGGGCCAGGGGGTCAATGTCGCCATCGTGGATTCCGGCGTGGACTTTGGTCACCCGGACTTGAATGGCGCGCAGGCCACCTACCCAAGCGGCCCCTATGCCGGCTGGCCTATCGCGATCGATCCTTTTTCGATGCGTAACTACCTGTACAATGGATATGACTCGTGGACCAACTATAACGACAACAGCAACTATTCCTGGTATGCCGGGATCCACGATATCATCTACTCCACCGAGGGTCTGACCGCCACCTTCGACTTCAACGGCAACACTTACTCGATTGATCCTTCGATCGTAGCGTTAAGCAAGAGCGGGATCATCCGGTGGGGTGTGCACCCCGACCGGCAGTTGAGCACCTACGTGTATGACTGGGTGCCTATCATCCTCCTCGATACCACCACGGCTGGCGCCTATGACACGGTGATGGCCGACCTGAACTTTGATCTCTGGTTCGATCAATATGACGGCAAGGCCAACAAAGCCAACCCGGTGCTCAGCGCCGACCTGGGCAGGTATGTCCTCACCGATACCTATGTCCTTACAGGCACACAGTATGTCCCCTTCACTGGCGGGTACCCGCCTCTCTGGTGGGGGCATCTCACGGCCCCTAGCCCGATGACGCTGACGGCCGGCTCGTGGATCTATGCGCGGAACCACTATTCTTATTACCAGCAGGGGACACTCATGCTGCCCGGCACAGACGGCGCGGATGGCATCGCCGATGTCTCCGGCGGCATGGTCTACTACATCGCCGATGGCAAGCTGTCCGTTCCCGGCATGAACTATCTGTATCCGGAGTCAGGCATTCCCAACAGCGGCACGCTGGTGGCGTTCATGCTCGGCTCCAACTATGCCGGCGGCGGCACGCACGGCACGTTGTGCGCTTCCGCCACAGTCGCCAACGGTGTGATCAAGAGTCCTTTGGCGTCTGATGGGACTTACCTCCAATATGACCCGCTTGACGACACCAAGTTCCCCTTCAGCCCCGGCGGCAGTCCGTGGGACTTTACCAACCAGCTCGCCTGGCTCAAGTCCCCCACCGCAGGCACAGTACAAGGTCCGGCCCCTAAGGCCAAGATCATTGCCCTCGGCGATAACTATGGCGTTGTCAATGGCATGCAGGGCTTTTTCGACTCCTACACGTTCCTGGCCTATGGCCCGGACGGCGTGCCCAACAGCGGCGACGAGTTTGTGAACGTCGTGAGTATGTCCTTTGGCGATGGATCGGCCAACAACGACAGTTGGGATCTTGAGTCGCGCTTGTTGGCCTACACTAACAAGAACTATTTGCCCAAGACGGCTATGCTCGCCGCGGCTGGCAATGGCGGCCACGGCTTTGGCACGATCAATGAGCCGGGCGGCAGTAACATCATTGATGTGGCCGCCTCGACCCAGTATGGCGCCACCGATGTCTTTGGCGGCGCGCTCTCGCTCGAGCAGATCAACAACGGCGACATCCAACCCTTCTCGGACCGCGGCCCGCACGCGGACGGCAGTCCCAGCCCGCACGTGGCCGCCAACGGCGCGTGGGGTACGGGCGACGTTCCGCTCAACACGTCGTACGCTACGACCTCCGGCCTCTTTAGCGGCGACGGCTCGACGGCCTGGGAAGATTGGGGCGGCACCAGCCGCGCGACACCCGAGGCAGCTGGCGTGATGGCGTTGACCTATAACGCCTACTACTCCAAGACAGCCACCATGCCCACCTATCAGACGGCGCGCGAGATCTTGATGTCCAGCGCCGACGACCTGAGCCACGATGTGCTGATGCAAGGCGCGGGCCGTGTCAATGCCGACCGCGCGACAGACGTGGCTGGCGGACTGAAGGGCATCTCGGTCTCGCCCAGCTTCCTGCAGGCGGGTGACTATCAGGGCGTCCAGCATGACTCGTTCGCCAAGATCATGTACCCCGGCCAAACCTTTAGCAAGACCTTTACGGTCAAAAACAGCGGCAGCTCGGCCGCCAGCGTGTCGGTGGGCGACGAGATGCTGTTGCAAGAACAAATGATCACCATGACCGTCCCGGTCACACCGACCTCTGGCCATGAGGATAGCACGGGCGGTTCGCTCAATCCTTATTACTACTATGCCGACTACTTTGTCGTGGCCGACCCGTCCAAGACGGTGTTCACTAACACAACCAAGAGCACGAGCACGTACGCTCTCCACGGTGCTGACCTGGTCTTTACCCCACCGGCGGACGCGGACCTGATGCAAGTCCAGCTCGTCACACCGATGCACGCCTTTGACACGAACTACCAGGATCCATACCCCTACACGGTGGATTACGGTGCCAACAACCGCTACACGCTCACGGCCTATGACTGGGAGGATCGCAATGGCGACGGCGTGTTGTGGGCAGACACGAATGCCGACGGCATCGTCAATCCTAGCCGCGGCGGCGACAGCGTGGACGCTGCCTACGCCAGTAGTTCTATCACGCGCACCGAGCTCAGCCGGTTCGCGTACTCGTACCTCGTCGGCAACGAACAAGAAGTCACCGTCCGGCTTAAGGGCGCGGACCGCACGGGCGCGAACACGCCGAACATCGTCCTCGGCATCGTGCACCGCAACGCCCCCAATGGGCCTAACACCCAGCTGCTGCTCAAGGTCGTCTACTACAAGAAGACCGCGGCTCCGTTCGTGACGGTCTCTCCGGCGACGCTGAGCGTGCCGGCGGGCGGCACGGCGACGTTCGTCGCCACCTTTGCCCCGCCAGCCGCGACTTCGCCCGGCCTGTATGAAGGCGCGATCACCCTGGACGACAGCACACACAAGACCGTGATTCCAACCACCGTCAACGTGGCAGTGCCCGGCAACAAGTTGCTGTTCGACCTGGGCGGCACGCCGGCGGCTGGCACGCCGTACGACAACGGGCGCGGCTTTGGCGCCTGGACGTGGTCGGCGAGCTACGAGTCAGGCGACTGGCGCTTCTTCTACTATGACTCCAGCGCCGGCTTTGCCCAGCAATACCTGTATGTCCGCAACCAGTGGGGCCAGCAGTGCAGCAACATGCCCACCTGGTGGGATACGCTGGTCTGGGGGCCTAACAAGGGCGACCAGTTCTCACTGAAGGACCCGGCCACGTTCGGCCCGTACGGAAACCAGTTTGCCGGCGGCACGCCGAATGCCGATAACTGGCAGGTGCTTCCCAAGCACGGCAACTGGTGGACTAACAGTGATGACACCGCCCTGCCTGAGAGCCGCGCCTGGGCCACGCTGGAAGATGGCTTGAATCAGATCCAGCTCCGCCAGGTGCTCGGTTCCGGCAAAGTTTGCGGTGAGGGTTTTGCCGCCAAGGCTGGCGTCTTTGGCGTGGATGCGCCTCAGGACGGCATCTTTATCAACACCGACAAGACCTCCGGTTCCTTCGCCATCAACACCGTCAGCCCGGTGACAGGCATGTACGCCTACCCGTATGGCTTCGGGCAAACGCAGTACTTCAAGAACCAGGTTGTAAAGCAGGGTACCAGCTCCCACGAACTGCCGGACGACTTACTGAGCGGATGGGTCTACACGTTCACGGCGAGCAATGTGGGCGCCATCAGCCTCAAGACTGAGGGCGTGGGGCCCTATTCTGACCTGGGTCTGGGCTTGTTGTACGATGCCAACCATGATGGCTTCTTCAACCCGTATGACAACAGAGAGTTCGTCGCCTGGTCAGATGATGGCGGACCCAACCAGAGCATCTTCTTCTCTGGCGGATCGGGCATACCCTACGTGGCGGATGGGGTCTATGCGGTGGTGGTGTATGGGTACTATGTCGAGCCAAACAGCAAGTTCAACCTGCGATTGGGACTTTACGGCGGCGATGGACTAACCATCCCGGGCGCCAATACGGGTACCAACTATCTGCTCAACACCACGGCTGGCATCACCCAGAATGTCACCATCAACTGGAAGGTGCCCGGCCCCGGCCTGTGGAACGGCGAGCTCTGGTTCGCTATGCCCGCCGAGTCAACGGATAACTGCACCAACTGTTCGCAGGGACCGAATATCTATGTCCCGGTAACCATCAACTCGGAAGGTTCGCTGGTCAGCGTGGAGAAGACCGTCAGCCAGAGAACGGCCGCTTGGGGCGATGTTCTGAACTATGCGATCACGGTCAAGAACAATGGCTCCGAGCAAGTCGATCTCAGCCTAGTAGATCAGCTGCCGGTTGGCGTCGACTGGACCGGCCAGCAGGTGGAGGTCATGCTGAATGGCGTCTACACGCAGCCCGTCGATCTCGTCGCTCACCCCTTCTGGAATGACGGGTATGATAGCTCCATGCGAACCGTTCACTGGGACGGCTCGCTGCCCCAGGCGTATAAGGGTCAGGCTATCACCCAGATCCGGCTCACCATCGGGGCGCGCGTCGTAGCCCAGCCCGGCTCGATCTTGAATAACGTGGCCGATCTCACCTGGTATCCCAATGGCGGCACAGCCGACCAGCTAGTGGAATCGAATATAGTGACTACGCGGGTGGTGGTCAACAAGGTCTTCTTACCGCTCTTCTTGAGGTAAGGAGGCAGCCTGTCGTTTGCGGTGACTCGCGGCTGATACTCTAAGAGTAGACCGCAATGGCTTTGTTAGCGGGAGGCCACCGGCTTAGACCGGTGGCCTCTTGCATTTCCCTCACCGGCACGTCACCACGTGGCCGTGCCGGTCCGAATGATACTCGACCTGTTGGCCGCCTGCTGTAAGAACGATCCCGTAACCCTGCACGATGATCTGAGCGTAATGCATTCCCGGCTGAGGACACCCCAGGCTTGTGTCCTGCCACTCTTCTGCTGTGACTGAGACAACCTGCACGGACTCGGGTGCAAGCCCGCGCTTTGAAGCCAGATCGTCGATCGCAGCACGCACGGCTGTCTCGGCCTGAGGCGGCCAACTCGATGCGGACGTGGTACCCTCGCACACCAGCACACGGCCTCCCTGCACACGATAGACAAACGTCCGGCCACCTGCGTTTAGCGTGATGTCTTGCCCCATCACGTTGGCCGGGGCGCTGGCCTGCGCCTCAATCGGCTGGCAGTCGGCGGCCGGTAGCGGTTGCCCGGATTCCGTCACGCTCACCACCGTGACTTGATCCACCGCGATGTTGAGCCGACGGGCTAGATCGGCGCGCGCCTGCTCGACAGCAGGCTCATGTGTGGATGGCAAGCTTGTCGCCGGGGCACCGGCGGGCGGCCTGGTAGACGGCGTCGCACTCGGCACAGGCGAAGGCCCAAGCGTCGGCGTCGGCATGGCCGTCGGCGGCTGGAGCGAAGAAGCGCACGCCGCAAGCAACATCATCCAAGCAAACAGGACCCAGACTTGACGTGACATGGCAATCCCTCCGGTTAAAAGACGCCACTCGTGCGCGCCGAGTTCCCGGCCAGGTTGCGATCCGTTCGGGCCGCCTCGTTTCTTCTGGAAGCACTCATCTGGGTCATGCGGCCCAATTGGTTTGGGTGTGGCTAAATCTGGTTGAG
>PMCF01000327.1 GCA_003154115.1 Anaerolineae bacterium
CAACATGTTAGCGAACACTACAAAATACTCTTAACTGTTCCATTCGCCAAACCATCGAGGCGCACAAACTGCACTATTTTCCCACTACAATCTTGTTGCCAAAGCACCTCTAAGTCGTGGAGCAGCAATTGAAAATCGGATGACATTGAGCCACGTATAACTATCAATTTTAGGCTTATCTCTTGTGCTTTTAAGTGAAGCAGCTTCCAATCTCTAGCGTTAATACGTTTCTCGACAATATTCTTGAATCTAAAAACCTTGTTGTCTATAAACAGCCCATCAAGTGAAGGCACGACCAACTTTATAACAGGTAATTTACTGAGAACCTGAATATATGCCCTTAGCCAACTGTTTGACGAAACCAGATTGCTAACGAGTGCAATATACGGAATTATAACGACTAACACTGTAACACTAAATAACAGAATAAGGCCTGTAGATATCCATTCTTTTACAAGAACGGCAGTTACGGTGGCAGTAATCAAAGGAACAGTAATTAAAGTTATTATTACTGCAACCGTAGTCAATAATGAGGGGGGATGACGCTTCATCGGAGACTCATTTTTTCTGAGTGATTTTTATGAAAGACTCAATGATTACGTCTAATCCAGGAATTCGTTTTAAGACAAGCACATAGGTCCTAAACCAAGTTGTTTCGTCTACTAAACCAGTGACTAAACCCATATAAGGTACAACGATAACCAAGATTAGCAACGTAAAAATGAATACTGCTACGCTCGTTAACAAATCGTGCAACAGATTAGCGGCTATGGTTGCGCTGACAATGCTTGTAATCAGTACAAGCAAAATGACCAATACGCTAAGAACTGGCGGAGGGATTAAAGTTTCTTTGCTTTTTTGAGGCTTATCAGTCTTTTTGTTTTTCATGAATTTGCTCACAGATTTAGGATTGCAAACAAAGTTGCGAATGATTGTAGCCGCCCAACGTATTAAGGATTGATGCGGCGCGGATCAACCCACAGGCCCGAAAGGGAGCAGATGAGAGCCGCCGCATAATCCTGAAATAGACGACAATTCTGTTGCATTTTAGAACGTAAGATTTGTCGTGTCATATGCTCAGATCATAGCACGGCATTCGCCAGAGTCAAATTTACATCGATGTCATCGAATAGACATCGAATCAACGAATGATGCCGCGCGCGCTATTCGTTGACACCATTGCTTTTTGACTTTGCGATCCAGCAAGGGGCGTGGACTTAGGCCGCAATAGAAACTCTTTGCCGCAGCGTCCGTTCGACTTTTTGGGGCAGATCGATCGGGAAGAAGTAACTGGCGGGATACAAGTAATCTTCGCCAGACTCATCGATGATACGCAGCAGCCTTTTCTTCTCGGCAGCCTCATCCGGCAAGACCTGATAGATCTTGCGGATGACCAAGTCTTCACTGCCCTTATTTTTCAGGCAAATAGCAAATCGAGTTGGGGAGATATTTTTCATAGTCTTAGTCCAAAATCCGTTTGATCTTGAATTTCTTTCTTCCGATACCATGTGCTTCGTACCAGTGGATTTCCGCGTCATGCAGGTGGCCGTCTTCCAGACGGACAATTGCCCGACCTTTGAGCTTGCGCCAATTGCCGGGACCATACTTCTTGCGAAGACGCGCAAGGTCTTGAATGCCTCGGCCTTTGGCAATGATTTCGATGTCCGTTATCTCGTTGACGATCTCGAAGTACATGCCGCTCTCGGTTTATCAGAGATGAGCAGAAGGCACAAATCAATAACCTCCGGCGCGTTCTCGCCGCCGATCTGGTAAGACGCGCCTCCAAAAATTGCCGCTCCCACCTTTTCGGCACTCAAGTTCTGGCGGATAACATGCTCAGATCATAGCACGGCACTCGCCAGAGTCAAATTGGTGTCATCGAATAGGCAACGAATCAACGCATGATGCCTATCGCGCTCTTCGGCGACGGCGTTAGCGTGCCATCAGCCAACACGTGATCAGAATCAGCATTCACGTCGATGCCAATAATATAGACTGAATTGCCCACCACGCCGTTGGCGACCAACTGCGCTTTTGAGCCTTTGTACTCTTAGCGACTGCTCATTTTCTCTCGACCAAATCTGCACACGGAAAAGTTATTCTATAAGCAGATAGCTGCACAAGCTATACTACACAACACCATGGAGGTGTACGATGTCTAAGATGAAGAAGTATGTTGGAATCGCAGTACTGGTGGGACTGGTGGCCGCGCTGGGAATCAGCTCGGTGGCCTCGGCGCAGAGTTCGGTCACGCCCACGCCGACCGCACCGACCACGCAAACGACGCCGCCGGCCGCTCCGCCCGATGGACTGGGGCCGCGCGAACTGCACAGCCAGGCGGCGCTGGCAGCGGCCGCGAAAGCGCTGGGCATGACGACCGATGAGTTGTCCGCGCAGTTGTGGGGCGGGAAGACGTTGTCGGATATCGCTGCGGCGAAGGGCGTTGACATTGCCACGGTGAAGGCCGCCGTTGAGGCTGCCCAGATCGCCGAGACCAAGACGGCGATCGCTCAGGCCGTGACCGATGGGACGATGACGCAGGCCAAGGCCGACTGGTTGATCGCGGGCCTGGACAAGGGCTACTGGGGCGCAGGCGCGCAGGGCGACATGGGCTTCGGCATGGGGCCTGGCTTGGGCGGGCCTGGAGGTCATGGTGGGCCGCGTGGTGGTGGTAAATCCAATGGCGCTCCGTCAAGTGGCGCGACGCCAAACAGCAGCAGCAACAGCACCACTCCTTCCACCACCAACTGATCGGGTGAACTGAGAATGTAGGAATGAGCGCGACGAAAGTCGCGCTCATTCTTTTTGTGGGCCATTCGTTGTGCAGTACTCCTGTCGCTGGCCCCGTCATTCCCGCGCGTTGTAAGCGGGAATCCAGAAATCCCGTCAGAGGCGTGTGTTGATCAGTGCTCTGGATGCCCGACACGCCCTGTCCGCGCAAAGCGCGGGGGCGCGCATGGCGACAGCACGCGGGAATGACGCTCACATGGCGGCGCATTCTCAGGCAACGCTCAGAGTGCCTCGATATTTCCTCAATAACTTTTTGCGATACTGTTGACAACACCAAGCGAAAAGTCTGGCGACAATATTCAAGATTTGGCTCATGTGGCCTCGAAGGTGAAACGCTCCCGCTGGATTGCCAAATCCAGCGGCGGATGTAGCCATCCGCCGGGAGCATCACCTCAAAACCGACATGAGCGCAAGATTTTTGAGGAGGACATCATGCAACGTTTGAAACTGGGTAGTACGGTACGCAATTTATTGGTCGATGCGGCGATCTTCGGCGGCTTTCTGCTGGCGGCCGATCCGCTCTGTTGTTCTTAATCTTCACTCATGTTGTCTCGATAACTTCTGCACAAGTGAGTGCGATACTGTAAGCATCAAAGCAGAGAAACAGAGGAAAACTATGACGAAGAAACGGATATTCATTTTTCTGGTAGTGGTCGTGCTGGTGGGTGCGGGCCTCGCGTTCGCTACGACACGCTCACAGGCGTCCACCTCGACCACTCAGACCCAGCTGGGCCAGATAACACAGGCCACGCTCTCGTCGGTGGTGGAATCATCGGGCAGCGTTATCCCGAAATCGAAGATTACGCTGGCGTTCGGAACTTCGGGAGTCGTCACCAAGGTGAACGTGCAGGTCGGCGATCAGGTCAAGAAGGGCGATGTGCTGGCCGAATTGGATACGACCGATCTCGAGCTAGCCATCGCGCAGGCCGAGCAGGAATATCTGAACGTGCAGGCCACTTACAGTATGACCGTCACCCCCGATCCGAATTCAGTCGCGGCGGCGGAACTCGCGGTGAGTAATGCGGCCGCTTCTTACAAATTGGCGCAGCAAAAGTATGCGGTGAACAAAACCGATCAGGTGATGATTAGCTGCAACAACCTTGATAACGCCAAACAATCTTACGATGATGCGTTGACGGCTTACAACATCTACATCACCAATTGGCGCGTCCAGGTCAACGGTACTGCTGATATTTCGCCGCAGAAGTCGCAGTTGGATCGCGCTAAAGCCGCCTATGAACAAGCTGTGGCGAATTGCAATCTGACAAAAAGCAGCATCAATACCAGCGGTATCCAGTCGGCGTATGCTTCATTGGTGCAGGCCAAGGCGAATCTGGAGGCTTTGCAGAACCCTTCCGAGCGCACGCTCATCAACGCCGCGGCCGATGTCAACGATGCGAAGCTAGCCTACGATCAGGCCTTGCAGGATTTAGAGAATGCCAAGATTGTTGCACCCTTCGATGGAGTCGTGACCACGGTAGGCCCCGTCGTCGGCGCGCAAGGGGGCGGCAACACCACGATCAAGCTGGCTGATAACGCCCAGTATCACGTCGATGTGCTGGTGGATGAGGCCGAGATCGCGCAGGTGAAGACCGGCCAACAGGTCAAGGTCACATTCGATGCGCTGACCGACGTCTCGACCACGGGCGCGGTCACGCGCATCTCGCCGGCCGGGACGGTAAGCAATGGCGTGGTGAATTACACGGTGCGTGTCGATTTGGACCCGGTCACTGCCACGCTGCGCAATGACATGACGAGCAGTGTAAGCGTCATCATCGGAACACATGCGAATGTGCTGGCCGTTCCAGGCGGAGCGATTCGATCGGCTACGGAGGGCGGGTATTACGTGAATGTGGTCCAGACCGATGGTACCGCCAAGCAAGTCCCGGTGAAGACCGGTTACACCGACGGTACGCTCACCGAAGTCGCGGGCGAGATTCAAGCAGGCCAACAAGTCTACATTAGCGAGCCGACGACCACAACTCAACAACGCGGCCTCAACCTGTTCGGTATGCGAATAGGTGGGTAGGCGAATTTAAGGAGCATCATGATGAAGAAACGCACTTGGATCATCACAGGAATTGTCGCGGTACTCATTGCCGGTGGAGTGTTTGCGAGCACGCGTGCTGCGACGAGTACTACAGGCAGCAACGCACTGGCGAATGCAACCACAGCGCAAGTGACGCGCACGACCTTGTTCACTTCGGTTGATTCGAACGGCAGTATTATCCCTCAATCTACGGTGAATTTGTCGTTCGGCTCTTCGGGCACGGTTGAGCAGGTCAACGTCGAGATGGGCGATCAGGTGAAGCAGGGGGATGTGTTGGCGACGCTGGATGCGACCAGTTTGCAGCTCGCCGTGACCCACGCCGAGCAAGCGTACATCCGGCAGCAATTGGCCTACAGCGAGACGGTGGAAGCCGATCCCACGGATGTGGCGGTGGCGGAATCTGCTTACAACAGCGCGGTTGCTTCCTATAACGCGGCCCGGCAGGACTACAGCAATTTGTCCCTCAAAGAGAGCGTGCAATGCTCGTCATTGAGCAGCGCCAAAACTAATCTTGATCGGGCGCAGGCTGAATACGATCGGTTGGCCAATGATCATCAGGCGAAGAATTATCTCAGTAGTGATTGGGGACCCTATCAAAATGTGGTCAACGGACTATCAAACGCGCAGTCGGCCTATGACTTGGCGCTGGCTAATTGCAATGTGACTAAGACCAGCCTCAACGATAGCTCGCTGCGTTCCGCGCAGTCGCAAGTGCAAAACGCGAAGGCCAATCTGGATGCGTTAGTGTCGCCGCGCGCTGAAGAACAGATTCTAGCGAAGACCGCCTTAGAGAAAACGCGCTTAGCGTTGGAGCAGGCCAAGCGCAACCTGACCGATGCGCAGATCGTGGCTCCGTTCGATGGCGTCATTACCGCGGTGGACATTACGGTGGGCGACACGGGCGGCGCAAGCACCGCGATGACCATCGCGGACGTCAGCCAACTGCACGTCGATGTGTTGGTCGACGAAACCGAGATCGCTAATGTGCAAGCGGGTCAAGCAGCCCAGCTGACGCTGGATGCCTTGATGGGCATCACGTTGACGGGCAAAGTGGCCTACATCGCTCCCTCCGGATCGGTGAGCAACGGTGTCGTCAACTACAGTGTGCGCGTCAANNCCCGATCGGTTAGTCAGACCAGTCAGATCAGCAATACGGTGCAGAGTGGTCAGGTTATCACCAACACTCAGGCAGGCCCACAGCGCATGTCAGGAAGTTTTGTGCTGGTGGTGGAAAATGGGCAACCGCATCCGGTGCAGGTCACAGTCGGTATGACGGCGGGTGATTTGACTGAAGTGTCCGGCGATTTGAAAGAAGGCGATCAGGTGCTGGTCACGACGACCACTTCCACTACCAAGAGCAACACCGATCAACCCGGCGACTTCGGCCCGCCAGACGGCGGCATGGGTGGCCCGCCGCCGGGTGGTGGAGCCGGTGGGCCGCCGCCGGGCGGGTAGTAGGGGTCGATCCGCGGATCGACCCTGGGCGAGCACACGGGCTCGCCCCAACAACAGAATTCTGATCAACAAAAGGAATCATCATGATCGAAATTGAGAATATCACCAAAGTGTATCAAATGGGCGAGACCGAAGTGCGCGCACTCGACGGTGTTTCGCTCAAGATTGAAGACGGCGAGTGGGTGGCGATTACGGGGCCTTCGGGTTCAGGCAAGAGCACGTTGATGGCAATCCTGGGCTGTCTGGATTCCCCGACAAGCGGCTCCTACGTCCTCGATGGGATCGACGTGGCGAAGATGCGCGACGATCAACTCGCCTCGGTGCGCAACAAGAAGATCGGCTTCGTGTTCCAGCAATTCAACTTGCTGTCACGCACGAGTGCGCTGGAGAATGTGGCGCTGCCGCTGTTGTATGCGACCGGCAATCATACGCGCGATCGAGCCACGGCGGCCCTGGCGGCCGTTGGCCTGTCCGATCGGTTGGGACACCGCCCCAATGAGCTCTCGGGCGGGCAGCAACAGCGGGTGGCGATCGCCCGCGCCCTGGTCACCGAACCCTCGATCGTGCTGGCCGATGAGCCGACCGGCAACCTCGATTCGAAGACGGGCAAAGAGATCATGACGCTATTCAGCGAGCTGCATAGTCAGCGCGGTATCACCGTGATCTTCGTCACGCACGATCCGGCGATTGCGGCGAATGCGCAGCGAGTGATTCACATTCAAGATGGACAGATTGCATAGTTTACGCAATACGCATGACGCAGTAGTGACAAGAAGTAATGCGTAAAAGGAGACATCATGAGACTTAATTTTTCGCAGAATGTACGGAGTGCTTTACGGGCGTTGCTGGCCAATAAATTGCGCTCGGCGTTGACCATGTTGGGCATCGTCATCGGCGTTGGATCGGTGGTGGCGTTGTTGTCGGTGGGCACTGGCGCGCAGTCCTCGATCACCAATCAGATTTCCAACATCGGCGCGAATGTGATTACCATTTACTCGGGCACGCGCAACCAGTCTGCGCCGTCCGGGGCGGGCGGCGGCGCGACCGCTCCGTTGACTTACGAAGAGTCGAAGGAGCTCAAGGGGCTAACGGGTGTGGCTGCGGTCTCGCCTCAAGTCCAATCGCGCCAGACGCTGAAGTACCAGACCAGCCAGACCTCGGTGCAGGTAGTGGGCGTTGAGCCGGACTATGCCATCGTGCATCCCAATCAACTCGATCATGGCAGCTTCATCTCAGCCAGTGATGTCAGTAGCAAGGCGCGTGTGGCCGTCGTCGGCTCGCAGGTCGTCACCGATCTCTTTGGCGGCTTAGACCCGGTCGGCAAAACGATCAAGATCAACGGCATTTTGTTCCAGGTCATTGGCGTGCTGAAGTCGCAGGGTTCGGGTGGCTTTGGCTTCAGCCGGGACTCGACGACGTATGTGCCCATTACCACTGCGATGGCGCGCCTGTCCAATTCGCGCGTTGGCAATCAGAAGTCTGTCTCGACGATTGAAGTGTCGGCGGCGAATTCCGACAGCATCACTCCGGCCATCACCGCGATCACGGCGAAGCTGCACACCTTGCACAAGATCGGGATTGGCGAGAAAGACGATTTCACCGTGCAGTCTCAGTCTGATATTCTGGCGACGGCGACCAGTGTCACGACGACCCTGACGGTATTTCTCGGGGCCATTGCCGGCATCTCACTGCTGGTGGGTGGCATCGGCGTGATGAACATCATGCTGGTCTCGGTCACAGAACGCACGCGCGAGATCGGCCTGCGCAAAGCAGTCGGGGCGCGGCGGCGCGACATCTTGTATCAGTTCTTGACGGAGACACTGGTCTTGTCGATTGTAGGCGGTGTCATCGGCATTGTGATCGGTTGGGGCATCGCGACGGCTGTCAGCGCCGCGGGCCTGATGACGACCGTCGTGTCAATCGAGTCGGTGGCGTTGGCCTTTGGGTTCTCGGCGGCGATCGGCATCTTCTTCGGGCTGTATCCGGCCAATCGGGCGGCGGGCCTCAAGCCGATCGAGGCGCTGCGGTACGAATAGCACAAGTTCTTAGTATCTTAACTACATCGATCGGCATTTGAAGGTCGCGGTGTCTTGACAGGGCGGGTCTATCACTCGCCCTGTCCGCATTCCTGAGTAACGACTCTGGCTCTCATCAATTTTTCATTTGACCTCAATCGAATCTGCACACGCCTCCGTTATTCTGATAGTCAGATTTCTGCGTCAACCGCACTATTCATACCACGGAGGTATACAATGTTTTGCTTCAAAAAGTTCTTTGGACTCATGACGTTGGTCATTATCGTAGCGGCCTTGCTTAGTACAGCCGCGTATTCGCAGAGCATGGGAAATACGATTTTCGTACCGCTTGTCGCCTGGAACGGTAGTACCATCACACCAACTCCCACATCGACTCCAGCCTCCACGACTTCGTATACGCAGAGTGGTGGTGTCGCCACTTTGACCAATCGGACCTTTACGGCGGCCAGCACCGATGAGTCGGGCGTCAAAGTTACGAACGCCGGTGTCCTGACTCTGACGAATTCGACAATCACGACCAGCGGTAACACATCTTCAAATGACAACAGCAGCTTTTACGCAATGGCGCAAAACTCACTCTG
>PMCF01000283.1 GCA_003154115.1 Anaerolineae bacterium
TTGAATCTGACATTGTCAAACTAAGAAGCCGTCAAAGAACAACTCCGCAGATTGCTCCAGGCTGGATGGTCACACACCGCACTGCACGCAGTGGGTGCCAGTGTCCAGGCCCCCATCGCCGGATTTGCAATCCGGCGGGAGCGTCGAAAGTGCGGACTTATTTCTTGGCAAGCCCTAACGACTACTGCGGCGGTGAGGTGGGCGCTAAGAAGTCTTGCGCCGCCCAGCCTTCTACGCCGTTAGGGTCCTTCAATTTCCACCACGTGCGATTACCCGCCGCTACTGGCCCGTCGGTAACTTGCAGCACTTCACCCGCACCCAGCGTGCGAATGATCTGGGCGGTCGTGCTGGCGTCCTTGCGGAAGTTGACGCCATCGACGACGGCGACGTACACACCCTTAGCAATCGTAGTGGGAATGACCAGTGTGGGCGTGGGACTAGCCGGCACTGAGGTGGGGGAAGCCAGCGGCGTGACCGTGGCGGCACGCGCGCGCGTGGGGGTGATGGTGGGCATGGGCGCACTGACGGCAAAACGGCTGACGACGGCGCGTCCACCATAGGCGCAGATGACCAGGGCCACGGCGGCGACGCCCAGCAATAACAGCCATTCGCGCCAATTGAGTTCGGTTTGCCCCGGCCGGGGGCGGATGTTGACGGTCGGTTTTGAGTCTAGCTTTGAGTCTTTTGAAGCAGTCACACTCATACTCCGGGTTAATTTCTGAATGTTGATGGCTGATTTCTGATTGCCACCGTTCAATCAACAATCAAAAATCAACCATCTGAAATATCAGGGTGTAGTAGCGGGTATCAGATACTTCTCAACGGCCCAACCTTCCGCGCCATCCACCGGATCATGCAACCGCCACCAGCGCAGATCGTCGGCGTCACGCGGGCCCTCCAGAATTTTCAAACGCGCACCGTCAGACACGGTCTTTAACGTGGTCGACTGCAAGCCCGGATCGGAACGCAGCCGCAGGGCCGAGCCTGTTCCTGCCACAATGGCGTTGCCGCCGATATACAATCCCTCGGGCGTCGGCGTGGGCGTGATCGTCGCCGCTGGTATCGCGGTGGGACGTGCTGTGGCTGTTGGAATGATCGGCGTCGCCGTCACCGTCACCACAATCAGCGGTGACTCTACGGCTTTGGTTCCCTTGAATGGCCGGAACGCGATCAGTGCTCCGATGGCGACCACCGCACAAATCCCGGCCAAACAACCCAACGTCGGGCCTAGCCACAACGGTCCACCGGAGGGGCGTTGTGAACGGGCCTTGACGCGCCGCACGGTTTGCGTGGTTTGTTCAGGCGGCGGACTAGAACTCATGCTTCAGTCCATCACCGCACACACACTTGCGTCTGGACATCGTCGATGAGCATACCGGCTGTGCCGCCTGCGCCGCCGTTATAGACGCTGAACCACAGCTTGATCGTTTGACCGGCGTATGGCAGTAAATCGAATTGATCATGAATCCAGTTCGGGGCATCGGCATGATCGGTAAATAAATAATGTACTTGATTCGCCGCATCGAGCACGACGGCATACTGTGCGTTGTTGCTGTCGCCCGAGTAACGGTACCGCTCAACCGCGAGCGTCGCCGTAACCGCCTCCGCCGGGATGCTTAGCGTCTGCCCAAAGGACGAATAAGCCGTCTGCGTCATGGTGTCACTGATTGTTGTTGCGCCGATGCGCGCCACGTAATTGCCGGCGTGCACCGTGTCGGTGATAATGGCCGGCAGCGGATTCGCCGCCAACACATACCAGCCCGGCGTCCATGCTCCCGATTCGAAGCCGCCATTGACGATTACATCCTGACACACGAGCGGCGGCGCTTCTCCGCGCTGGTGCATCAGCAGCGGCACAAAGGTATGATACTGCCCCTCGATTGGCAAACACGCCCCTAAAAAGCCGATGACGCGATCCATCACCGCTTGCCGCTGCGCGGTTGGATAAATCGTTTCAAACGGCACGGCCGAATACACTAAGCGCGTGCAACCAGCGGCGTACTGCACAGCCGCCGAGGCCGTATTATACACCAGCGTTGAAGTGGCTGGCGCCAGCGGGGCAAAGCTATTGGGGGCATTGACATCATAAGTGCCATGCGTCCCATCGTCAAAGGTGAGCGGACCGAGACCTTGAAAGATGCCATCGCCGGTCGGCGTGACGGTATAGATTTGATCGGCATCCACCGTGTATGAGGCATGCAGCACGTCGTGATAGAAGGGTGTATCACGCAGCTCGTAACCCAACTTCGCACCGCTGAGAAATAGTGCGCCACCCTGGTTCAGGAAATCCGTCAACGCAGTTTGATCGCTGGTCGCGAGCGCGGTGAAAGGCGCTTGCTCTTCGCCGGCGATCCAATCCACGATGACATACGGCCCCAACCCGATCGCGCCACTCGACACGGCGGCTCGCTGAGCGCTATCGAAAGGCAGGTGGATGGCCGTGGCATGTTGAATGATGGCGTCGAAACGATTGATGCGATCGACGAAGACGCGGCGGTTGGCGCCTTCGGGCACATCGTTTTGTTGGACATCGCCCAGCCGATCGATCCGATCGAACCCGTAGACGATCAGCAGCGGCGTGGTATTAGACGTAGGCGTCCGGGCGGCCAACACCGGCGAGGCCAGTGATTCACCCCCGGCATTCACGCCGGTGACTTTGACAAAGATCAATTGATTCGGCGAAAGGCCGGTGAGCGTGTAAGCGGTAGTAGCGACATCGATCGGATTGCTCCAGCCAAAGCCATCGGGGCTGGTGACCACCCGATAGGCTGTGGCACTATCACCGCGCAACCCGCTGCCATCGATCGGGCCGGGCTTCCAATTGATCGTGATCTGCCCGCTGCCGCTGTTGCGCACCATTACTTGCTGCGGCGGTTCGGGCAAGAAGGTGAGCGGCACATTGGGATCGATCGCGTGCCAATAGCGGACGAGTCCCTGATAGATGGCGCGCGCCGAGAGTTGCAGAAAGCGCGGGTCTTTCAGGGCGTCGACATCGATCGGGTTGTCGTGGAACCCGTTTTCGATCAACACCCCCGGCATGGTGCTGAGCAGGCGCAATTCGCCATAGTCGTTGGCTTTCTGGCCGCGATCGGGCCAGGTGGGATCCCAGCCGGCGTGAATGTCGTTAATCAGTTCAGTGTGAATGAAGTTCTGCAGCAGGTCGCTGTTGGGCGTGGGCTGGAAAGAATGGATGTAGGTCTCGGTGCCACGGGCCGCAGTGTTGTAGCCGGTGAAGCCGTTGGTGTGCCACGCGATATAGACCGCATCTTCGCCGGGATCTTTTTCCCACTCGGAATAGATCGGACGTACGATGGTGTCGTTGTAAGAATAGACGTTAGTCAGCCCCAACCACTTCGCGTAAGTCCAGGCTTGTTCTTCCCAGCGCGGCTTGCCGCTGATGACGGATGTATCCGGCGCGGAGGTGTCGGCCAGGCCCCCTCCAATGCGAACCGCATCGGCCAGGACGGTGACGCCCGGGGTGTTGGATTGGTTGGTGAGATAGATGCGCGCGGTCTGCCCGCCATAAAATGGAAACCGCCCAATGTAGCGCCACGTATCGGCGTCGCGCGTCTGCGGGATGGTCACGGGTGTGGTGGCACCTGCATGCTCGATGAAGAAGTGGGCATCGGCGGTGGGCGCACTGGAAGTGCTGGGAAACCACACGTAGACCGCGTAAATGGCGGTGAGCGTCGGGGTGAATGTCCAGGTGGCCGTGGCCAGTGAAGTTGATCGGGTCGTCGCCGCTCGATAACTGCTGTCGTAGCCGCCGCTGTCGTTAGTCCAGTTTCCTTGCGTTGAGAAGTTGGGGCCGTTGTTGTCGACGATGAGCAGGGCGGTGTTCATGTCGCGTTCGCGCACCGGCCACACATCGGCCCCGGCGTTTTCCAAATAGCTCAACAGATATTGATTGACGGCTTCGGCGTTGTTGAAGTCTTCGATGATACCCTCTCCGGAAGGATAGGGCGCTGAAGGGAAGGCCGGACGCTGCGTCTTGTAAGCGCCGAAGGCCGAGCTCCAATACCAGCCGTGTCCGGCACTGACGAAAACAGTCTTGTTTGAGAGACCGCCGGATGGTGTCATGGCGAGCGTTGGTGGCGAAGCAATCCTTGCCTGAGGCAAGCTGGTTTCTTCAGGGTCGGAGATTGCTTCGTCGCTGTCCTTCGACTCCGCTGTGCTCCGCTCACGCGCAGCGTGCGTTCCTCGCAATGACGGCACAGTAAGGGGGCGAGGCTTATGCGGCTGCTCGATCGGCTTCAGGAATTTCGACAACGGTTGATACACGCCATCACTGCGCCGCACATTGAGGTCGATGCGTTGAAAGTTGTAAGGCGTGAAGGTGACTCGGAACTGTTCGTTGATGTCTTCTACTTGTTGATCGGTTAACGCGCTGAGGAATGCTTCCGGGAAGATCAATTCGAGATTGACCCGATCGTTACTCACTTCGACCGAGGCCAATTGAGCAGCCACCGGCAGTGCTGACTGCACTCCGCGGGTGGATTCGCCTTTCGTCGGCCCGGCCAGGAGCAGCTGCGTCAGCGAGCGTACTTCGTCGGTGAGTGTGGTCGCAGACGAGAGCGCCGGGCGATTGACGCAGGCGGTCTGACCCACGTTGACGAAGCAGACGGCGAGCTGCGGCACATCACCGGCTGGGGCTGTGGCGGATGCACTGTGGACGACGACGAAGCTGAGTGCGATCAAGACGGCGCTAAGGACACCCGCCGTTGCCGCTGGCGGGAATGAAATGCTCTTCATGGTTGCTCCTCCCTGAAGCCGCATTATAAAGCACCCCGCGCCAGGGCGAGGTGCGCTGGCGCGGGGTGCTATCTATTCTGTTTGAAAAGCCAGGACCCTATGGAACCCGACCCATTGCTGGATCGCTCCATTGCGACAAAGCCACACGAGCATGTCCGGCCACCTGTTCCGTCGGATGCGGTTCAACTATATATTTCAGTTGGTGTTTTTCCGGCGTGAACTTTACCCACTTGCAGCCATCCCAGAAACCGTAGACGGGATACTTCAAATCCAATTCGTGCGCGCGCTTCAAAACCTCCAGGGAATAGGCCATTTCCAGGTTGAGCGGCGGATCAAATTTGGTCACCAGCAGATCGGGATCATCCTGGCGCGCGACGACGACGTTGAGCAAGATCGTAGTCGGATGAAATTCATCTTGATCCGATCGCATCTCTGCTGCCGGCGCATAAGGTAGGCGCAGAATGCGCACGAGGAAGCCTTGCGAATCGACACTAACTTTCACCTGTTTATCCGGAAACTCTTCGACAGTGGTTTCAGTCATGATGGGTTTCTCCTTACTTGATTTATCAGAACGCGGGATTACCGCGATCAGGATCGCCGCCAGAGTCAATGCTACGACAAAGATCAACAGTAATTCATTGGAAAGTAACATGGTTCGCTCCTCGCATGATGAGATGGTTATTGGGTTGATAACAAGTGCAGCGCTTGCTGCTGACTGCGCTCGGCACGCCGAATTTCATCGGATTCTCCAGCTAGCGTCAACCAGGGAATGCACTGCTCATAGAATTCAATAGCGCGCTGCGGTTCGGACAGGGCCAACCAGACATCACCCAGCACGCGACTGCTCACGCCTAGATTAAATGCCGCGCCGATCTGCTGGGCAGTTTGCCACGACAGGTCGGCCTGCTGCAAAGCGGCGGGGAGTTCATGCAGCCCAAGGTAAGCATCGGCTAAGCCGGCCTGAGCTATGCACAGCATAGGCGTATGTCCGATAGCCTGACATTGCTGCGCGAGCTGCTCGTAACTTCGCCGTGCTTCCATGTAATTTCCACTAAGCTGGTAAGCGTGCGCTAGGTTGTTCAAGGTCAAAGACCGCCCATACAGGTTGCCTGTTTCATCGTCCAGGCGCAAAGCCTGCTGATGATACAGAATACGCCGAGGCAGATCGCCCAGATCGCCGTACACCAAGGCCAGGCTGTCCAACGCATTAGCTTCGCCAAAGAGATCGTGGAACTCACGATAGATGCGGCGGCTATCTTCGAACTTGGACTGGGCTTCAGACAACTGGCCTTGCTTCCAGAGGACCAGTCCCAATCCCACATTCGCGTTGGCGAGCATCTGCCGATCGCCCAGCTGTGTGGCGATGCCTGTGCTGATGCGATAGTGATGTCCGGCCGGTTCAATTTGTCCCAGTCTTATGCTGTTAGAGCCAAGATATTGATGTACTCGACCTAACCCGGCCATGTGGCCGATAGATTCGTAGAGCATCAGACTGCGCCGCAGATAATCCGCAGCCTGCGCATAATCCCCTGCATTGATGCACGTCAGCCCCAGCTGCTGCAAAATATCGGCCCGTTCTTGATCGGCGACGGCCTCGTCGAGAGCGGTTTCAAGCGCCTGACTGGCGCGGGCATATTCGCCGCGAATACGCAAACAGTTGCCCTGCGTCTGATAAAGCTTGATGCGTTGTTCGGGTGTCAAGGTGACGCTGTTGAAACGCGCCAGCTGATCGGATAACGCGCCGAGTTGGCCCGCGTTGATGATCATTTCGGCGTACTTGGTCAGCAGGTTCAGCGCAGTGTCGTAGTCGCGCCGTTCGAAGTGATGGGCGCCGGCCGCAAGCCAGTTTTGCTCTTGCTCAAAATACAGCGCCGCGCGTTGATGAAAGCGATCGCGATCGCGGCGGCTGAGGATGTGGTAGCAGTACTCGCGCACCAGATCGTGGCAGTCGATCTGGTCGTCGGGATCGAGCGTGAGCACGTGTTTGTTGACCAGCGCGTCGAGATGCTGCGCGACCCGGCTGAGTTGTTCTTCGGCCAACAACTCTTCAACGCCATCCCGCGCGATCGGGCCGGGGAAAACCGCCAAGGCACCCATCACCAGCTGCTCGTCGGGCGTCAAGGTCGAGTAGATGTTGCGCATCAAATAATCGCGGATGTCGCCCCGGCGCACCAGCGAAGTGATGAAGGTGGCCGCCGCCTCGTCCGGCAACCCGGCCAGATTGCTCGCACTGAGTTCCAGCAATTTGGGATTGCCTGCGGTATGCCGCCACAGTTGCTGCATCAATTCGCTGGGCAGCACGACATTCCGATCGGCTAAGAAGTGCTGGGTCTCGTCTTCCGTGAGCCCGCGCAGCGCGTGACCGACGAGGGATTCCAGGTCGGGCGGCGCCGTGCGGCCCATCAGGATGAAAGTGGCGGGCAGGGGCTGTTTCAATTCCACGAAACGCTGGCGAATCAGTTTGAAGAAGTAGGCGATGTCGGGCACGTCTTGCGCGATCTGCACATCGTCGAAGCAGAGCACGTAATCACCCGTGGACAGCGCGGCGCTGAGCAAGTTTAACTTCGCCATGCGTTCCAGCGGTTTCTGCGCGCCAATTTCGCCGCGCAAGTATTTCGCCAGGCTGGGTTCGCCGCGATTGTCCAGAAATGTAGCCAGCGCCCAGTACAAGGCATCGGTCGTCGATTTTTCGATCGGATCGAAGGTGAACCAGAAGACCTGGTCGGGCGTGGCGCTCACTTCGCGGGCCAGCTTAGCGCCGAGCGTGGTCTTGCCCATCCCGGCCAAGCCGGTGATGATGAGAAATCGATCGCGTTCCAGCTGGGCTTGATAAGCCGCCAGCTCGGCTTCACGTCCGATGAAGTGCGATACGATCGGTACGGTCTCTTCAAACAGAATTTTATTCGAGATCACCACGGGCGTGGATGGTGTTAGACGCGGTGCATTCTGCAGCGCATTCTGCGAGACAATCTGCGGCGTGGCGTTTGAATCCAAGCCGACAACAGGTGATAGGGCCATGGTCGGCGTGGCGGCGATGGCTAACTGTAAGGCGGTGGCGAGCTCACCGGCGGAATGGTAACGTTGCTCGATCGGTTTGGCGAGGCCCTTCAGGAGCACCGCTTCAATGGCTTCAGAGAGCTGCGGATTCAACCCGCGCGGCGAGGGCGGTTGATCGTAGATGTGTTTGATGATCACGCCCATCGGCGTTTCGGCCGTAAAGGGCAGGCGGCCCGCGATCATTTCGTAGGCGATGACGCCGAGCGAGTAGATGTCGGAGTGATGATCGCAGGGCAGGCCCTGACCTTGTTCCGGTGAGAGATAAGCGGGCGTGCCCATGCTCAAGCCGCTGGTGGTCAGGTCTTGTTCGCTGATCAACATCTTGGCCAGGCCGAAGTCGGCCAGCTGCACCCACTCGCCTTCGTCCAGCAGGACGTTGGAGGGTTTCACATCGCGATGGAGAATGCCGCGTTGATGGGCGTGATCGAGCGCGGCGGCGATCTGCGCGATGAGGCGCGCGGTGGTCGCCAGATCGATCGGGTGCTTCAACCGATCGGCCAGCGTGCCGCCGGCGACGTACTTCATCACGATGTAATTCAAATCAGCGGATTGGCCGTAATCGATGATGGGCAGGATGTTGGGGTGATTCAATTGCGCCACGGCTTTGGCTTCGCGCGTGAAACGCTCGCGAAATTCCGGCGTATCGGCCTGATGCGGCAGCAGCACCTTAATTGCGACGAAGCGATCGAGCGCGGGCTGCTGCGCCTTGTACACGACGGCCATGCCCCCGTGCCCGATCGCTTCGACGATGTGATATTGGCCTAACGTGGTGCCGACGAGATCCATATAACCACGCTTCCGGTGAGAAGATCGAAGCCGGGTTTCTCCGCGTGCGGCGCATCATTCCAGCATGAATTGAGAAACCCGGTTTCCGACCGCCGCGTGAGTGAAGCATACAATACTTTGCGGAGAAATGCCAAATGGAGATCGTCGCTGCCGGATTTGCCCAGGGATGAGCGATGGCGGTATACTGTGAGGATCACCAGTTCGATCTTCGAGTATACGGGCGAGCAAGCAGACAGTTACATTAAGTTGCTCTTCTTGCGCGCGAGGTCTTTGTCAAAAAAAGCCATGCAAGATACCATGTCCAGTCTGGAGATTCATGATGAGAGGTAAACAACCCCTCAACCCCAGTCCTAAGTTATGGCTTGCGATTGTATTTCTTGTAATCGGGTGTGGTACTGTTGTAACCTTGGGCTTGAATCAGTTATCGGTGTACCGTAACTTTCTTTCCGAGTTACCATATTATCCTGTTCGCACGCCATCATATTTGGGCCTGAAAGTTTCAGGCGCGACCTTGCCTTCCTCAAAAGGCGCTATTCAGCTAGTCAAGCTTGAGAGTACTGGGGGTACGGTCACAGAGTTAACAACAACTTTAGCTGAGCCGTGGAAAATAATCGATTGTCCAGATTTGGAGAGGGCTTTTTGTGCAGTAGAGCAGCGAGACGACAACTTTGTCTTATACAGATGGAATCTTGCTGACACATCTGGGCCGATTACGGAAACCGGCCAGATTGCGAGCCCTGAAAAAGTCTTTGCCGCGGTACCAGCGGGGGTGTTCACAACCCAGATGGATGTTGTGAACCGATCAATTGATTCAATATGGTTCATCCCCAAAGGAGGATCGCGAACGAACTTGTTACACGGGCCATTTAGTGAAGACTGTGGTGAAGGTCCACTGCTATCACCGACCGGGGAATATATAGCGGCCTTGTGTTTGCGACAACAATGGTATGGTTATCTGCAGGGCGATCCTCCTCAGCCCGTTGATGAACAACTTCACGTAGTCAAGGTAAGTGATACATCACTCCATGAATTGATTAGCGCAACAACTTATCTCTGGGGACCAATCATATCAATGAATTTGCCGGTTTTGCCTTCAACTCCTGAATGGCAGTGGGCACCTGATGGATCTGAAATCGCTTTTGTATCTTCCTTTTCGCCGCCTGTAGAAGCGCCATTGGAAAGGGCTTTGGCGGGATCCCTATCACGTTATAAAACATTTAGTGGAATCTACAGCATCACTCTGAATGGCGTGCTTCATAAATGGATCGATGTTGGCGATCAGAATCCTAAACTAGCATGGTCACCGGACAAATTGTACTTGGCTTATGCCCTGCCCACCGACGATCAAATATATCTCGTGTCCCGCTCAGGACAGTATCGGCCAATCGGTAAACTTCATCATGTGTCTCACCTTGCGTGGTCGCCGGATGGTAGCTATTTTGCTGCCATTGCAGATAGTGTCCTATGGGTACTATCAACTTCTGACTACACTTGGCATCCAGTAGGCTTGACCGGTCAAGTCTCTAATATGTTGTGGCTAACGCCCCCGGCGCCCTGAGAATATATAGAAAACGGAAGAACCGCATCTCAAGCAAGATGTGTTCCCCCGCCTCTTTGGGTAAGGCTGGTCAACTCGTGATGACATCGTCAACCGCTCGCGTAGATGCACAATTCTCTTGCCCCTGCCGACTTCCGACAGGGGCGTGATGTTTCTTTGCCCGAGGACAACATCGAATTGGGAATGGAACGAATTCAAACGCGCCATTCGCTGCTTTCTCAATTCGGTGTAGTAGCCTTCCAGGGTAATTACGATCGTTGCACATCAGCCACACACAAAACGTCCCGCGCTCAGGTCGAGGCGGGACGTTCCAGTTAGATATATCACTGACCCTTTATTCCAACGGCGGGTGCAATCCTGCGCTGATCCAAACGCGGCGTGCACGCACCAGCCACTCATTGTTGAGCCGCAAGGCTTCTACTGTGGCCCGGCCAATCGCCGTCAGGCCGCGAATGTGCCATCCATCGTCACTCCATGCCAGGTGTTTGTGCCATTCCTGGGTGCAGGGATTGAAGAGTGCTACGAGTTCATGGGTCTGGGGATCAGGCCCGTTGATGCGTGCGCCTTTGAATTCATTGGGGTGTGGCTAAATCTGGTTGAGTCGTAGGGGCGACCCTCGCGGTCGCCCGCATTTGGACAGGCGCAAGGCCCTGCCCTTACATTGGCGATCAACTGAGTTTAGCCACACCCAATTCATTGCAGCGGTAACACGCCAGGGCGAGGTTGTTGATCGTCGTCGCGCCACCAGCCGATTGGGAATGACATGATCGACGACCATCGGCACGCCGACGAATTCCGGGCTGCGGCAATAACTGCAGCGGTGCGCGTCACGTTCGGCCACCTGCCGCCGCAATTTAGCAGGAACGCTCTTACGCCGCGCCATGAGCAGGCACGTCTCCCGGTGTCAGCGTGTACCCGCACCACTTCAAGAGCGCCAGCGCTAACGAGCGGCGCAGCACCTGCTGATCGGTGGCCTCCCGCAGGCGGGCCAGTTCGTGTTGATGTTCCTCGCTCAGCGTGCCACTGGCGTTTTTGCGTAATAACGTTTGATGCCGCCGCCACTGCTGCGCCTCGACGGGACTGCGCGCCACGGCCCACAGATCATCGTCACTCAACTTTATCAAAGCCGCCAGGTCAGCCTGCATGTCGGGCGGCGTGTCTTCCAGCGCCACCGGCAAATTGCCGCGAATCGTCTGCAGCAGCACGGCATCGAACGATTGGTTGGTCAAAGCAGCCACGCGCTCCAGGCGTCGATAGAGCGCCGGCGGAGGCTTCACCGTGACGGGTTGCAGAGCCATGTTTCTCTCCTTCGCGCTGATGTTCAATGGCCTCGATTTGCTCATCAAACAAGGTCAGCGCAGTTTCACTCACATTATACTGCGAACGGTCACAGATTGCGGAAAAATCTGATCCGCGAATTGCGCGAATGTCCGCGAATTATTCGTGAAAATTCGCGAAGACGGGAGCACTGCACCGCACGCCCTGTCCGCCGCTGTGCGGCGGGGGCGCGCTAGGCGTGTGTTCGCGGATCAAAAAGCGCAGTTTATGCCCGCGCACAGTATATACCCCCTTGATCGAATTGCGCAGCTGCCGTTGATCTTTCCGCGCGAGGAGTGACGATAGACTATCGACCCTAAACCCCTCGCAAGGGTTACTGCTCGACCCTACATCCCTAGTGCCTTCTTGATCTCCACTGCGTGACCCGCCTCATGCTCGCCGATGCGGAGGAACAACTGCTCCAGCGTAATGACATCGCCGCGTCCGTGCTTGCCACTTTTATCCAACGCGGCTTCCGGCACTTCTTCCAGAAAGGCCAGCAGCCTCTGTCGCGAGTCGGCCATGCCAAACAAAATTTCCGGCGGCTGCTTGGCTTTGTTCTTCTCGACCTGCCGGGCATTATAACGATCGAGATCGAAGTCGTCGGGCACCGTAGGCTGTCCGGCCGCAATCGCCTGGGCGGTCTTGATCTGTCCGCTTTCGGATGTGGCGACGTGCAGCAGCAACTGCTTCACCGTCCAGCCGCCTTCCACCGACTGCACCGGCTTATCCCAATCCTCCGCCTGCATCTGCCCTACCACGTCCAGCAGTTCTTCGCGCGTGTGATTGAGATGATCGTACAGGACGTGCTTGCGTTCGCTGAGTTCCATGCTTATGGCCTCCCGAGAAATCAATCATTACCCAGCACATGCCGGATGTCGCGCACGTGCATCATGTTGTGCCGGTAAGTGTAACACGCTACCTTATTTCAGGCTGCGTCCCCCGTCGAGGACGATGAGCTGCCCTGTCATGAACTCGCTCTTCACGCAGAACAACACGGCTTCGGCCACGTCCTCCGCCGAACCGCCGTGCTGCACAGGCAGGGCGGCGATCATCTTTTCCCAACGCTCGGCCTCCCATTCCTCTGGCTTCAACACGGCCCCCGGCGCAATGGCATTTACGCGAATCGACGGCGCGAGCGCGAGCGCCAGAGTCTTGGTCAGCGCTACCACGCCGCTCTTGCTGACGGTGTGCGTCAGGTAACTCGGCCACGGGTGCAGCGCGGATAAGTCGGCAATGTTGACGATGTTTCCGGTGTTGCCTTTCTCCCTCATCCATTTCGCCGCGGCCTGTGCCATGAAAAACGGCCCGCGCAAATTCGTCTCCATGACGCGCGCCCAATCATCGGCGGTGATGTCCAGCACAGACTGCCGCTCCATGATCGCCGCACTGTTGACGAGCACATCCAGCTGATCGAATTCACGCCGCAGTCGATCGAACAACCGATCGATGGCGGCGAGATCGCGTTGATCGCACTGCAACGCGGCTGCTTGCCCGCCCGATCGTTCGATCTCGGCCACCGTGGCCTGCGCTTGATCGATCGAGGTGTTATACGTGATCACCACGCGTGCCCCTTCACGGGCCAGCGCCAGCGCGATCGCTTTGCCCACGCGCCGCGCTCCACCGGTCACTAGTGCCGTCGAGCCTTGAAGATTCATCGGGTCTCCTGTGTCGCCGTGCTTTTACCGGTCAACCCTGATAAGTGAAGAGTGAAAAGTGAAAGCCCGCATGGCACGTCACTCATCACTCTTCACTTTTCACTCTTCACCCCTCACTTCTTGAAGAAGTTACTCAGGATAAACCACACATTCGCCGGACGTTCCGCCAGGCGGCGCATGAAGTACGGATACCACTCTGTGCCGTAAGGGACGTAGATGCGCACGGTGTAACCATCCGCCGCCAGTTGCTGTTGCAGATCGCGGCGAATGCCGTGCAACATCTGGAATTCGAATTCATCGCGTGGCACCATTTGCTGCTGCGCATACTGGCACGTCGCTTCGATCATCTTGACGTCGTGGGTGGCGATGGCGCCACGCGCACCGCGGGCGCGGGCCGTGGGGCTCAGCAGCATCTTCATCAGGCGCACGAAGCTGGTATCGGTGTCGGACTTGTGGGGGAACGCTTTGAGGGGTGGTTCTTTGTAAGCGCCTTTACACAGTCTCACCTTGCCGCCTTCCTGACACAGGGCCGTGATGTCGGCCTCGCTGCGATATAGATAGGCTTGAATCACAACGCCGACGTTGCCGTACTCGTCACGCAAACTGCGATAGATCGCCAGCGTGCGATCAGTATAGTCCGTCGATTCCATATCGACACGCACAAACGCCCCTACCTCTTTGGCCTTGGCCACGATGCGCGCGACATTGGCGCGGCAGACGTCATCGCCCAGGTCGAGGCCCAGCGCGGTGAGTTTCACGGACACGTGCGACTGCACGCCGCTCACGCCGATGGCGTCGAGCACTTTCACGTAATCGTCTGTGGCGCGTTGGGCGTCCTCGATCGTTTCGACATTCTCGCCCAGATGATCGAGCGTCGCCACGATGCCCTGCGCGTTCAGTTCGCGGATGACGTTAATGGCCTCGTCAATCGTTTCACCGGCCACGAAGCGCCGGGCGGCGCGCCGCGCCACGCCCAGGCTGGTCATCCAGCCGCGCACCATTTTGTTTCCAGCCAGCCACAAAAATATCGATCTCAGCATAGCGGTTTCTCCTTAGGAAGGGGGTGTGGGGTCCATGGGGCCATCGCTGTGTATTGTACCGTGAGGTGGATCAAAGCGGTACTAGCACTTGGCGTATACCGGCCATGACAAATGACACAGTTGGACTTGCTTTTTTTCGCAAAATATACTATACCTACGGTCGTGGTGTGATCTTTATCCCTGTTGAAGAACTTGTTTTTGCAAAGGAGACGACAGTATGACCGTCAAACAAACTCAACCCACCGTCAAGCAGCAAGCTGCCATGTATATCATGATCGGCAAGCAGCTGGCTTCGAGCTACGTGTGGTGGGCGCTGCTCATCGCTTTGCTAGTTGGCCTCGCCGTTGGCTTGATTGTGCTGGGCTGGTGGATCTGGCCGGTGCAGTGGGGCGACGCCAAGCCATCGAGTTTAAGCCCTCAATACCAGCAAACTTACCTTAACGCTTCCGCCAACTCCCTCTACGCGGGCATGTCGATACAGGATGTATCGACGAATTTGGGCGAAGGTTGGTCGCTGGATAAAGTGAACAACTTGCTCGATCAGATGATCGCCCAGAATTATGCGGGGAATAAGGCCAATCTGGCGAACTTGAAGGCCGGGCTGAATCACTTGGGCGCCGTCGGTCCGGTTGGCGCGTCGACCAACCAGCCGGGTCTTTCGCCTGCTGTGGCTGTTGTCCTGGCGTTTATTGTCCTGGTTCTGGCGATCATTGGCGGCCTGCTCATCTTCCGGCGCTTGCGTTCGGAAGCGCCTGGTGCGACGGTCGTTACACCGACGGCAGCGGTCTCTGGTCAGACCGGGATTGAAGGCGGCGAGGTGATCGTGCCGGCGGTGAGCCGCGCGGCGGGCGGCGCGCGCGCTGTCGAGAAGACGGCCTGGGTTGGTGAGACGCGCGCCCCGTTAAATCAGTTCGCTACCACCTACGCCCTGGGCGACGATCGCTACGACATGTCCAAGAGCATCGAAGCCCCCAACGGCGATTTCCTCGGCGAGTGCGGCGTGGGGATCAGCGAAATTATCGGCACCGGTGTACCGGAGAAGGCCACGGCGTTGGAAGTGTGGCTGTTCGACAAGAATGATGTGCGCACGATCACCAAAGTGTTGATGAGCGATTATGCTTACAACGATGCGGCCATCCGCAATAAGCTGGCGCCTAAGGGCGATGCGGTCGCGATCAAGAAGGGCGATGTGGTGGAACTGAAGACGCAGACGTTGAAGATTGGCGCGCGCGTCGTCGATCTGGCCTACGGCAGCGGCACGCCCGCCAACGCTTACTTCCAGCAGGTGACGTTGGAACTGGCGACGTGGAGCGATGCTATCAATTAGCACGGCCCTTGTGGCAGACTCTGGAAGCAGAGGCCGCTCCCACGCTGCCGGAAACGCGGGCATAGAAGCCCGCTCTATTCCCCATTGAAAAAGAAACCGGGACTCACGACGAGCCCCGGTTCTTGATTCACATGGCTCTTCCGAGTCGAACGGGATCAACGCCCATCTATAGCGAATTCCACTTTGATTTACGGCTCAGTCATTCCCGCGAAGGCGGGACCTTCGGCAGCTGCCGACACTGGATTCCCGCCTTCGCGGGAATGACACGGCACGGCGCAATACCATAAACCAACCTGGAAACCGCTCTAGAAACCGGTTTTCTCCATGTTGGGGTTTCTCATTCGTACTTTCTTGTTGAAACTGGCAGAGCCATTCACACACTCACATTCGGATCGAACATCTTGGCGTGTTCGTCCAGCGCAAACCGATCGGTCATCCCGGCGATGTAGTCACACACCGCGCGCTGCAATCCATCCCCTGCGATGCGCTGCTGAGCCGAACGCGGCAGCTGGCCCGGCTCGGCGACGTAAGAGGCAAAGAGTTCATTCAACAACCGATCGGCCTTCATCTGCATGCGGATGACGCGCGTGTGCCGGTACATGCGCGTGTAGAGAAAATTCTTCAAGCCGCGATTGATCTGCTTGAGGGACTCGCTGAATCCGATCAGGTTGTGATCCAACGCCTGAATATCGCCCGTCGATTTCACGCCTGCGGCGGTAATGCGATCTTCGGTGGCATTGATCACGTCGGTCACTTCCAGGCCGATCAGCCGCCGGATCAAACGATGTCGCCACATCTCGTCGAAACCGGCGCCATCCCAGCCCACGCTGTGCTTCACGCGTTCCCACAACTCGATGCCGTCCAGCTCGTCCGGCGTGAAGAGTTTTGCGCGCAGCCCGTCGTCCAGGTCGTGCGCGTTGTACGCGATCTCGTCGGCGGCGTTGGCGATCTGCGCTTCCAGCAAGCCGCGCTTGTCCGGATCAAAACTTTGCGCCGAACTCACATCGTATTCCGTTTCGTGCTTGACGATGCCTTCGCGCAATTCGTACGTCAGGTTGAGGCCCGGCCACTCGGGGTAACGGTGTTCCAGCGTTTCGACCACGCGCAGCGATTGTTGATTGTGATCGAAGCCGCCGTAATCGTGCATCAATGCATTCAGCGCCTGTTCGCCGGAATGCCCAAAGGGCGGATGCCCGATGTCGTGTACCAGACACACCGCTTCGCTCAAATCTTCATTCGCGCCCAGGGCGCGCGCCAGCGTGCGCCCGATCTGCGCCACTTCCAGCGTGTGCGTCAGGCGCGTGCGGTAGTAATCGCCTTCGGTGTTGACGAAGACCTGTGTCTTGTACTCCAGCCGTCGAAATGCGGTCGTGTGAATAATGCGATCCCGATCGCGTTGATACGCCGTGCGATAGGGATGTTCGTCTTCGGCATACACCCGTCCGCGTGAGGCGCGGCTGCGCATGCCATAGGGGGCCAGAGCACTATCTTCAAGTTGTTCGAGACGTTCGCGGGTGAAGAGCATGGAAGCCTCCGTCATATGATGCGAGACTACATTTTACGCTTTACGTTTCACGCTTTACTTTTGCCGGATCAACCGGGACGAATTTAACAGGATGCCCACATCGGGCAGGGATTGAGCCGCAGCCGCCAAGACCGGCGGCAGGATACCGAAGGCGGCCAACGTCAACCCGATCGCATTGTACCCGATCGTGAAGCCGATGTTTGATTTGACCACCCGCATGGTCCGCCGCGCGATGCGCAGCGCGTCGGGCACCAGCATCCAATCGTCGCGCAGCAGCGCGATGTGCGCCGCCTCGATCGCCACGTCGCTGCCCGCTGCGCCCATCGCTATACCGACGTTCGCTTGCGCCAGGGCTGGCGCATCGTTGACGCCATCGCCCACCATCACGACGATGTGTCCCTGCGCTTGATATTCTTTCACGATGGCAATTTTGTTTTCGGGCAGCAGATTGGCGCGATACTGCACGCCGAGTTGCTGAGCCAGTGCCGCCGCAGTACGCTCGTTGTCGCCCGTCAATAACTCGAGGCGTTGAATGCCCAGTGAACGCAGCGCTTGAATGGCAGCAGGAACTTCGGGGCGCAGTGTGTCCGACGCGGCCAACCCGCCGAGCAGATGATCGTCCTGCGTGACGTACAGCAACGTCTTGCCCTGCGCTTCTAATTCCGCAGCGTAAGGCAAGATTTCATCTTGCCCCACAAACCGCTGATTCCCCACAGCGATCACGCTGCCATTCACGCGAGCGCGCACACCCAGGCCGGGCAGCGCTTCGAAGTCGTGTGGTTCCAGCAATGTTAGGCCTTGGGTTCGCGCGGCACTGCGTACCGCTTCGGCCAGTGGATGTTCGGAATACTTTTCCGCCGAGGCCGCTAAACGCAGCAGTTCCAATTTCTGATCTGGGGTATCTGCTTGAGGCAGTATATCCGTGAGCTGCGGCTGGCCGAGTGTGAGCGTGCCGGTCTTGTCGATCAACAGCACGTCGGCCTGCGCCAGCGCTTCCACATATTTGCCGCCTTTGATCAACAGGCCGCGTTTGGCCGCGGCCCCGATCGAGGCCAGCATCGCGATGGGCGTTGCCAGCGCGAAGGAGCACGAGCACGCCACGACCAGCACCGCGCACGTGGACAACGGATTGCGGCTGATGAGGAACGTCAACGCGGCGATAGATGCCACCACCGGCAAATAGTACGCCGAGAATTTATCGGCCACGCGCTGCACATCGGCGCGTTGGGCTTCGGCTTCTTCGACGAGTTTGATCACGCGCCCAAAGGTGGTGTCCGATCCGACGTGCGTCGTTTTGATGCGCAGGCTGCCCGACTGGGCGAAGGTGGCAGCATACACTTTTGCGCCGGGTCCGGCTTCCACCGGCATCGCTTCGCCCGTGATGGCGGCTTGATTGAGGGTCGCACGCCCGTCGATCACTTCGCCATCGACGGGAATCTTTTCGCCGGGTCGCACGCTGATCACATCGTCAGGCCGCACCTGCGCGATCAGGACTTCACGCTCCACGCCGTCCTGATCCAAGCGCGCCGTTTGCGGAGCCAGCGCGGTCAGATCCTTCACGGCGCGGCGCGCGCGTTCGGTGGTGAAATGTTCGGCGTAATCACCCACGCGCATGAAGAACACGACAATGGCGGCGGTGGCCCATTGGCCCACAGCAATCGCGGCCAACACGCCGATCGTCATCAAGGTATGCGAGATTACTTGCTTCTTCAACGTGGCACGCACGACATTGCGGAAGACCGGCCAGCCGGCGGCTAGCACGATCGTCAGCCAGATCGGCCAAGGGATGATGTCGGTCAGTTGCTCAAATAGGCCCAGCCACTCGCCGATGACGACGATGAACAACACGGCGAAGAACACGATGCCAAACAACGTGAAGACTTGACGCGAGTAACTACGATGAAGGTCTCCGGCCCGATCGGGCGCCGTGGATTGATCGGGCACGCGATAACCCGCTGCGGCCACCGCGTGGCTGATCAGTTTCAAATCCACTTGGTGCGGATCGCAACGCACGAGGGCCTTTTCGGAAGCGAGGAAAACATCGACGTGCTGCACGCCGGGCAGGGCGGCGATGGCGTGCTGCACGTGCAGAGTGCATTCTGCGCAATCCATGCCACTGACCGGAATTTCCAGCGTGTGCAGTGTCATGGCGTTGGCGTAACCGGCGGCGCGGTTTGATACACTTGACGGCGCATGCGCTCCGCTAGGTCTACGTCGCTCGACTTACCGTCCAGCCACAGTTGCAGCTCCGGCCCGGTGAGCTCATAGATCAAGCGGACGTTGGGCCGCCCGTCGGGATCGGGCACATCCACGCGCACGAGGTTGTAAGGCCCGCAGCCCAGAGTCGCTATGCGCGCTGTGATGCTGAAGACATCCCAGGCCTGCGTGCTAGGCCCGTCGATCGTGACAAACATAGCTTCACGCGTGATCGTGACGGAGGCGGCCACGTTTTGTTGGCGGAAACTCGCCGCAGCATAGGCTTCACAGGGCGCGCCGGTGTCCGGCCAGATCAACGGCTCGGGCGGTGTTTGGCCGGAGAGCAGAATGAACGCGGCGATGAAAATAACAGCATTCAGCACGATGACGGCGATCAACGCGATGCGCTGCTGGCGGGTCAATGATTCAATGAGTTCTCTTGGTCGCATAGTTCCATCATAACACGCCCTTACTGACCCCGCAATTGTGCCAGCGTCAGAACGAAATCTTCGGGGTAAGGGGCGGACAACTGCACTGATTCGCGTGTGACGGGATGTGTGAACTCGATCGAATGCGCGTGCAGCGCCGTGCGTTGGATGAGCGAAGCCACGTCTTGGCCGCCGTACAGCACATCACCCGCCAGCGGTAGATCGAGCGCCGCGAGGTGCGAACGGATTTGATGCGTGCGTCCGGTCTCCGGCCTCGCTTCGATCAACGTGTGCTGCGCGAAGCGTTCCAGCACGCGCGCCCGCGTCACCGCCGGTTTGCCGTAAGCCCGATCGATTACCGTGCGATGCCGTCGATCGCCGTCGGGGCGCAAGGGCAGATCGATGAGGTGCTCGTCCCACTCCGGCACGCCGCGCACGATCGCGTGATAGACCTTGTGCACTTCGCGCGCATCGAAGGCGATGTTCAACGCGCGATGAACCTCGGCGGTGCGCGCCAACACGATGACGCCGCTGGTGTCCCGATCGAGCCGGTGGACCACCCACACGCGCCCCACCTGCTGCTTGAGCAGATCGATCAGGCAGGGTGCGGCGCGGTTGTATCCATCGGGCAGCGTGGGCAGCCCCGCCGGTTTGTTCACCGCCAACAGAAATTCATCCTGGTAGATAGTTATTGGCAATTGGTCGTTTGTCATTGTTCATTGATCACGGGAGCACTGCACCGCATGTGTTGTTAATTGTTAATTGTCCCATGTTAGTATACAATCAGCGCGAATCCTCAACAAATGGAGTGTTCCTCATGCCGAAACTCGAACAGGTGAAATTAGGCGTCATCGGGGGGAGCGGGCTGTACGATATTGAAGCATTGGCGGATGTCAAAGAATACAAGATCAAGACCCCCTTTGGCGATCCAAGCGATGCGATTGTGGTGGGCACGCTGGCGGGGCAGCGCGTGGCCTTCCTGCCGCGTCACGGGCGCGGGCATCGCCTGCTGCCGACCGAAGTCAACTCGCGCGCGAATATCTTCGCCTTGAAGCTGCTGGGTGTGGAACGCATTTTATCCGTTAGCGCGTGCGGTAGTTTGCGCGAGGAGTTTGCCCCGCGTCACATCGTCATTCCCGATCAGCTAGTCGATCGAACCAGCGGGCGCGACCTCACCTTCTTTGGTAATGGCTTGGTGGCGCACGTGGGATTGGCTGATCCGTTTTGCGCGGAGTTCAGCCAGCTGGTTTATGAAGCCGTGCAGCAAACCGGTGCCACGGTTCATCAGGGCGCGACACTGGTCACGATCGAAGGCCCGCGCTTCAGCACCAAGGCCGAGAGTCAGTTGTTCCGGCAGTGGGGCATCGGCATCATCGGCATGACGGCGATCCCCGAAGCGAATCTGGCGCGTGAAGCCGAGATCTGTTACGCGTGCATGGCGCACGTCACCGATTACGATGTGTGGCACGTGGAAGAAGAACCGGTGACGGTGACGATGGTGATCGAGCGGTTGCTGGCGAATGTGGAAGTTAGCAAGCAGGCCATTACCAACCTCATCCCCACGCTGCCCGTGGAACGCCACTGCGCCTGCGCGCAGGCGCTCGACAGCGCGCTCATCACCAATCGGACGGTGATCCCCGAGCGGGTGAAGCGCGACCTCGCACCCCTCATCGGAAAGTATGTGCCTGTATCAGCCAAGAAATCTGCGACAAAGAAGCGTGTGGCGAAGAAAAAATAAATTTTGGTTTTGGAGTCGAGGCTTTAGCCGGAGATGTAGTCACTCATCAAACCGGCTGAAGCCTCGACTCCGAAGTTAAGAGCCAGGTACTCTCGTGATCTCGTCCGCGATCCAAAACTCACAACCTCCCATCCAAGATCAGAGTCCTACCCAGGCCTGGAGCGTGATACCGCCCGTCACCATTGCGCAAGAGCGGGTGTTGTTGATTCTCGCGGGATTGTTTACGGCGACCGGGTTGGTGTTATTGGCTTTGGTGCGCACGCAAAGCGAGAGCGCGGGCATCGTCAGTCACGTCTCGTCCGATCTCGAGGCGCGTTCGTTGGCCCTGGCCTTGGTAGTGTGGGTCGCGTGTTTTACAGTGATTCATTGGTTCTTGAATCGACGCCAGCGGGCGCGCGATCCGTTGCTGCTGCCGGTGGCCGCGCTGTTGAGCGGACTGGGCTTGATCGAGATTGCGCGGCTCGCGCCCGGTTTCCTGGGGCGGCAGCTGGGTTGGCTGGGCGTCTCGACGGTAGTGCTGGTGCTGGTGTTGAGTGCGCCTGCCGATCTCAAATGGCTGCGGCGTTATAAATACACCTGGCTGTTGGCGGGTTTGTTGTTGCTGGCGCTGACCTTTATCGTAGGCGTGAATCCGGCCGGCGCTGGTTTGACGCTGTGGCTGGGCGGCGCGTTGGGCATCTTCTTTCAACCGGCCGAGCTGTTGAAATTGTTGTTTGTCGCTTATCTTGCGGCCTATCTCGCCGAGAAGCGTGAGGTGGCGCGCAGTCTGGGAATTCATCCGGCCCAGCAGCATTACTTGACATTACCCTACCTGATGCCTTTGCTGGCGATGTGGGGCGTGGCCTTGATCTTGTTGATGGCGCAGCAAGACTTAGGCGCGGCGGTGCTGCTGTATCTGGCGTTCTTGATCATGTTGTATCTAGCCAGCGGGCAGGTACAGTATTTACTCATCGGCGGGGCGTTGTTGATTATGGCGGCCATCGGCGGGTATCTGCTCATCGGGCGGGTGCAGTCCCGCATCGCGACGTGGCTCAATCCGTGGGCGGATGCCGATCGATCCTCGTATCAGATCGTGCAGTCGTTGATCGCTTTGGCGAGCGGCGAGCGGATGGGCGTGGGGCTTGGGCAAGGTTGGCCCGATGTGATTTTGCCCGCCGTGCACACCGATATGCCCTTGGCGGCGATCGGTGAAGAGTTGGGGTTGTTCGGAACGTTGGGCGTGGTGGCTTGCTTTGCGATCTTTACGGTGCGCGGTTTGCGTGTGGCCTCGATTGCGCGAACGACGTTCGGGCGGCTGTTGGCCGCGGGGCTGGCGTCGCTGATGGGCTTGCAGGCGTGGATTATCATGGCGGGCAATGCCAACCTCGCGCCGTTGACGGGAGTGACTCTGCCGTTTGTCAGTTACGGCGGTAGTTCGCTGTTGATGAGTTTTATCATTCTGGGCTTGCTGTTGCAGATTTCTGCCGATCGAGACTAGAGGTTACTACTCAGCCGTCATTCCCGCCTTCGCGGGAATGACACTGCACGGCGCATAGCGCGACGGCTGAGTAGTAACGATTAGAGGTAGAAATCGGACTTTAAGCGAAAGCGTTCTGAGCGGAAGCCCACGCTTTTTGGGGCTGTAGTCGAAGAATGCGGATCGCACCAGAAATCAGGACTATTTTACGGCACCGCATCCTTCGACTGCGTTCCGCAAAAAGCAGGCGGAACTCCGCTCACGCCCTGTCCGCAAAGCGGGGGCGCGCTCGGCGGGATGCTTAACCTTGATCGCATGGAAAAGCAATGACGAGGGACCATGAGCGAAACACAGCCACGCCGAGTTGAAAACAGTATCATGCGTCTGGCCTTGACCAGCACAGAACTGGCGCTGGGAAAAAACGGCTACTACGCGGTGCTGCACATGGCCGGGCTGGACGTCTATGTCGAAACACTGCCGCCCGACAGCCACGACCTGGAAACGCCGGGCGAGCATTTCGCCGCCTTGTTCAACGGCATGCTTACCATGTACGGTGAAGGCCCGGCGCGCGGCCTCTTCCGGCGCTGGGGCACGATCTTTGGCACGACCGCGATCAAGCGTCGCCCCAGTGCCGCACTGCTCAAGCCTCTCTTGTGGGTCTTGCCCATCCAGCGACGCGTCCGCACGGTTCTGGACGTCGTCGTCGACGAGGCCAATCAAGCGCGCGGCGCAGAGCTGCACACGTTACAGGATGCTATCGATCATTACGTCATCACGTTTCGAGATTGCTTGTATTGTGACGGCTTGCATCCGGCCGAACCCATCTGCTATGCCATCGTCGGTACGCTGGAAGCCGCGTTGAAGTGGGGTACCGGCCGTGACTTTGCCGTGCGCGAAGTGCAGTGCCATGCGCGCGGGGCCGACGCCTGCGTCTTCGAGGTTACCAAACAACCGCTCCATGTCTAAATCCATTCAACGCATCGCCGCCGCATTTCTCCTGGCCTTTCTCCTGTTAGCCCTCGCACTGGGGCGCTGGTCATTGGTCTCGGCTGATCTCACGGCGCGCGCTGACAATCCTCGCCGCGTCTTTGCCGAACAGTTGATTCAACGCGGCTCGATCGTGGATCACAGCGATCTGGTTCTGGCTGAAACAGTGCCACAAAGCGGAACGTTGATCCGGCGTTATCCTTTCATGGCGGCGGCGCCGGTGGTGGGCTACGACTCGATCAACTACGGAGCGGCCGGGGTAGAAGAAGCGCTCGATCGGGTCTTGCGCGGTCCCCATGATTTTCTCGATCAACTCTTGCATCAACGCCAGCGCGGACAGAGCGTGCGCCTGACGATCGATTCCAACGCGCAGCGTTTCCTCACCGAACGGCTGAGACAGCCCGGCGCGGCAGTGGTGCTCTCTCTTCCCGATGGCGCGGTGCTGGCCCTGGCGAGCAATCCCTCCTTCGATCCCAATACGCTCGATGAGAATTGGAAGGCCCTTTCTACCGATCCGGCCGCACCGTTGTTGAATCGCGCTACGCAGGGTTTGTATCAGCCGGGCGCGATCTTCCAATCGGTGTTGTTGGCCGATGCGATCGAGCGCGGTACCGTCGTGCTTACGCAGACCCTCACTCACCCCGATCGGCCGCTCACGCTCGATCGATTAACGCTGCACTGTTTGCCGGGAGCGCAGAACATTCACACGCTGGCGGATGCCTACGCGCAGGCGTGCCCCGCGCCGTTTGCCGATTTAGCCGCACAGTTGAGTTCGACGGAGTTGTTGTCGCTGACGCAGAAGTGGAAACTCGATCAGCCACCGCTGTTGGAAATTCGCACCTCGGCCGTGCCCACCTTGACGTTCGATCTGAGCACGACGTTGGCCTTGCAGGCTTTTGGCGCAGGGCAGGGCGAGTTGACGGTGTCGCCGCTGCGCATGGCATTGGTGGCGGCGACGCTGGGCAATAACGGCTTCATGCCCAACGCCTTCGTCGTGAAAGACGTGCAGGCGCTCGACGGGCAGTGGGAGCCTTACCTGAACAATGCCGCCGCGCCGACGCCCATCATCGACCCCGCGACAGCCCGCACGCTGCTCGGCGTGCTGCGCGCGCAAGGTAACGCTCTCGGGCAGGGCGGCGCGGCCTTCAGCGGCAATCGACAGCACGCGTGGTTCATCGGCCTGGCTCCGGCCGATCAACCGAAGGTTGCGATGGCGGTGCTGTTGGAAGACGCGCAGAACGCCACCGACGCAGAAGACCTTGGGCGCGCGGTGCTGGAAGAGTTGATCGCCGCGCCGTGATTTGCCTCTGATGCGCGTTCGTTCTATACTTTGGGGCATGACGCCAACTCTTACTCCTCAACAATTCGTCGATCACTGGGCTAACGTTCACCTCAAAGAATCTGCCTCCTACGTCACACACTTCGACGATCTCTGCGCGCTGGTGGGACATCTCAACCCCGCGCACATGGACAAGATCGGCGCGACGTTCACCTATCAAAAGGGCGCGCTGAAAAGCGATGGCGGCCAGATCATCGGGCATGGCTTTGCGGATGTCTGGTTCAAAGATCACTTTGCCGTTGAATACAAGGGCGCGGGCCGGCACAAGACTTTAACCGAAGCCTTGAAGCAGTTGCGCGGCTATGCGAGTTCGCTGGAAAATCCGCCGTTGCTGGTGGTGTGCGACATCGAGCATTATGAAATTCACACCAACTTCAACGGCGCAGTGACCAAGGTGTATGCCTTCACCAACGCCGACATTGCCAGCCCGCGGGATGTGCCCGGCACGCGCTTCACGGCTTTTCAAATTTTGCATCAGCTGTTTCACAACCCCGCTGCCCTGCGCCCGCAACGGACCATCACGGACGTCACCGAGAAGGCCGCCCGACAGTTTGCCGATCTCGGCGAGTCCATTCACAAGAAGAATCCACAGCGGGAAACGCGGCAGGTGGCGCGTTTTCTGGTGAAGCTGGTGTTTTGCCTATTCTGTGAGGATGTGGGCCTGCTGCCCAAAAATCTGTTTGCCCGCATCGTCGAGAAGACGCTGGACAGCCGAGCCAAATTCGCGCGCAACCTGCGCGACTTGTTCCGCGCGATGGCGACCGGCGGCGATATGTGGGGCGAGGACATTCCCACCTTTGACGGCGGCCTGTTCTCTCACAACGACGCCGAGCAGGATGTGATCGAGCTGGATGGAGACGACGCGCGCGCCGTGTTGAGGGCCGCGGGCGACAACTGGGCCGATATTGATCCCACCATCTTTGGCAGCCTGTTTCAGCGGGCGCTGGACATCGAGGGCCGCCGCGCCGAATTGGGCGCGCACTATACCTCGCGCCACGACATCGAGACGATGGTCGAGCCGGTGTTGATGCGCCCGCTGCGGACCGAATGGGGCGAGATCAAATTATCGGCGGCGAAGTTAGCCGCGCGCGGCAAGTCCGATCAGCCGTCATTGCGAGCCGCAGCAACATCGCGGCGTGGCAATCTTTCTTCGACCGGCCCTGAGATTGCTTCGCAAAAAGCGCTCGCAATGACGGATCGACGGCCCGACAGCAAGACTCGATCGGCGATCAGGAAGTTGATCGCCCCGTTCCTCGAACGACTCGCCACGCTCAAAGTGCTCGATCCGGCGTGCGGCAGCGGCAACTTTTTGTACGTATGTCTGACGTTGTTGAAGGACCTGGAGCAAGAAGTCATTGCCTTTGCCGCCAACCTGGGCCTGAGCGAGTTTGCGCCGCGCGTCAGCCCCACGCAGATGTATGGATTGGAAAAAGACGACTTCGCGCACGAACTCGCCAGCATCGTGGTGTGGATTGGCTTTCTGCAATGGAAGTTGAAGAACGGTTATGACCCGGCGGGCGAAACGCCCATCTTGAAGCCGCTCAACAACATTCAGCACATGGACTCGATACTCATTCGAGACCCTTCGGGTTTTGAAAACCCGAAGGGTCTCGAGCCCACCTGGCCGGAGTGTGATGTCATCGTCGGCAACCCGCCCTTCCTGGGCGGCGGTGCACGTATGCGCGCTGAGTTAGGCGATGACTACGTTGAAGCACTTTTTAAGTTGTATGGTGATCGTATTCCGAACTTCAGCGACTTGTGTTGTTACTGGTTCGAGAAAGCGCGAGCAATGATTGCCGAAGGCAAAGTCAAACGCGCGGGCTTGTTGGCGACGCAAGGCATTCGCGGTGGCGCAAATCGTGAAGTGTTGAAGCGCATTAAAGAAACGGGCGACATCTTTTGGGCGCAGTCCGATCGTGATTGGATTCAAGATGGTGCAGCGGTGCATGTGTCGATGGTGGGTTTTGATAATGGCACAGAAAAGACTCGTATGCTGGATGATGAACCAGTAACGACCATCAATGCTGATCTAACTGCATCGGTTGATCTCACACAATCTGTTCCGCTGAAAGAAAACCTTGGAATTTGCTTCATGGGGCCATCAGCCAAAGCGCCCTTTGATATTGACTATAGCATTGCGCGTTCAATGTTGAATGCGCCATTGAATCCAAATGGCCGCTCAAATTCGGATGTTGTTCGTCCCGTTGCAAGCGCAATAGACTTAGGACAGGGTTCGCGCAACAAGTGGACAATCGATTTTGGATTGATGTTACAGCATGAAGCAGCATTGTACGAACAACCGTTTGAGTATGTGAAGAAAAATGTGCTGCCCGTTCGTCAAACACGACGCGATGATTATCGTGGTCAATGGTGGCAGTATGCACGTCCTCGGACAGAAATGCGTGAGGCGTTAAAGGGTAAATTACGATTTATCGCAACTCCGGGCGTTGCCAAGCATCGTATTTTCGTATGGGTTGAGTCGAAAGTTTTGTGTAATCAAGGCACACTCGTCTTTGCTCGTGATGATGACTACGCCTTCGGCGTCCTTCATTCTCGCGTGCATGAACTGTGGGCGCGCGGCACAGGCACACAATTGCGCGAAGTGGAAAGTGGTTTCCGCTACACACCCTCCACCACCTTTGAAACCTTTCCCTTCCCGTGGCCGCCGGGGCAAGAGCCGTCCAAGACCTCACGGGTCTTGGAGACCCGTGAGGTCTCCCAGGAACGTGCCATCGCGCAAGCGGCGAAGGAGTTGAATGACTTGCGCGACAACTGGCTGAATCCCTACAAGGACCAACCGGCGGGGCTAGATGTCACGTTGAAGAAACGCACGCTGACCAATCTCTACAACGAGAATCCCACGTGGCTGCAACTGGCGCATCGCAAGTTAGACGAAGCCGTGCTCGACGCCTACGGCTGGCCGCGAGACCTCTGCGACGATGAAATTCTGGCGCGACTGCTGGCGTTGAATTTGGAGCGGGCGGCAGCGTAGGGACGAGGCACGAAAAGATCAAGATTGTGGAGGGATCCTCGCCAAGATGAACGAATGGGTGGCGCAGTATGTGAAGATCGCCAAAGTCGCACTGCGCGAGAAGAAGCAATCGCTGGATGCTAGCGCAGATCGGTGTGACGGCGCGCACCACCAAGACGGCATCTCAGCGAGCCGCGCCGAAGAAGGCCGCGGCGACCAGAGCGGCGAAGAAGGCGTAGGAAGGGAAAGACCTGGCACCCAATTTTTGCGCAAATT